>CAZIXV010000010.1:0-25509 GCA_964543105.1 uncultured Steroidobacteraceae bacterium
CCCCGAGCCCCGAGCCCCGAGCCCCGAGCCCCGAGCCCCGAGCCCCGAGCCCCGCGCCAAACTTCAAGTGCCATTGACCTACAAGCGGGACAGGAACAACTACGTGTCGACAGAGCAACAGGGCCCTTTGCAGGGCGTGACGGTGTTGGATTTCACGCGCGCGCTGGCCGGGCCGTATGCAACGTTGCTGCTCAGTGGCCTCGGTGCGCGGATCATTCGCATCGAGCCGCCCGGCGGTTATGGACGCGAGAATGCACCATTCCTGGGTGAGGAGGGCGCAAGCCTCACGCGCCGCAATGACGATGATGTGTCGCTCGGGCACCTGATCCGTAACCGCGGCAAAGAGGCGATCACGTTGAATCTCAAGAGCCCGGATGCGCGCGAGGTGTTCGCGGATCTGGTGCGCCATGTCGACGTCGTCGTCGAAAATTTCACGCGCGGCACCGCCGAGCGTCTCGGCGTTGGTTACAGCGCCGCGGCCGCGATTCGGCCCGACATCATCTACTGCTCGATCAGCGGCTTCGGCCAGGAAGGCACGCCGGGCGGCGGCAAAGCCATGGACGGCATCATTCAAGCGTTGAGTGGCGTCATGATGACGAGCGGCCTTCCCACGGATCCGCCCACGCGCATCGGCGTGCCGTTCGCAGACCTGAGCGCGCCAATGTTTGCGGTCATCGGCATCGTTTCGGCGCTTTATCACCGTCGGCAAACGGGTGAAGGTCAGTACATCGATGTGTCGATGCTGGGCGCGATGACGGCGCTCCAGGCGATCGAACCTTTCGAAATTCTCGAGCAGCTCGGCGTGCCGATGCGCACGGGTCCAACGGTGCCGCGGCTTGCACCTTTCGGTGTGTATCCCGCCGCGGATGGGCACGTCGTGATCTGCTGCTCCGGTGATAAGAACTTCAAAACGCTCACGCAAATCATGCGACAGCCGGCGCTTGCGACGGATGAACGTTTTGTCAGCCAAGCTGCGCGGCTGCGCAACTATATTGCGCTCGACGCGGAAGTGGCTGCGTGGTCCGCATCGTTGAACGCGCACGAGCTCACGCAACAGCTCGAAGCAGCGGGTATTGCCGCTGCGGTCGTGCGCGATCCCGGCGCTGCCGTGCGCGATGAGCGCGTGCTCGCGCGCGGCGAAATCGTGCCATTGGTGCATCCGCGCGCGGGCAAAGTCGCCGATGTGTTTGGACCGGGGGTGCCGATCGTTTTTTCGAAAACGAAAGCGCAGCTCGCGTCACGACCGGCAGAAGTGGGCGAGCACAATGATGAGACCTACAGAGCCTTGTTAGGTTATTCGGACGAACAACTGGCGCGATTGCGTAAGTCGGGCACGATCTGAAGCGCAGCTCGCACAACCCCGATCTCGACATGCCAGCCATCTTGCAAAAGTTTCGCGACGCCTATGTGGATCGAACAGCAGCGGCGCGGCGATGGAAGGCGGCCGGCGGGCGGGTGGTCGGCTATCTCTGCGATAACGTGCCCGAAGAGTTGATCATCGCGGCAGGATTTTTTCCGCTGCGCGTGGCGGGCGCACCGGAGCAGAACCTCGATTCAGTGCGTACGCACGTCGATCGCCTCTATCCGCCCGATGTCGCTGCGCGTCCAGTGTTCGTCGATTCGCTGCTGGCGCGCATGCTCGATGGCGCCTATGACGTGCTCGACTACCTGATCGTGCCGCACAACCGCAATGCGATTCAGGCGATCTATCGGCAATTGCAGGATGCGAAGCGCGAACATCCGTCATTGCGCATCCCGACGCTCCATTACCTCGACAAGGCGTGGAGTCCGTATTTCGTCGCCGAAACCTACAATCGCGATCGCATTTTCAAGCTGCGCGAGCAACTTGAAGCCTGGGCGGGTAAGCCGATCGACGCGTCAGCGCTGCGTGCGGTCATTGACGTGTGCAATGAAAGCCGCGCGTTGCTGCGCGAGATCGCCCCCTTGCGGACCGCTGAACCCTCGCGTTTGAGCGGCGTGGATGCGCTCGCGATTTTCGGCTCGTCGATGTTCGTGGCGAAAGCCGAGCACAACGGATGGCTCAAGGCATTGCTCGCACAGCGTGAAGCCCTACCCACGCGCGATGGTGCGCGAGTCTTCCTGGGTGGCAGTCCTTTCGATCATTCGCAGTTTTATGCATTGGTCGAGTCGCTGGGCGCGACGATCGTCGCCGAAGATCATTGTTGGGGCGCGCGCATCTGCGATCGCCCAGTGAAAACCTCGCTCGAGCCGATGCTCGCATTGGCGGAACGTTTCCACTGCCGGCCGGCATGTTCCATCTTGTTTCCCATCGAACGCACGATTCAGGCAAGTGTCGAGCGCGCGCAGCACGCGCGAGCGAATGCCTCGATCTTCTATGCGATGGCGGGCGATGGTTCCCAGAACTGGGAAACGCCAGATCAAGTGGCGCGGCTGCGCGCTTGCGGCATCCCCGCGCTACACCTTCGCAATCAACCCTACGCGTGCGATTCGAACGATGCGCTGCGCGAACAAGTCGCAACATTCCTCAACTCCCTGACGGCGCACCCTGGAGTGCCTGCATGAGCGCGCAGCAAGCGCGCTTACACAGTGTAGATGCGGTGCGCGCGCATCAGCGGCAATGGCTGGAGGACACGCGACGACATGTGCAGCAGGGCGGTGAATTCGCCATCTGCAATGCCGATGATTTCGAGGAGATCTTCACCGCCTTCGGTATTCCCTCGCTCGTCATCAATTATTGGAATTCGATCATCACGTATTCCGAGCGCAAGGGACCGCACTATGAGCGCGTGCTGGACGCGCACGGCTATGTGCCCACGCATTTCGCATTGGGGTTGGCGAGCGCGTTGGATCCTGCCCATGCGCCGTGGCAGGGCTTGCCCAAGCCCACGCTGATCGTCGGCACGACACGCGATGAAGCGCAGCTGCGCGTCACGGAGTTGTGGGCGCGACAGTTTGGTTGCGAATGCTATCCGCTGGATTTCGGCTGGGTTTCGCAGTTCAGCAGGATGTTGCCGCCGCGCTGGTGGACCTACCTGCGCGATCGCTGCGAGGAGATCATCGATCTCGATCGGCTCGAGCAGCGCGTCGCTCAAGTCAAGAATCTGATCGCGTGGCTCGAAATTAAAGTGGGTCGACCGTTCAGTCTAGCCACGTTTCGCGAGACGATGGAACGGCTCAACGAACAGATGGCGGTCTGGGAAGACGCGCGCGACATGATGGCGGCGGCGCGGCCGTTGCCAGTGAGCCTGCGCGATCAAATGGCGATGTATCAGGTGACATGGCAGCGTGGCACGCCACGCAATCTCGAGCTGACGCAAGCCTTTCGCGATGAAGTGCGCGCGCTCGTCGCGCAAGGCGCGGCGTGTTATCCGCAAGAACGTTTTCGCATTTATCTGGCGACGAGCGGCAACGATCCGAGCTTTCATGCGTATCTACGCGAGCGTCACGGCGGTGCGATCGTGTCGAATCGCTACAGCGCCGTGGCGCCCATGTATGCTCGCACGCTCAGCGGTGATGATCCGCTACGAGCGCTCGCCGCGCGTCAGTTGTTCTTGTTCGACAAGGATCCGTACTGGGAAGTGGAGGAAGCGCGCCGTTGGGGTGCGCACGCGGTGATCGGCCTGGAGCCGTCGGGTGAGCGTACGCGTTCGCTCTATGCACAAGTGTGCGAGGCCGCGGGGCTCGCGTACCTGGGGCTCGAGAAGGATGAGGACACACCGCAGGTACGCGCGTTGCTCGATGAATTCGTCAGCAGTCGATTAGTGCGCGACGGTGTCAGGCGTGCCTGATGCGGCTGTGCCGCGGGGGCCGGGTTACGTTCAACGGGTTACGGCCAACAGGCTACGGGTAACGGCCAGAGGGAGTCGGCGCAATCCCCTTCATTTCGACAAGATGCCGATACCAACCAAGTGAGAAGCGATGGCGCAGCGACCCGGTGAGAATGTGGCAAGACTCGATGCCTCTGTAGCAGCGGAAGGTTCGAGCACCAGCATGAAATGGACTCGCTATCAGGTCGCGCTGGTGGCCGTGCTGTTGCTGGTCGCGGTGTGCAATTACCTCGATCGCGGGATTCTCGCCGTCCTGCAAGAACCCATCAAACGCGAACTGGGGTTGAGCGATTGGCAGCTGGGCTTGCTGGGTGGCCCGGCATTCGCTTTGTTTTACGCGCTCGCCGGCTTGCCGCTGGCGCGACTGGCCGAGCGTGTTAATCGCGGCCGTCTGTTGAGTGTCTGCGTTGCCGTGTGGTCCGGCATGACGGCGCTGTGTGGCGCCGCGCAGAATTTCATTCAGCTGGCGTTGTGTCGCTTCGGTGTCGGCGCCGGGGAGGGCGGCAGTCTGCCCATCAGTCATTCGCTGGTCGCCGATAACTTCGGCGTGCGGCAGCGTGGCTTCGTGTTGTCCATCCTGAGTGCCGCGCCATCGATCGCCGGCATCCTCACGCCCATCATTGGCGCTGTCGTCGCGCAGCTTTACGGTTGGCGTGTCGCGTTTCTGGTGGTGGGATTGCCCGGCGTGATCATTGCGCTGTTGACGTGGTTCACGATTCGCGATCAGCGCACCGAAGCCAGCGAGCGTGCGCGCATCAAGCGCAGCTTCGCGGCCGATATGGGTTGGTTGGTACGCAATCGCGCATTTGTCTTCGTTTTCATCGCCGGTTCGTTCACGGGCATGGGCGTGTATTCGATCACGTTGTTCGAAGTGTCTTTCATGATGCGCAGCCACGGCTTGTCGCTCGCAGAAGCGGGCACAGTCAAAGGCGTGCTGGGCGTCGCCGGTGTCGTCGGCACTTTCATCGGCGGCTGGATGGCAGATCGCTACGCGGATGATCGCGGTCGCTCGTATGTGATCGTGCCCGCCATCAGCGCGGCAGGCGCTTGCATTCTGTACGTGCTCGCCTTCAGTCAGCCGGTGTTGCCATTGATGCTCGTGCTCATCGTGCTGGCGGACATGACGTACAACATCAAAAACGGTCCCATGTTCGCAGCAGTGCAAAACATCGTGCCCGGCCATATGCGCGCGACGGGTGCGGCGGTGTTCATGGTGGCGGCCACCGTCGTCGGCAGCACGGTGGGCGCCCCGACCGTGGGCGCGATCAGCGACTTTCTTGCGAGCCGCTATTTCCCGGCAGAGCTGGGTGAATTCGCAGCATCCTGCGTGGGTGGTCGCGCGATCGAAGGCAGCGGACCTGCGCTTGCTGCGGCGTGCGAGTTTGCGGTCGCAGAAGGATTGCGTCATGCGCTGATGTGGGTGACGGTTGTGTTCGCGCTCGCGGCGGTGTCCCTGATCATCTCCGCCAGGACGATTCGCATCAGCACGCCGGAGGATAGTCTGCCGCCGGAGCCATCGAAGTGACCCGACCTTTAGCTGGTATTCGCATCCTCGATTTCACGCATGCCTTGGCGGGGCCATTCTGTACGCATCACTTGGCGCTGATGGGCGCAGACGTCGTGAAAATCGAGCCGCCGCAGGGCGATGATTTTCGCGAACGCCCGGGCGCGTTCTATGCGGCGAACGCCGGTAAGCGCTCGATGACATTGAATCTGCGTGAGCCGCGCGCGCAAGAGATCGTCGCGAAGCTCGTCGCAAGCGGCGACGTCGTCGTCGAAAATTTCCGGCCCGGTGTCGCGGCGCGTCTCGGTTTGGAATGGCCGCGTTTACAGAGGCTCAATCCGCGGCTGATTTTTTGCTCGATTTCGGGCTTTGGCCAGGATGGCGAGCTCAAGCACATGCCGGCGATCGAGTCGTCGGTGCAAGCAGCGAGCGGTCTGCTCGCCGCGCAGATTGCGCCCACCGATCATCCGCGTAAGACGCCGATGCTGCTGCTCGATCCGCTCACCGGATATGCGGCGTACTCAGCCATTCTCGCGGCGCTGTTGCAACGGAGTAAAACCAATGCAGGTCAGCGCATCGATGTCGCGATGGCGGACGTCGCGCTCATGATCAGTTCGATTCCCGTGGCCAATGCCCAGCTCGAAGTGGCTGCGCCGCCGCATCTCACCGGTCGTCCCGGAATGGTTGGTCGTCCCACGGTCGGTCAGTTCAAAGCGCAGGATCGCAGTCTGTTCATTTCGGCCGTCCACTCCGTGTGGTGGGAACGCGTGTGCGACATCGTCGAGCGGCCTGAATTGAAAACCGATCCGCGTTTTGCGACGAGCGAGGCGCGCTTCGCTAACGCCGATGCCTTGATGGAAGAATGGTCTGCGGCGCTCGCCGCACGCCCAGCACAAGAATGGGAGCAGTTGCTCGCGAAAGCAGGCGTGCCTGCGGCCGTAGTGCGCACGCTGCAGGAATTTGCCGCGCATTCGCACGTGACAGCGCGCGGCACGTTGTCCGATGTGAACGTAGATGAAACGGGTGAACGCATTCGCCTGGTCGGCGCCGGCGTAAAATTCGAGCACGACGGTCCGGCGTTCACCTCCGGTGTGCCGGCGCTGGGTGCGCACACAGATGCATTACTGGGCGAGCTCGGCTATTCAAAGGACGAGATTGAATCCTTGCGAGCCGCCGAGGTGATCTAGGCCTACAACGTTCGCAAATCCCTGCTCGCGCTAGAAATGTCGAATAAATGGGCGGTCAGCATTGATCGCGCGAGGTTTGGTGTTGCGCGACAACGGGGTACGGTGGCCGCACATCACGCATCGAGAGGCATTCAGTGAACGCGAATGTCGCAGATCGGCTAGCCCAATTGCTCATCGCGCAAGGTCCGGACGCCGTGGTCTTTGCGGATACTACCGGCACGATCCAAGTCTGGAATGCAGCGGCCGAGCGGATCTTTGGCTTTACCCAGCGCGAAGCATTGGGCGCGAGTCTCGATCTCATCATTCCGGAACGTTTTCGTGCGGCGCACTGGCGCGGCTTCGAGCGCGCTTTGGCGGAAGGTACGACGAAGTACCTCGGGCACTCGCTACCGACGCGTGCGCTGCGCGCGGACGGTACGCAGATCTACGTCGAACTCAGCTTTTCGATCATCGTTGATGCGCAGGCGAGCGTCATAGGCGCGCTCGCTCAAGCGCGCGATATCACCGAGCGCTTCGAGAAAGAGCGCGTCGCGCGCGAGCAGCGGCAGTAAAGCAGCGCAAATCGCCTCCGGCGACGGAGCGCCGCTTGACCGTCGCGTTGATCTTTCCTGAGGCAAAATCCCCCTCCACCGCGCGCGCGCGTCAAAAATCAACCGCATCGACCGCGATTGCCAAAGCAACCGGCTCGCCGGAGGATGCGCCGGCGCGCGCGAGCGGTGTCGACTGCCACGCGTTGATTCGACAATGCCCGGCAACCGGGCGGCACAAAACGTGACCGGGGGGATCTCGCATGTATCGCTATAGATTGCTGCAGCGCGGCGCGAGCCGCGGGTTCGAGGGGAAGGTTTGCGTATTGATGCTGATGGCGTTGGCGCTCGCGCTGCCGGGGCTCGCGGCCGCGAAGTCAGCTGCGAACGAGTTTTCGGGTCATGCGGATCCCAGCCGCGGCTCGAAACACGATTACAAACCTGCGCCGCGCGGCCCGAAAGTTCAGCTACGTGTGTTATCGAGTTCGCCGAAGTATGTTTCTGGCGGCGATGCGCGGATCGCAGTCACGGCCCCGCCTGGGCTGCACAAGCAAGTGCAGCTGTTTCTCAATGGACGGTTGGTCAACGTTCCGTTGCGCTCCAGCGGTCACCAGCTCGAAGGGGTCGTGACTGGACTGGCCGAGGGGCGCAACGTGCTCGAGGCGTACATCAAAGGCCAATGGGAACGGGCTGCGATCGAGCTGACGAACTATCCGATCACGGGGCCGATGTTCTCAGGGCCGCAACAACATCCGTTCGTTTGCACCACCGTGCAAAGCGGCATTGGCAAACAACCGCTCGTCGAAAGCTTCACGCCACCGGGGACACGCGTCTTCGATGCAACCGGCAAGGTGATCGGCTATAGCCGCGATTGTTCGATCGACACCTTCGTAACGTATCTGTATCGCACGACCGGCAATGCCTGGGCGCCGTTACCCAATGGCGCGCGACCGGCAGATATGTCGACGGTGACGCTCGCTGATGGACGTGTCGTCGATTTCATCGTGCGGCGCGAAGTGGGCACGATCAATCGCTTCCTTTACAGCATCGCGATGCTCGCGCCCGCGAACGAGGATCCAGCGAAACCGGATTTGAGTCGCTGGAACGGCAAGCTGCTGTATTGGTTTCAGGGCGGCGTTGCGATCGGTCATTCGCAGGGCACCGTCCATAGTGGC
This sequence comes from uncultured Steroidobacteraceae bacterium, assembly GCA_964543105.1. Taxonomy (GTDB): domain Bacteria; phylum Pseudomonadota; class Gammaproteobacteria; order Steroidobacterales; family Steroidobacteraceae; genus Steroidobacter. Next base: position 8,203 of record CAZIXV010000010.1, read on the forward strand.
TCCTTGAATCCCGACATCCTGAAGCTCGGCTACGCCATCGTGCATTCGAGCGGCAACAACACCGGCACGCATTACAACCTCAGCGTGGCGGGCGAGACGGCGATGATGACCAAGGAACGCTTCATCGAGCGCTATGGTGTGCCGACTTACACCGTCGGTCTCGGTGGCTCCGGCGGCGCGATTCAGCAATACATCATCGAACAGAACCACTCTGGGGTGCTCGATGCGTTGCTGCCGGTGCAGTCGTACCCGGACATGGTGACGCAGACGATCCACGTCGGCGATTGCGAATTGCTCGAGTACTACATGGATGCCACCGATCGAACGAATCCGAAATGGCAGACGACGAAGAACCGCACGTGGCTCGTGGGCTTCAATGCCGAAGAAGGCTTCGATGATGTGAATGATCCATTGGCGCCGCTCAAGCAGGCGCTGGGTTACAGCACGGCGGTAGGGTCGACCGAATGCGTCCCTGCGTGGCGCGGTCTGTTGCCGCTCGCGATGAATCCTTTGTACGGCCAAGCGCCGAATCAACAGAACTACGAGCCGCAATCGGCGATTGCTGCCATTCGTTGGACGCACTGGGACGATCTGCGCAACATCTACGGCGTGGATAAATCCGGTGCAGCGCTTTCGACGTGGGACAACGTCGGCGTGCAATACGGTCTGCGTTCATTGCAGGCCGGCCATATTTCGTTCGACGAGTTCCTGCATCTCAATTGGCATATCGGCGGTTGGAAGCAGCCGAATGAAATGGTGCAAGAAGGCTTTCCTTTCTTCGGTACTTCGCCGACGGAAATTCAGCGCGCCCTGTCAGAGCCGGGCTATTTCGATCCTTGGAGTCGTCGCAACATGCTCGTGAGCGACGATCCTAATCGCCCCGCACCGCGTACTCGCGGTAGCAAGAGTGCGATGCGCGCGGCCTACACCTCCGGCATGGTGTTCAGCGGCAAGCTCACGCGGCCGACGATCGATCATCGGCAATACATGGAGCGCGAACTCGACATGCACAACGTGCATCAGAGCTTTGCGGTGCGCCAGCGCGTGATCGATGAAATGGGCAATTCGGACATGCTTGTGATCTGGTTCACCGACACGATGCCCGGCCAACCCAAAGCGAGTCAGTCGCTGGACGCGCTGGCCGTCATGGACGAATGGATGCGCAACATCCAGGCGAATCCGAAGAAGGGCATTCGCGGCAATCGTCCGAAGCGTGCGGTCGACAGCTGTTTCGATGTGAATGGCAAATTGATCTACGCAGGTCACGACGCCTGGAACGGCATTCTCGATCGCAAGCGTCCCGGTCCATGCACGCAGCGCTTTCCGATCTATTCGACTTCGCGGATCGTTGCGGGCGCGCCGATCGAAGGCGGTATCTATAAGTGTGCGCTGAAGCCGGTCGAACGTGCGGTTTGGGAGGGGGACTATCTACCGTGGTGGCCGACCTTTCAGCAGTTCGCACGCCTCAAGAAGATCTTCCCTGATGGCGTGTGCGATTACCGCAGGCCGGATCAAGCGCGCCCCGCCTTCTCGCATTGGCACGGAAAGAAACGCGGCCACTGATGCTCATCGGTCCTGCGGAGACAATGCTCCGCAGGACCCTCTTACCGCAAGGATGGTCCAGGCTTCACGCCTGATTCGACACATCTCTGCTCAGGGATTCGTGTGCGCCGATGAACTCACGTTCGAGCACGTCGGGGAGGAAACTGAGCGAAGCCGGCGCGCATCGATTGCGTAGTGTGTCGATGAAGTCCGCGAGCGTCGCGCGCACATTGCGAATGTCCTCATCGGAAAACATCTCGGCTGCCATTGCGCGTGCGGCTGATTCATCGCGTTGCTCGAGGCTCCAGCACGTCGTCAGCGTGCGATAGGCGAGTCGCTCGATGGCAGCAATCGTCGGCCAAAGATATTCCGCCTGGCGCCGCTCGGCGCGCGATGCGAACACACTGTCATCGTGGGCGGCAGCAAGCGCGAAGTTGGCTCGTTGCAAATCACGGCGCGCCGCGCGCGCCGCCTTGCTGGTTACATCGCCGCGCGCGAGATGCGGGATCGTCGCGTCGATTTTCTGCAGCGTTTCGATCAACCGATCCGGAATGTGGCGGACCGCGGCGAGCGGCGGCAGTAAGCGAAAAATGACGAGCGCAATGGCGCAACCCGCAAACGTGTCCACACCGCGAGCAAGCAAGTACGGCATGAGCTCATCGATGCGTTGTCCGCCGCTTGCGATCGTCAGCGCGGCGCCCGTGATGAAGATGGCGGCCAGTGCATAGTTGCGTACCACGAGCATCTCGATCGTGAATTGCAGCACCATGATCGTCAGTACGAGCCACAGCCCTTGCGGGTGCACGATGAGGATGACGCCCGCCAGCGCAAGTCCAATCCATGTGCCGAGCAAGCGTTCGATGCTGCGTTGGAGCATGCGAATCCAATCGAAGCCTTGATGCAGCATGAGCACGGTGGCCGCGACCGCCCAGTAGGCGCGTTCAACATGCAGCAAGGCGCCGAGCGTGCCGACGACGATTGCGGCGACACCCACGCGTACGATGACGCGGAATGCGTTCGATCCCGGCCGCAGTGCTTCCATCAAGGCATCGAGCGGACCAGGATGCGCCATCGGTATCGGATGCGGATTGTCGGCGCGGGTTTCCGGATTGCGAATCTGCGCCGCAATGCTGCGCGCCGCCGCGACGCTCGCCGGACTTTGCTCGCCGCGAATCGCTGCGCCGAGCGTGTCCGCGAACAAGAGATGCAGTTGGCGATTGAGAGCGCGCAAACGACGCACCTCATCCCCCACTCGTGCAGTGGGTTGTTGATTGATGAGCACCGACCAGGCGTTGTGAAGCGCAAAAGCGGCGCGATGGCGAGCAGCCGATCCCCGCGGCGTGCCGCTGGCTTCTGCATAGGCAATGACAGCATTCGCCGCGGCGGCGACGGCATTGCGCTCCGGGCCCCGCGGATTGAATAGCGCCCCGCCCATTTGCACGAGCCACGCAAATGCACCGCCCGCGAACACGAGGAGTGCGCCATGCAACGGCGCAGCGTCGACCCCCTGCATGCCAGTCCCTGCGGCGCAGGCGAGCGTAAACATATAAGCCCCGGGTGGGCCTATCTGCAGCGCATTGCTGAGCCATGTCGCAATCATTGCAATGGACGCGACGGCGAACACAACGAGCCATGGCGACGGCGAAACGGCCAATCCGATACCGACGCAAAGTGCGAAGGCAATGGCGATGGCGCCGAGATGACGTGCGCGACTCAAGTAGGCGCGTCCGCTGCCATACAACGAAGTGAAACCACCGATCGATGCCATGAGGCCAGCGGCGGTGTGATCGAGCAGCCAGCCGACGAGGATCGGCATGCCCATGCACACACCGGCGCGTAATGAAAACGCCCAGCGATTCGGCGGCGCCGGCCGCAACTCGAACAGTCCGCGCAAGACGCGAATGTGCGTCGGCAACGGCGCAGGAGCGGATGGATTGGTCACGAGATCAGCACGTTCGTTGCACTTCAGACGGCTCGGTGAGCCGTGAGTTTACGTGCTTCTTTGCGGAAGGCAGGCGATGGGCAATCGCGGAGGGGATAGACCAGAAGAATTCTGCGTGGATTCGCGCCAGCGACGAAGCCGATCGCGCTTGGAAGGGTGAAAGCGTTGGGCGCGAACGGAAAATCGCCGTTCGCGCCCAACCAGACGGGCAGATTAGAACTCGTACTTCAAACGGGCGCCGTACTGACGCGGCGCGCCGTAGATGTAGCCGCCGGCGGCGCTGGATGCATCCTGCAACTGCACGGCGATGTATTCCTTATCGAACAAGTTCGTCGCGAATGCCTCGACGGTCAACGCCTGCATCGGCTTGAACGTCAAACGCGCATCGACCACCACGCGTGAAGGCACGCGAGTCTCCGGATGCTTGAATGGCGTTGCGTACTGTTCATCCAGGAACGCTGCCTGCAGACGCGGCGTCAGCGACATGTCGCCAAACAACATCTCGTACTCCACGCCGCCTGAGAGTGTGACTGCAGGTGCAAACGGCATGCCCTGGCCTTTGACGATCGGCGAGTTCTGGTTCGTTTGGGTGTCGGTAACTTCACCGGCTTCGTTGAACTCGCCCTCCATGACGGCGGCGCCGAAGTTGAAGCCGAAGCCGCCGAAGCGACCGAGCAGTTCGAGTTCCGCGCCATAGATGCGCGCTTCCGGTCCGTTCAACGTGTTCGGCAGCAGCGGACCGCCCGGCACGGCGGCGGTGAGCGCGGAGAGCTGCATGCCGTCGTAGATCGAGTAGTAGACGTTGCCGTTCACGCGCAGGCGACCGTCCATCATCTCGGTCTTCGCACCGAGTTCGAGCACTTCATTCGTTTCTGGTCCGAAGGGTGCGAATGCCGGATCGAGATTCACGCCGCCTGCTTTGTAGCCGCGCGACACGGTTGCATAGAGCATCGCATCGTCGGAAGCGAAGTACTTCAGGCCGACGCGACCGGTCACTTCGTCCGAGGTTGCGATCCCGGTGGCGCAGTTGCTTGCGCAGCCCGGAATTTGATTGCGCCCGTACACCTGCTCATCTTCGGAGTAGCGCGCACCGACGTCGAGCGCAAAGGAGTCGCTCAGGCGCCAGTCGATCTGGCCGAAGACGGACTTCGACTCGTTGAACGCAATCGTGTCGATCGTGGAGTTCGATTGGCGCAGCGTGTCCGTGTTGCGGTTGTCGCGCAGCACTTGGGTCGGTGTTTCCTCGTCCAGATAGAACGCACCGATCACCCATTGCACCGGGCTATCGCTCGTCGACAGCAGGTTGATTTCAGTGACGCTTGTTTCGAACGATTGCGAGGTGAAGCCGACGCGTCCCGGATAGGTCCGCGTATTGGCGCCGCTCGTCGGCAGCGGCAGTGGCACCGGCAGTGCGCCGCGCGCCTCGGTGTTGCGATCGCCGTCGGCTTGGTCGAAGTTGTCCGCTTCGAAGTAAGACGTCAGCGCACGCAACTGCATGCTCGAGCCGAGATCGATGCGCGCTTCGATCGCTGCGCGATAACCATCCTGATTCAAGAACGACGTGGCGTCCTCATAGATCACGAACGGACGTGGATCCGGGTCAGCGCGGTTCTTGACGGCGTTGTAACCCGACTCGAGATCGAAATATTCGTAACGTAGATCGAACGTCATGCCATCGGTCGGCTGGATGCGAACCGATGCGCGCGCGCCCTTCAATTCCGAAGCGCCAGGCTCGCTCGAGCTGGGGCCGAGGTTATCCGTGAAGCTGCCTTTGTCGTCATACACGGCCGCCAAACGGACCGCGACGACATCGCCCATGGGAATGTTTACGGCGCCGACTGCGCGTTTCCAGTCATGGTTTGCACCCGTCGCTTCGACGTAGCCGCTCACTCCATCGAAGCTCGGTGCCGGCGTGCGGATGTAGATCGCACCGCCGGTGGAGTTTTGACCGGTCAAGGTGCCTTGCGGGCCGCGCAGCACTTCGATCGATTCGATGTCATAGAACGAATGCGCAATCGTGTGTTCGTGCGCAATGAAGTTGCCGTCCATATAGAAGGCGACACCCGGGCTCGACGTTGGCGCGGACTGCGCGATACCGACGCCGCGGATGTTCACGTATGTGCTGCGGTTGTAGGTGTTGATCGCGACTGCAGGCGCGACCTGTTGAATTTCGATCACGTTGTCGACGCCCATGCGAGCGAGGCTGTCGGCCGTGAGTACGGTGGCGGATGCAGGGACTTCCTGCAGATTCAATTCGCGGCGTTCGGCGGTGACGACGATCTCTTCGAGTGCTGAAGTTTGCGTCTGAGCTTGAGCGGTGCCGGCCAGTGTTGCAGCAATGGCGAGCGCCAACGGCGATGCATAGCGGCTAAAACGGAAAGGACTTTGGACGTTCATATGATTCCCCCGAGAGACATAACCCCATTCTGATCCCATCGCAGCGCCGGATACATAGCGACCTCGCGTCCGCCGTTGCGCAATCGCCGCGGACCTTAGCAGCAAAAACAGGTCGATGAAAGCGCTTGCATCCGACGAATCGAAACTGCATAAAGCGCTGCACAGGTGCGCTCGGGGGGATGGTTTTGACTCAAATTGTGCTTGCCGCGGGCGATTTGGCGCCCGACCGGCCCGACCCGGATACATGCTTCGATGCCATCCGGCCGGTGCTGCAATCCGCAGATGTTGTTTTCGGCCAACTCGAAACAACGTTCGCGCGGCGCGGCTCGCGGTTACCTCAAGCACGTCATGCCGTGTTGGCGATCCCGGAAGGCGCCGGCGCGTTGGCACGTGCGGGTTTCGATGTGATTTCCTGTGCGGGAAACCATTGTCTTGATTGGGGCAACGAAGCGCTGCTCGAAAGCATCGGGCATCTGCGCGAAGCCGGCCTCGATGTGGTCGGGGCAGGCAAGAACATTCTCGAGGCACGTGCGCCGGTTTATCGCACGCTCGGCGACGGCACGCGCATCGCGTTTTTAGCCTACAGCTCGATTTTGCCGATGGGGTATTGGGCCGAGGCCAACCGGCCGGGGTGCGCACCGATGCGCGCACATACGTTATATGAGCAGGTCGAGCATGATCAGCCCGGCACGCCTGCGCGCATTCACACTTATGCACACGCCGATGATCTTGCCGCCTTGCGCAGCGATGTGCGCAACGCGAAGGCGAATGCCGATCTGGTGTTCGTCTCGCTGCATTGGGGGATTCATTTCATTCGCGCCACGATCGCGGACTACCAGCGCGAAGTGGCGCGCGCTGCGATCGAAGCGGGGTGCGATGCGATCCTGGGGCATCACGCGCACATCCTGAAGGGCGCGGAAGTCATCGATGGGCGACCGGTGTTATTCAGTCTCTGCAATTTCGCAACTGATTTGCGAATGGATCCGGAGCACGCGCAGCGCAAGTCGTTCAAGGAAATTCAAAAGCTCGCGACGGATTGGGTGCCGGACTTCGACAGCTTGTACAACTTCCCGCCGGACTCGCGCATGTCCGTGCTCGCGCGCTTCGAAATCGCCAAGGGCCGCATTCTCGAAACGAGCTTCTTGCCGGTGTGGATCGATCGCGACGCCTTACCTCGCGTGCTGGCGCCGAACAATGAGCGCTTCGGCAAGGTCGTCGACTACCTGCGTGCAGTCACGGCGGAAGCCGAACTCAACGCGACCTTCGAAGTCCGTGGTGATCGCGTCGTGATCGGAGCAAACGCATGAGCAAAGGCATCCGCATCGAAGTTGCCGTTCTTTTCTATTTCCTCGCGTACGTTCCGAACATCCTGTTGACGAAGTACGCGACGAGCTTCGTGCATCCAGCACTCGGGCGGCCGCTCACGGGTCTTGAAACCTTGCCGCCGACGTTGATCATGAACCTCGTCCTGACGTACGCGTTCATTTGGTACTCGGGCTGGTTTCGATTTTCGAATCAAAAGCAGATCGGCCGCTGGAAAATTCCGGTGCCGACGAAGTACACCTTCATTTCCGGCATCGGTACCGCCTGCATTCTGTTTACCGTGCCGCTGTCCTATACCTTTCAGAACGTGAGCATCCCGTTCATTCAATTACTGATGCGCGGGGACATCTTGATCATCGCGCCGCTGGTCGACTTCATCTACGGCCGCAGAGTGCGCTGGTGGAGCTGGACGGCGCTAGGGTTGGTCGCGATCTCGTTGTTCCTCGTGATGTTTGAACGCGGCGGGTTGAAGCTGCCGCCACTCGCAATTGCGGCGGTCGTCATCTACACGGCGGGCTACTTCACGCGTCTGTGGGTCATGACGCGCGTATCGAAGGACGGCAATACCGACACCGTGAAACGCTACTTCGTCGAAGAAAAAGTCGTCGCGTTGCCGATGTCGATCGTCATTCTGGCGTTGCTGTCCCTAAGCGGCTTTGGCAGTCAGGCGGGTCAGCTCGAATTCGGCTTCCTGCGCGTGTGGACCGACCCGGTGATGTGGCCGCTCATCGGCATGGCGATTTCGCTGACGATCGTTTCCGTGTTCGCAGCGATCATCCTGCTCGACTCGCGCGAGAACACCTATTGCGTGCCGCTCGAGCGTTCATCGAGCCTATTGGCTGGACTGAGCGCCGCATTCATCCTGCATTGGACGATTGGCTTGCCGAAGCCGACCGGCACCGAGGTGCTGGGCGCGGTGATTCTGATCGGGTCGATTGCGTTGTTGTGGCTGGCGCCGCGCTGGGAAGCTAAGCGCTCTCACGTGCAATCACTCGAAACCCAACGTCTATGACGCGGTTGACGATTTTTTCGCCTGCGGCGCGGCGGCGTAGCACGCCGACCGCCTCGCGGCCGATGCGCGCACCGTCGAGATCGACCGAGGTAATCGTGGGCCGCATTTCACCGGCGATCGACAGATTGCCGAAACCCATGACGGCAATGTCTTGCGGGACCCGCTTGCCGGCCGCATAGGCTTCGACGATCAAACCTTGCGCGAGTAGATCGGAGCCGCAGACGACGACATCGGGCCTCGGCTCGAGATCCATGACCTGACGCCAGATCATGCGGGCGTGACCGAAATGCGTCGGGATCTCGACTTGAAGCTGCGTGGGCGGCGGATGCCCGGTTTGCGTCCATTCGCGCACGAAGGCATCGCGGCGCATGCGCGCGCGATGGCCGTCGCCGACGACGAGTACGGGACGGCGGTAGCCGCGCCCGGCGAGAAAACGCGCGACATCGACGCCGACGGCGGCATGCGAAAAGCCGACCGCGACGTCGATCGGATTCTCGGGAAGACCCCAGGTTTCGATGACAGTCGTGCTGCGCGCCTGTAGTTGCTCCCGCGTCGCTTCGTTGACGACGAGGCCGCTCAAGATCACGCCTTCGGCGCGGCGCGACAGCGCCGCATCGATGAGCGTCGGCATGCCGCTGTCGTCGGAACCGGTGAGTCCAAGCATGACGACGAGCCCATCGCGCGATAGCTCATTCACCATCTCTTCGATGGTGTCGTTGAAAATCGAGTGCGCCATCTCCGGCACGAGCACGGCCACGAGCCGGCTGCGCCGCGAGGCGAGCCCGCCGGCAATCAAATCGGGCATGTAGCCGGTTTCGGCAATGGCGTCGCGAATGCGCTCCGCCGTCGCTGGCGCGACCACGGCGGGATTGTTGTAAAAGCGCGAAACGGTGGCCGGTGACACGCCCGCGCGTGCAGCGACATCTTCCAGCTTCGGTAGTTTGCTGAATTTCTTCTTGGAGCTCATCAGTTCACAAAGTATGCGCAGCCGGCCTATAGTGTGCGGCATGAAAGCGCTTTCATGATGGATTATCCTCGAGACTATGAAACAAGACTTCGATCCTTTGCAGCCAGAAACCTTCGATAGCCCACACGATGATTATCGGCGGCTGCGAAAAGAGTGTCCGGTTGCGCACAGCGACGCCTGGGGTGGTTTCTGGGCTTTGACGAAACACGCCGACGTGACGCGCGCTGCAAGCGAAAGCGACACGTTCATTACCTCTAAACAGAACGTAGTCCCGAAAGTCGCGTTTACTGGGCGACGTCCGCCGCTCCATCTGGATCCGCCTGAGCACACACCGTATCGCCGCGCGCTCAATCCATTGCTCACTGAGCGTCGCATTCGTCAATTCGAACCCCGCATTCGTGAAATCTGCGCGCGCTTGCTCGACAAGATGGTCGCGCAAGGTGGCGGCGACATTTGCAGCGATTTCTCTGCACGCATGCCGATCGAAGTGTTTGCGATGTGGATGAATCTGCCGCCAGATCAAGCGGACGCATTGGCGGAGGTCGGCCGCCGCTACAATATCGCCGTGCAATCCAACGATATGGAGTCGACACGCGAGACGAGCTTGAAGCTCTATGACATGGCGCGCGCGCTGGTCGCCGAACGCAAAGCGAATCCGATGAGCCCGACCGAAGATGCCGCCAGCGCGTTGCTTGCGGCGCGCGTGGATGGCGAGCCGCTGCCTGAAGAGATGATCGTCGGCACGATCCGTCAGGTGCTGGTCGTCGGCATCATCGCCCCGACGGTCGTCATCGGATCGATTGCGGTGCACCTCTCGCGCGATCGTGAGTTGCAAACCAAGCTGCGCAACGAGCCGCAACTGATTCCTGCGGCCATGGAAGAATTTTTGCGGCTGTACACGCCGTATCGAGGTTTCGCGCGCACCGCGAACAAGGATGTGTGCATCCGCGGCCGCGAAATTCCCGCCGGCGACCCGATTGCGCTGGTGTACGCCTCGGCGAATCGCGACGAAGAAGTGTTTCCGAATCCGGAAGAATTTCAGCTCGACCGCCCGAACATGAAAGAGTCCGTCGCCTTCGGTCGCGGTCCGCACATGTGCCTGGGCGCCGGCCTTGCGCGAATGGAGCTGATTATTGCGCTCGAGGAATTACTCGCCCGCACGAAAGGCTTTCATGTGAGCGGCGAAGTCGTCCCGACACGCATGCCGGAGATTGGTGCGTTGCGTGTGCCGTTGACGTTCGAGTGAGGGCGCCGGCCGCCGGCCGCCGGCCGCCGGCTGTTGACAGTTGACGGTTGACAGCCAGAGCGCGCTGGGCGCGCGGTCACACATAGCAAGGCCCCTCTGGCGGTCAACTGCCAACTGTCAACCGTCAACCGTAAGAGGAACGAGCCTTGAGCGCACTTTCTGCGGCGATCGCAACTCACATCGCGACGCTGCGCTTCGAAGATCTGCCGAAGTCCACCGTCGTCGCGACCAAGCGCGCGTTGCTCGACGGCATTGGTGTGATGCTGGGGGCGAGCGGTTTGAGTGCTGACATCAAACCGTTCGTGTCTGTGGCGCGCTCGATGGGGGGTGCACCGCAGGCTTGTGTGCTCGGTTCTTGGGAGCGCGTGTCGGCTGCAAATGCGGCGCTGGCGAACGGTGCGATGGCGCACGCTCTCGATTACGAAGATGCGTTCGATGCGGCGCCGGTGCACCCGAATGCCTCGCTCATCCCTGCCGCACTGGCGACGGCGCAAGAACTCGATGTCGACGGCAAGACGTTCATCACGGCGATGGCGGCCGGTTGCGATCTGGTGTGTCGGCTCGCGCTCGCCGTCGGTGATGCACTCGAGCACGCCTGGTATCCGCCACCCATCCTCGGCGCCTTTGGCGCCGTGGCCGCAACCGCGCGGCTGCGAGGACTGACGCCGCAACAAACGCTCGATGCGTTCTCGCTGCTGCTGTGTCAGAACGTTTGTCCGCAAGAAATCAAATTCAGCCGTGACACGGTGATTCGCGCAGTGCGCGAAGCGTTTCCCGCGCAAGCCGCGGTGATTTCCGCGGCATTGGCAGCAGAAGGCGTGCGCGGTTTCGATGCGCCGTTCGAAGGCAAGGGCGCGTTCTTTCATGCCTTCGCTGCCGATCGTTTCGATCCGAACGCCATCCTGGAAGGGCTCGGCAAACGCTTCTACATCGACGAGTTGAGTTTCAAAGCTTGGCCGTGTTGCCGCGGCACGCATCCGTACATCGAAGCGGCACAACAGTTGCGCGCGGCGCATGGATTTGCGGCGGAGGACATTGCGCGTGTGCGCGTGTTCATCGGCACGGTACAGCAGATGCTGTGTGATCCCCTGCCACGCAAACGTGCGCCAACGACGGCGATCGACGCGAAGTTCAGTATTCCCTTCACCGTCGCAACGGCGCTCGTCCACGATGAAGTGACATTGGATTCGTTCACTGATGAGCAGTTGTCCAATCCAACGCTCTTGGCGGTGACGCAACGCATCGAGCCAGTCGACAGCGGGTGTTCGCCAACGAGCGGCGCCTTGGAGATCGAACTGCGCGATGGTCGCAAGTTCGACTGCACGATCGATCAGGCGCTCGGCCATCCATCGCGACCGATGAGTGATGAGCGCCTGCGCGCCAAGTTCATCGATTGTGCGGCCCGCGCTGCGGCGCCGATGTCGCACGCGCAAGCAGATGCCTTGTGCGAGCGTATTTTGGCGCTCGAGGATGCAGGTGGGGTGGAAGAGGGGTTGCGATTGCCGCGGAGATAGAGTGCTTGTCAGCAGTGCGGGCTTGGGCCGCGCTGCTTGGTGATAAGACCGCCCCCACCCTAACCCTCCCCCGCTCCGCAGGGGAGGGAACCGGAAGTCCTACGAAGCAGGGGCGGAAGCGCAAGTCTTATCCCCTCCCCTGCGATAGCGGGGGAGGGTTAGGGTGGGGGCACTCTTGATGCGTTACTCCGCCTTCCGCTTCCGCTTCTCCAGAAACAAATCCGCGACGACGCCCCGCATCCAGCGATTGGCGGGATCGTTGTGAAAGCGTGAGTGCCAGTGCTGTCTGACGACGCGGGGTTTGGCGCGAAATGGTGGGGCGACGAGTTTGATGTCCGCGAGTTTTGCGAGCCCGGCGCCGATCGCGTAAGGGACCGTAAAGATTAGATCGGTTTCGCTGAGGATCGTCGGCAGCGCCAGGAAGTGCTCGACGCGCAGGACCACTCGCCGCACGAGTCCCTGATCGCGCAACTCCGCTTCCAACGCTTCATCCGCGTGACCGCCCGCGACGACCGCATGGTCGCTGTCGATGAATTGGCGCCGCGTCATGCGATCGCCGATGCGCGGATGATCGCGGCGCACGACGCAGACGAACGAATGCGTGAAGAGTCGTTGCTGATACAGCGCCGCGCTTTGCAGCTGCGGAAACAAACCCAGCGCCAGATCGACTTGACCTGAGCGTAACGCCGGCTCGATTTCGGCATCCGGCAGATTGATCGTCTGCAGCGACACCTTCGGTGCGAGCACCGCCAGCCGCTTGAGAATCGTGGGCAGGAACACCAGTTCACCGATGTCCGGCATGTTCAACGTGATCGTGCGCTCGGCTTCTTGCGGCGTGAACGTTGGTTGCTGCAAGAGCCGGCCGCGAATACTGTCCAGGATCTCAGTGAGCGGCTCCGCCAGATGCTCGGCATGCGGTGTCGGGTGAATCCCTCGGGAAGTACGTACGAACAGCGGATCGCCCAGCGTGGCGCGCAGCCGGTTCAGCGCAAAGCTCGTCGCCGGCTGGCTCATACCCAGCTCTGCCGCCGCGCGCGTGACGCTGTGCGTACGCAGCAAAGCGTCGAAGACGACGAGGAGGTTCAAATCTACGTCTCTGATATCCATGTGACTTATATCGTATATATGAGCCCCCAGGCTTTCCAAATGAGGCAGGTCCGGGCTAAATCGGTTTGGCGGCAACTCTAGAAGTTGTCCCTCGTAGCGCGCGCCTGGTTTTGCAGCGCACGAGCGCAAAGCGGCGGGTTTCACACCAGCAGACCGCCAACAGTCAGTACATTTGCAGGAGTCCGATCTACATGAGTTCAGCGCCGATCGTCCGCGTCGAGCGCGACGGTGAGATTGCTCTCGTCGTCGTCAACAACCCACCGGTCAATACGATTACCGCAGCCGTGCGTGATGGCCTGCGCGATGCGTTGGCCGAGCTCGGTAAGGCGCAAGACGTCAAGGCCGTCGTGCTCTTGTGCGAAGGCTCGACCTTCTTCTCCGGCGCCGATATCGGCGAATTCTCGGGCCCGCCGAAGGAAGAGGAATACCGCGCCATCTTCAATGGCTACGAAAACCTGAACGTACCGCTGATCGCCGCGATGCACGGCACCGTCATGGGCGGCGGCTTGGAAATCGCATTGGCCTGTCATTACCGCATCGCATTGCCGAAGACGCGCTTCGCGCTGCCTGAAGTCACGCTCGGCATCATTCCGGGCGCTGGCGGCACGCAACGTCTGCCGCGCTTGATCGGCGTCGAAAAGGCACTCCAACTGATTCTTTCGGCTCGCCCGGTCGATGCGAAGGCCGCACTGGAAACCGGATTCATCGACGCGACGATCGACGGCGATGTGCGCGCAGGTGCAGTGGAATACGCGCGCAAACTGTTGAGCCAAGGCAAGGGTGTGCGCCGCACCGGCGAGATGCAGGTGGATCCGGCCACGGCAACGCCGGACATCATCGAAAAAGCCAAGGCTCAGGCCAAGAAGCTGTATCCGAACCGGCAAGCAGGTCTTGTCGCGGTCGAAGTCGTCGGCGCGGCTGCGAAGCTCAGCTTAGCCGAAGGTCTCGAGTACGAAACCAAGCGAGTCAACGAATGTAAGAAGCTGCCCGAATCCCTGGGCGCCGTGCACGCGTTCTTCGCCGAGCGCGAAACGCGCAAGATTCCGGGTCTGCCCGCGGATGCTGAAAGCAAGCCGATCAAATCGGCGGGCATCATCGGCGCCGGCACGATGGGCGGCGGTATCGCGATCTGTTTTGCCAATGCCGGCATGCCGGTCACGATCATCGATGCGAATCAGGAAGGTCTCGACCGCGGCTTGAAGCACGTCGACGCCACCTACGAATCCATGGTGAAGCGCGGCCGTCTGTCTGCTGAAGACAAGGCGAAGCGCATGGGTCTGATCAAGGGCTCGTTGAACTACGACGATCTGAAGAACGTCGACATCATCATCGAGGCCGTGTTCGAGAGCATGGAGCTCAAGCAGAAGATCTTCGCGACGCTCGACAAGGTCGCGAAGCCCGGCGCGATTCTCGCGACGAACACCTCGACACTCGATATCGCCAAGATCGCGGCAGTCACCAGCCGTCCACAAGACGTGATCGGCATGCACTTCTTCTCGCCCGCCAACGTGATGCCGTTGCTCGAAGTCGTGCGCACGGAGCAAACCTCCGCATCGACGATCCGCACGGTGATGGATCTTTCCAAGCCGCTACGTAAGACGCCGGTGCTGGCGAAGGTCTGCTACGGCTTCATCGGCAATCGCATGATGGAAGGTTATGCGCGCGAGGCCGAAGCGATGGTGCTCGAAGGCGCAACGCCGCGCGAAGTCGACACCGCACTCGAAGAGTGGGGCATGGCGATGGGCATTCTCGCGGTGTTCGACATGGCGGGCATCGATGTCGGCGTGAATGTGCACAAGGCGAATGCCGAGCAATTCCCGCCCGATCCTGCGTATTACCAAGCGGACTTCGCACTGCATGATGCTGGCCGCCTGGGCCAAAAGAATGGCAAGGGCTACTACCGCTACGAGCCGGGCAATCGCACGCGCTTCGATGATCCGGAAGCAATTGCGATCCTGGCCGAACGCGCGAAGCAACTCGGCGTGAAGCAGCGCGAGCACACGAAGGAAGAAATCGTCGAGCGCTGCATTTATCCGCTCTTGAACGAAGGCATCAAGATCCTCGAAGGAGGCGTCGCTCTGCGCGCGTCCGACATCGATGTGGTGTGGACGGCGGGCTACGGCTTCCCGCGGTTTCGCGGCGGCCCGATGTTCTATGCCGAACAGATCGGTTTGAAGACGCTGCTCGATGGCATGCTCAAGTACCAGAAGATCTTTGGGCCGATGCATTGGCAGCCGGCGCCGCTGCTCGTCGAACTCGTCGAGAAGAACATGACGATTGCGCAGTGGGAAGCACAGCGAGGCGCGAAGTAAATGAAGCTCGATGACCTGATTGCAATCGACGTTCACACCCACGCGGAAGTCTCGTGCCGGCAGGAGCCGGACGAGTACTGGAAGCCGTTCGAGGAAGCCTCGTCGAAATACTTCAAGGCCGGCAAGCGCCCGACGATTGCCGAAACCGTCGCGTATTACCGCGAACGCAAAATCGGTCTCGTGATGTTCACGGTCGACTCCGAGCATCAGATCGGTGCGAAGCGTATTCCGAACGAAGAGGTCGCCGAAGCCGCGGCGGCCAACAGCGACATGATGATCGCGTTTGCGAGCATCGATCCGCACAAGGGCAAGATGGGCGTGCGCGAAGCGAAGGCGCTCATCAAGGACGGCGTCATCAAGGGCTTCAAATTCCATCCGACCGTGCAGGGATTCTTCCCGAACGATCGCATGGCGTATCAGCTCTATGAAGTCATCGCAGAGCACAAGCTGCCGGCGATTTTTCACAGCGGGCATTCGGGCATTGGTACCGGCATGCCGGGCGGCGGCGGATTGCGGTTGAAATATTCCAACCCGATTCATCTCGATGATGTGGCCGCCGACTTCCCGGACATGACCGTGATCATCGCGCACCCTTCCTGGCCCTGGCAGGACGAGGCGTTGTCGGTCTGCTTGCACAAGCCAAACGTCTATATCGATTTGTCAGGCTGGTCGCCGAAGTACTTCCCGCCGCAGCTCGTGCAATACGCAAACTCGCAGTTGAAGACGAAGATGTTGTTCGGTTCGGACTATCCGCTCATCACGCCGGATCGCTGGATCAAAGACTTCAAGGAAGCCGGCTTCAAGCCCGAAGTCCATGATCTGATCCTGAAACAGAACGCGATTCGCGCGCTGCGGCTGGCGGAAGGTTGACGATGGCGGCCGAGGCGTTTGGCTGGACGCCGGATGAATTCGCCACGGACGTAGAGCGGCGCCCGGACGGGGTGATGTATCTGCGTCCGCGAGGCACGATGGCGCCTTATCCGGCGCGTCTGCCCGACTTGCTCGAGAAATGGGCGCAGGAAGCGCCCGATCGCACGTTCGTTGCGCGTCGCGATCGCAGCGGCGCCTGGGTCGAGGTCAGCTACGCGCAAATGCTCGAACGCGTGAAGCGCATCGCGGCCGGGCTTGCGACATGCAATCTGTCGAATGAGCGTCCGGTCGCGATTCTTTCGGGCAATAGCATTGAACACCTGACGTTGGCGTTCGCCGCGATGTGGATCGGCGTACCGTTCTGTCCGGTCTCGCCACCGTATTCCCAAGCCTCTGCCGATCTGAAAAAGCTCCGCTATGTGCTCGAGCTGATCACCCCAGGTTTGGTGGCGGCATTCGATACGCCTGCTTTCGAAAACGCGCTGCGCACCGCGATCGACCCCGCAGTCGAAGTCGTTGGCGATGCGGATACGGCGGGGCGCAAAGTCACGACGCTGGCGCAGCTCGAAGCCGAACCCGCAGACGAACTCGCACGCTTGCATGCGAAGACGGGTCCCGACTCGATCGCGAAGTTTCTACTGACGTCCGGGTCGACGGGACAGCCCAAGGCTGTGATCTCAACGCAGCGCATGCTTTGCAGCAATGCATCGATGACGCTGCAAGCGATGCCTTTCTTGCGCGATGAGCCACCGGTACTGCTCGATTGGCTTCCGTGGAATCACACCTTCGGCGGCAGTCACAACATCGGCATCACGCTGTTCAATGGCGGTTCGCTGTACATCGACGATGGCAAACCGACGCCGAAGGGATTCGCTGAAACCGTGCGCAATCTGCACGACATCTCACCGACGGTGTATTTCAACGTGCCGAAAGGCTTTGAATCACTCGCGCATGAAATGCAGCGCGATCCGGTGCTGCGCAAGAAGTTCTATAGCGGCTTGAAGGCGTATTTCTTTGCCGGCGCGGCGTTGTCGCAGCATGTGTGGGATGCGCTCGATGAACTATCGATTGCAGA
>CAZIXV010000010.1:25609-26705 GCA_964543105.1 uncultured Steroidobacteraceae bacterium
CTCGCGACGCATCCGCAGTTGTTGCAGCTGTTGCGCGAGCGCTTGCAGGCGCACGCCAAACGCTTCCCGGGCAATTCGATGTGCGTGAAGCGTGCGATGCTGATTCCATCAGCGCCGTCGCTGGATCACGGCGAAATCACCGACAAGGGATCGATCAATCAGCGCGCGGTACTCGACCATCGAGCAGAGTGCGTCGCGCGCCTGTACGATCCCGCGCCGGATGCGCGCATCATCGACGTCTAAGCGGCGCGCGACGCCGTATCAGGGAGCGAGCGTAGGGCAGGGATGCGTGTAACAAATGACAGGCCCTCGCTGTGCGAGGCCGGACATTGGGGGTATCGGCCATGCAATCGAATCAACCGCCGTTTCGGGCGGACCACGTCGGCAGCCTATTGCGGCCGCCGGAGCTGACGCGCGCACGCGAAGATCACAAGCACGGCCGCATCGATGCTGCGCAGTTGCGCGCCATCGAAGAGCAGGCGATCCGCGATGTCGTCAAGATGCAGGAAGACATCGGTCTCAACGGCATCACCGACGGCGAATTCCGGCGTTCCTCGTGGCACATGGATTTTCTGTATCAGATCGGCGGTGTGCGCAAGGTCGAACAGAACATCACGGTGCATTTCCATAGCGCCAAAGGCGATGTGGACTTCACACCCTCGGGTCTGCGCGTCGCCGAAAAGCTCAAGATGGATACGTGCATCTTCGGCGACCACTTCGACTACCTGAAGAGCGTCGTTACGAAAGGTACGCCCAAGCTCACGATTCCCTCGCCCTCGATGATGCACTACCGCGGCGGTCGTGCCGCGATCGACGAGAGCATCTATCCCGACATGGATGAGTTCTGGCACGACCTCTCCGCCGTGTATGCGCGCGAGATCGCCGAACTCGGCAAGCGTGGTTGCACGTATCTGCAGCTCGACGATACGAGCCTTGCGTATTTGAACGATCCAAAACAGCGCGAGCACGTGCATGAGATCGGCGGCGATCCCGCCGAACAGCATCGTCTCTACATCCGCAACATCAATGCGGCCATCAAAGACAAGCCGGCGGGAATGCGCGTGTGCACGCACTTGTGCCGCGGCAATTTCCGTTC
>CAZIXV010000011.1:0-5315 GCA_964543105.1 uncultured Steroidobacteraceae bacterium
TCGAGCGCCTTGACGTTCTGTGCGTAGGAGTCCGCGACTTTGCCGATGGAGCTCACGCCCAGGCCGATGAGATCGCAGTCGGGGCGCGATGCGTAGCCTTGGAAGGAGCGGTGCAACTGACCCTTGCGCATGGCCTGCGCGAGCGGATCTTCCGGTAATACGAAGTCGTCCATGTCGATGTGCATGTAACCCGCGGCTGTCAGACGCTCCAGCGTAAGTTGCAATAGGGCGAGCCGCTCGGCGGCGCTCGGCAAGATTTCGGCTCTGCATCGCTGAGGCGTGAACGACTGCGACAGGTGCGCATAACTATGCGCAGTGATGCGAGTAGGACGCATCGCGAGCGTAGCAGTGAGCGCAGCGTCGAAACTGGCCGGCGTCTGCTGCGGCAGACCGTAGATGAGATCGAAGTCGATGGCGCGAATCCCGCTTGCACGCGCGCTAGCGATGACGGCGCGAGTGGCCTCGATGCTCTGGATGCGATCGAGCGCGCTCTGCGGCGTGCGATCGAAATCCTGCACACCGACGCTGATGCGATTGCAACCAAGGGCTGCGAGCGCAGCGATCGATTCAGACGAGGCCGTGCGCGAGCCCACTTCGATCGACAGCGTCAGGCGATCTGCGGCGGCAAAAACAAACTCACTGCGCAGCTTGCGCAACAGCGCTTCGATCTGCGTGATGGTGAGGAGCGTCAGCGCGCCGCCCAGATGCAGCTGCTCGACGTGTCGCTCAGGATGAAATAACCCAGCCTGCAACTCGATCTCCGTCATGAGCGCTGCGACGTACCGTTCGCCTTCCGCGGCGCTACGCGTGATCACCTTCCCGCAGCCACAGTCGCTCCGCGGATTGGCGCAGCAGGGTACGTGCACATACAGAGATAGCGGCGTCGTGGCTTGGTTGCTGAGCAAGGCCGCCTTGCGATACGCACTGCTATCGAAGTCGGCGCGGAAATGCGACGTAGTCGGGTAGCACGCATAACGAGGCACGTGACCGGAATATCGGCGGATCAGGTCGGCATCGAAGCGAATATTCGGGCGCGGGCCAAGTGAGGTCGTCATAACGCGCAGTCTGCCCGGCGCTGCGAACCTACTTAATAAGGCAAACCCACGCGAACTAAGGGGCGCCCACGAGCGGGTTTTTTCCACGAGCGAGGGCTCATTCGCGGCCGAGCCGGCCGCGACTGGGCACAACACGCGCCATCGCGGAGTACTTATCGCCTTCTCGTTCAAACGCAAGTACGTAACGAGCGCGACTTTTCGAGGGATCCCTCGACGTTAGACTTTCAGTTCTCAATCAGGGTGGCTGCTGTGACGCCAGATCCGAATGTATCGGACATACCGCTCGACGAGTTGCCGTTCATCGCGCCGTGCCGGCGCTTGACGATGACAGCTCCGCTCGCGTGGCTGCAGCGCGGCTGGCAGGACATGCGCGCCGCGCCCCTGCAAAGCGCGTTCTATGGTGTGACGCTCACGATACTCAGTATGGCAATCGCGCTGCTGACGTTGCGGCTCGGTCTGCTTGCGCTGTATCTGGGCTTGGCGAGCGGCTTCGTCTTTATCGGCCCGTTTCTCGCGATGGGGCTGTATTCGATCAGCTACCAACTCGAAATCGGACGCAGGCCGACCTTGGCATTCAGCCTGCGCGAAGGCCGAGCGCATTTGCGCAATGCGCTGGTACTCGGCCTGTGCTTGTTGATCGTATTGCTGGTGTGGGCACGGGCCGCGACATTGCTGAACGTTTTTCGTCCGAGTGCTGCGTTGCCCGCATGGCGTGAACTCTTGCCGTTCTTCGGGATCGGTACCGCGGTGGGCGCGTTGTTTACCGCGATCGTGTTTGCTGCGACCGCATTTTCGATGCCCATGCTGCTCGATCGACGCACCGATGCCATCACGGCAGTCGTAACGAGCGTGAACGCCACGCTGCGCAACAAATTGCCGATGGCGGTATGGGGGTTGCTGATTCTCGTCGCGGTGGCAGTCGGGTTCGCGACGGCGATGGTGGGATTCGTGGTGCTCTTGCCCTTGATCGGACATGCCACCTGGCATGCGTATCGCGCCACGATCGATGCGTCGATGTGGCCCTCGCAGCATCAATGAGCGAGCGGCGCGACTGGGGCATGCAGCGGTAGTTTGATGAAAAAGGTCGCGCCGCGATCGGGCTCGGCTTGCGCCCATACCTCACCTTGCATGCGCTCCACGGCCTTGCGCACCAAGGCCAGCCCGATGCCGGTTCCTGAATAGCCCGACGCATGCAAGCGATTGAAGATTTCGAAAATCTTCTCGCGGTACGCGGGATCGAAGCCAATGCCGTTGTCGCGTACGTGCAGGACGAAAGCATCGCCTTCGATCGCGCCGCCGATTTCGATACGCAGCGCTCGGGCTGGATTCGCAAATTTCAACGCGTTATCTAGCAGATTGCGCAACACGACGCTCAAACCCTCGACGTCCGCGCGCAGGAAAGTCTGCGGCACGCTCACCTCGACTTGCGCGTTGGCTGCGGCGAATTCGCCGTTGAACGATGTGACGAGACTGTGCACCAACGCATGGATGTCGACGGCGCTCAAGCGCAGTTCGTAATGCTCGAGCCTTGAGTACGCCAATAGCCCGTCGATGAGCGAGGCCATGTTTAGTGCACCATTGCGGATGCGTTTGATATACGTGAGTTCGCTTGCATCCAGTTTGGCGGACGCGCTGCTCTCCAGCAGATGACTGAAGCCGTCGATTGCGCGCAGCGGCGCTTTCAGATCATGGGCGACTGCATACGCGAAGCTTTGAGACTCGCGATACGCTGCGGTCAGCTCGCGGGTTCGCAATGCGACGTGCGTTTCGAGCGAGCTTACGAGTTCGCGATAGCGCTCCTGACTTTCGCGCAGCGACAGTTCGATGAGTTTGCGATCCGTGATGTCGACGTGCGAGCCCAGCATCCGTAGCGGCTTACCGTCATCGCCCACCTGCACCGAGGCCTGCACGAGAATCCAGCGATAGCTGCCATCGCGATGGCGCAAGCGATGTTCGGGATTGAATTCGCCGCGGGGAGCGGCGAGAAACGCGCGGATGGCTTGCAGCAAGGGCGGTAAGTCGTCGGGATGCACACGGCTGCGCCATTCCTCGATACTATCGCCAATCTCATGCTCTTCGAAGCCGAGCTGGCTTTTCCATTCGCGCGAATAGCGCACGCGGTCGGTGCGTAAATCCCAATCCCACAAACCCACCGCGCCAGCGCGCGCCATGAGTTCGATGTCGCGCTGCAGCTCCAGTCGATGCGCATCCATCTCGCTCAGCAGGTCGCGCGCCTCGCGCAATTCCGCAGAGGCCTCGATCAGCTCGGCACGAATGCGCTGACCGCTCACATAGATGTAGCCTTCGCGAACTGCGAGCACCAGGGCGAACAATGCCAGCGCGATCGAACCAAACAGCGTGACACGCGGCGTGATTTCCGCGCGTAGCGCCAGCGCCGTGACCGCGATGCACAACACGAGTACGGCAGGCACGAGCGCTTCGACCCAGCCCTGATGTTCGAGAAGCTGCCGTGCGCGACCGGTCTCACCGTACTTGCTGGCGGCGACTTGCGATTCACCGGCCCAATGCAGAAGACCGAACCCGGCGAGCCACCCAATGTGCAGCGCGCTCTGCGCACTGTATTCGCCTGACACGAGTTCGCGTGTGTAGAACAGGGCGGAGAGCATGTGGATCGCGATCGATATCGTAATCAAGGCCATCGCCTCGAATCGATCACCCCAGCGATACGACCAGAGCACATACAGCGCAACGATGAAGGCAATGGCAATCATCGTGCTCTCCGTCATGATGACGATCTCGTTGAAGAGCGAGAAGTGCTCGTGCCGAAACGGCTGCATCAGCATGACGATCAGCACCATCGCAATGCCGCACAGAATCAAGCCGAGGTTCGACAGTCGCAGCCAGGTGAGCCGGCGTTCGTTTTGTGTCGTACGCAGGACGGCCAACGCGATGATCAAAAGCGGGCCAAAGGTTAGATAGCCGATGTCCGTGAGGCGCGGCGCGCCGCGCAGCCATGGATAAAAATCCCAGGCGAAGCGCCCGAATGCCCAGGCGCCAGCGGCGATCGACAAAATGATCCAGGCAAGTCGATCGCGGCCTTGGAGTACGAGCGCCGCGCGCAGGCAGCCAATGCAGGCAACGAGGGCCGCCACTTGCGTGACGACGACCGACCAAGCGCTCGTGACGAGACCCGTTGGGACGAGTGCGACGTAAAGAGCGATGCAGGTAATCCATGCCGAAGTGATCCGTACGCGGCGCGATCCTTGTGACGATGTACCGAGGCGAGCTTGCGTGCGGTCGGAAGCTTGAGTAACGGGGCTGTTAGTTGACGAGCGGATCAACGTCACGCCCTCACGGGGTGGTGTCAGATGCCTCGTTACTCCTGTCAGCGCCTACCTGTTCCAGCCGTATCTTCCGACAGCAAAGCACCGGCAAACTTTGCTCACGCCGCTTCAAGTAAAGCCGCGTGCTTCCTTGATGATCGCGTAGGCAGTACTGATCTCGCGGGTCCGCTCTTCGGCCATCTGCCGCATGCTTTCGGGCAGGCCCTTGCCCGCGAGTTTGTCAGGATGGTTTTGACTCATCAGGCGCCGGTACGTCTTCTTGATGTCCGCATCGCTCGCCGCTTCGGTCAGTCCGAGCGCCGCATAGGCATCGGCGAGTTTGTTCTTCGAGGGCGGTGCGCCCGCGCCGGCGTAACCGGCGCTCGCGCGCAGCAGCGCTTCGAGTTGGGCGACATCCATCTCGCTCAAGCCCAGGTCGCGTGCGATACGTACGAGCAGTTGGTGCTCTGCAGGATGGATGTTGCCGTCGCCGGCGATCGCGGCGCATTGCACCTGGAGGAACATCACCAGGATCGGACGATAGCCGTGGGCGGCGCGAGCAAATGTTGCGACCTCGGCGTCGACGTCGAATCCCGGCGTCTTGCCGCGATTGAAAGCCGCCTTCGCCGTTGCACGCTGTGCGTCCGAGAGTTGCAGCTTGTCGAACATCGCCTCGGCCGTCGCGATTTCATCGCGTGTCACGACACCGTCGACCTTGCACATGGCGCCCATGACGGCAAAGGTCGACTCCAGGAACTGCGCTTGCACGCCGACCAGGCGGTCGTGCAGAACCTTGCGCACGATGACGCCGGTGAAGTAGCCGATGGCGGCGCCGATGAGCAGGCCGCGAAATCCGCCGATGAAGAGACCCAGGAGGCCGAGGAGGAACGTTAGGGACATTGTTTGCGTGTTGTCGTGATCGTGGTTCGTGAGTGTGTGAGAGGTCGTGTGAACGTGTAGGCGTGTAAACGTGTAA
>CAZIXV010000011.1:5415-16020 GCA_964543105.1 uncultured Steroidobacteraceae bacterium
AGGCTCGCGATCAGCGAAAGCACCGCAACGGCATGGGGTCCATACACCGCCAAATGCTTCAAACCGAAAATCATCGTGAGCATGGTGCTGGTCGCGAGGACTGCGCTCGTGAGATCGAGCTTGCCGGCATCCGGGTCGCGATATTCCGGTAGCAGCCATGGCACCAGGATCAAGAGCAGCGCCATCATCGGTACGGCAATCAAGAAGACAGATCCCCACCAGAAGTGTTCGAGCAGCACGCCACCCACGATGGGGCCGACGACACTGCCAGCGGAGAAGCAACCGACCCAGATGCCGATGGCCATCGTGCGCTCTCGAGCATCGAGAAACATGTTGCGGATGAGCGAGAGCGTCGAGGGCGCCAACGTCGCTGCGGCAATGCCGAGCACGGCCCGCGCGAGGATCAGCATCTCCGCGGTGGTCGCAAAGGCGGCGAACACTGACGCGATGCCGAATGCCCCCGCACCGATCATCAACAGCCGTCGGCGCCCGATGCGATCGCCGAGCGTGCCCATCGTGATGAGGAAACCCGCGAGCAGAAACCCGTAGATGTCGACGATCCATAGCAGCTGCGTCGAACTCGGCTGCAAGTCCGCGGTGAGATGCGGAATCGCCAGGTTCAGGACGTTCAAGTCCATCGAATACAGCAAACAGGGGATCGCAATCACGGCGAGCCCGATCCATTCCTTGCGGGTCGCTTTAGGTGCGGCGTGTTCCGCAGCGGTGGCCATTCGAATATTCCAAAAGTAAAGAAGCCGAGGACGTACCACGAGGGCTGCGTGCCGACATGATCGTCCGGTGGAACGGCTGGAGATGAGCGGTTTTGCGAGCGGCGTAGTGTATGAGTCGGAATGGTTCCTGGCGACTGTCACTTAGCCACGATTGCGGTGGCGTGCGGATCCAAGCTCGAAGCGACGATAATCCCCGCCATGTCGCTTCCGCTCGATCAAGTGATTGCCGCGCTCGAAATGCGCCCGCCGTGGCTTGCGCCTTACCAGGCACTTGCTTTGAACATCGCCCAGCAAGCAGCTCGCACTAGCGTCGCGCACGCACTCGATCGAGCCGCCGCGAATCGCGTCGATTTGCCGCGCTTCGTGGAGCAGGCGGCGCTGCCGGCGAGCGAACCGTACGAAGCCTTCATCGCGCGTACGCGCACGGTGCCTACGCGCCACAACGCGCACGATCTATTCAACGGCTTGCTGTGGCTGTGCTATCCGCAAACGAAGTGGCGCTTGAATCGACTGCAGGCACAGCAGCTGGCGCTGCACGGTGTCGGAATGAGGCGTGGACCGGCGCGCGATGCGTTGACGCTGTTCGATGAAAACGCCGCGTTGCTGCAGGCGCCCGCGACGTTGATCGAGGCGCTACGGCGTCGCGAATGGCGTGCGCTGTTCGTCGAGCACCGCGCACTGTGGTCGATGGCCAATGTGCGGCTGTTCGGTCACGCACTCATCGAAAAGTTGCTGCAGCCGCGCAAGCCGATTACGGCGCATGTATGGGTGGTCGCGTCATTGGACGATGCGTGCGTCGCGGCGAGCTTGCAGATCGAATCGCTTGCTGCGAAACCGTTTCTGCCCTTGCCCGTACTGGGCGTGCCTGGTTGGTGGGCGGAAAACGCAACGCCCGCGTTCTATGACGACGCTGATGTATTTCGTCCGCAGCGTTCACGCGGCGCGTAGCGGTTCGAAGATCTGCGTGTCCGTGTCCGAAAGGTAAAGCGATTCATCGCGCGCGGCGTAGTTCAGACGCAGCGGAATCGATGACATATCCATGAGCAATAACACTTCGCTCGTCTCGGTCGCCCAGGCGGCGACGCAGCGCGCGGCACCTTGCGTCATCGAGCGCAGGAGCGAGGTCGGTGGAAGTGGCGAGGCCGGATCGAGTGCGGAGGGTGCACGTTGCAGATAGACGGGCATGCCGTGCTGACGAAACAAGGCATCGAAGACGCTTTGAAAGGCTTGAAGGGGATCGCGCGAGCCGAGAAGGAATTCGTAGGAGCCGCCGCGCAGGCCGCGATCGCCGAATTTGTAACGCAGTATCACGTCGAAGCCGAACAGCGTGCTTTGACCTGACCAGCCTTCGCGCAAGTTTTCGATTTCGGTCTCTACGACTTCACTCGTCGATGCACCCCACATCGAGCCGCGAAAGTCGCCGCGAGTCGAACTGCGCGCGATCTTGTACTTACGCCATAAACCGGATGGATCCATTGCTTGCCTCGTTGTGACCGATCCTTTGGCGTTCGACATGCGCGAACGCAACGCCGTTATAGCGATGCGCCGAAGCGTAGAAAACGGGATCTCGTCACATGCGCTGTGGGTGGCGCGTGCCGCGTGCCCAGGCCGCGGCCTGAGTCACAGATACGGGGCTCGGGGCATGGGGTTTGTACTCCAACCGTTCGGTGTCGGAATGAATTCCGACGTACAAGTTGCTGTCCACCTACCAGCACAGCACTGCTTGTCGCAGCCGCGAATCGGTCGTGTTACGGTTGCCGCCACAACTAGAACGATTCTGGGGGCGATTATTTACGCACTCACCGTCATTCTTGGCGCGTGCCTGTTGTTTCTCGTTCAGCCGCTGATCGCGAAGTTGATCCTGCCATGGTTCGGCGGAGCTTCGGCGGTCTGGAGCGCGGCGTTGCTGTTTTTTCAAGCCTGCGTTTTCGGCGGCTATGCCTATGCGCACGGCTTGGTCCGGCTGCGCGCGCGGCCGCAGGTCATCGTGCACACAGTGCTGTTGCTTGCAAGCTGTGCGCTGTTGCCCATTGTGCCGTCTGAGCACTGGCAACCCACGGGTGACGCAAACCCCACGGTGCAAATCCTGTTACTCCTTGGCGCGACGGTGGGTCTGCCGGCGCTCGTGCTCAGTTCGACGAGCCCGCTCCTGCAGGTTTGGCATATGCGTCGTACCGGCAGTGCGCCGCCGTACTGGCTGTACTCGCTATCGAATTTTGGTTCGCTCATCGCGCTGCTCGGCTTCCCACTGCTGCTCGAGCCCGTCTTCACCACCACGACGCTCGCCATGCTCTGGAGCGTCACGTTCGCGGCATTCGCGGTGTTGTCCATCATCGCCGGCTGGATGAGCTTGAAAGGTGAGGTGACGCTGCAGGAGCAAAGTGAGCCGGCCTCTCACCCGCCCACGTTGAGTCAAATGACCTTGTGGCTGCTGTTCTCGGCGTGCGCATCGGCGCTACTCGTCGCCGTAACCGCGCATCTGAGCGTGAATGTCGCGCCGATTCCGCTGCTGTGGGTGGTGCCGCTCGCACTGTATCTGCTCACGTTCATCCTGAACTTCGGCAATGTGCGCGTATACAACCGCGCCACGTTTTTTCCGTGGTTGGCCGCGGCGCTGGGTTGCATGACGTATCTGTACATGCGCATCGATACCAATCCGCACATTCGCTACGCCATCCCGCTGTTTCTCATCTCGCTGTTCGTCATCTGCATGGCCTGTCATGGCGAACTGATCCAGCGCCGGCCGGCGCCGCGCTACTTGACGCGCTTTTACCTGTTCATCGCCTTGGGTGGGGTGCTAGGCGGCGCGTTCGTGGCGGTGCTGGCGCCCGTGTTGTTCGATTCGTATTGGGAGATCCCCATCATTCTCATCGCCATTGCCGAGTTGGCGGTGTACGTGCAATGGCGGCGGCGTGGTCCGCCTGTGCGCGTGTGGCTGGTGCGCGGTGCGATGGTCGCGGGCGTGATTGCGCTGGCGACGTTCTTGATCCTGACGGAAATCAGTTTTCGTCAGGGCTATCTGCTGGTCGAGCGCAATTTCTATGGCGTCTTGCGCTTGCGCGAATACGACATCGGCGATGACTTCGAGCGTCGCACCCTGTTTCACGGCACGATCAGTCACGGCTATCAATATCGTAAAGAGGAGTACCGCGATCTGGCGGCGTCCTATTACGCGACGGAGTCCGGCATCGCACGCACGGTTCTGGCGACCCATGCGCGGGGCGGGCCGGTCAACATCGGGGTTGTCGGGCTTGGCGCAGGTGTGCTCGCAAGCTATGCGCGGCCCGGTGATGCGATGACGATGTACGAGATCAACCCGGCCGTCGTGCGTATCGCCGATCAGTATTTCGATTTCGTCTCGCGTGCGCGTGCCCGTGGTGCGGACGTCGACATCGTTCTTGGCGATGCGCGTTTGTCGATGGAGCGTCAGCCGCCGCAACAATTCGATGTTCTGGCGGTGGATGCCTTCTCGAGCGATTCGATTCCGGTGCATTTGCTGACGCTCGAAGCGATGGAACTCTACGCGCGACACCTGAAACCCGATGGTGTGCTCGTCATCCATATCTCGAATCGCTACGTCGATCTGGTCCCAGTGTGTGCGCGCGCGGCAGAGCATCTCGGCCGCTTGGCGTTCGTTGTCGAAGAGGGGTCGGATTTGATGGCGCACGCAACGAGCTGGGTCGTCATCACTGCCAACGCCGAGCTACTACGCGAAGCGCCGTTCGAAGGCTCGCGTCTCAACACGGCGACAGCACACCCGAACTTCCGTGCCTGGACCGACGATTACAGCAATGTGTTGAAGGTGATGAAGCTGTCGAACCACTGAGGTTCGGATGGTGCTTCGACAAGCTCAGCACGAACGGAGGCCCGTGCTTGGACGGGCTCAGCACGAACGGAGGTCCGTGATTTGACGAGCTCAGCGAACGATTTACTTCCGTTCGCCCTGAGCTTGTCGAAGGGCCGTGCAAGCGTGCTTCGACGAGCTCAGCACGAACGGGGTTTATTTCCCGTTCCCCTCGGGCATGCATTCCGTTCGCCCTGAACCCGCCGGTACTTCGCACGCCGAGCCCACTTCCGCGCCCGAAGCAGGCAGAATTCGCCGCGTGAAACTCTCTCCACGATCCCGATCATGAGCGGCGCGGCCGAGCCGTCCGCAGCAAGCACGCCCGCCCGCCGCAGTCTGGCCGCCGCCGCACTCGTGGCGGCAGGCATATTCCTAAGTCGCATCGTCGGGCTGATCCGCGAGCGATTCATCGCCACTTTTTTTGGCGCGGGCCTCCATGCAGACGTATTCGCCGCCGGCTTGCGTATGCCGAACGTGCTGCAGAATTTGCTCGGTGAAGGAACGCTGAGCGCGTCCTTCATTCCGGTGTATTCGGAATTGATCGGGCAGGGCAGAACGCAAGAGGCCGGACGGCTCGCGGGGGCCTTATTCGCGCTATTGCTCGGCATCGCGGGCGCCATCTCATTGATCGGTATCGTGCTCGCGCCGCTGCTCGTCGCGGTATTCACGCCGGGATTCGAAGGCGAGCGGCGCGAATTGATGATTCAGCTCGTGCGGATTTTATTTCCGATGACCGGCGTGCTCGTGCTGTCCGCTTGGGCGCTCGGCATTCTGAATAGCCATCGCAAGTTTTTCATTCCGTATTTCGCGCCTGTGTTGTGGAACGTTGCGATTCTGGTGGCGCTCATTGCTTTCAGTTTTCAGGACGATCTCGACACCCTATTGATGGCGGTCGGGTGGGGCGCCCTCGCCGGCGGTTTTTTGCAATTCGCGATTCAGTTGCCGTGGGTACTGCGGCTCGATCGCGAGATCCGTCTCAATCTGGGGCGCGGTCAGCCCGCGTTTCGCGAAGTCATCGCCAATGCCGGCCCCGCCATCATGGGCCGCGGCGTCGTGCAATTGAGTTCGTACGTCGACATGGTGCTCGCAAGCTTGCTCGCGATCGGCGCCGTCGCACATTTGCGTTACGCGCAAACGTTGTACGTGCTGCCCATCAGTTTGTTCGGTATGAGCGTCGCGGCTGCAGAGTTGCCGGAACTTGCGCGCGAGCGCGGTGCGGCCGTAGAGGTGTTGCGCGAGCGCATGGTGACGGCCATTCGCCGCGTCGCGTTCTATGTGATCCCGAGCGCCGTCGCCTTCATCGCCATCGGTGATGTGCTCGTTGCGGGTCTGTACCAGGCCGGCGAGTTCAACGCATCGAACGTCGCGGTCGTGTGGTTGATTCTGGCGGGCTATGGCATCGGCTTGCTCGCCTCGACTTCTACACGCATCTATCAATCCGCGTTCTTCGCCTTACGCGATACCAAGACGCCCGCGCGCGTCGCGGCGCTTCGCGTCTTGGTGGCCGCAATAGCCGGCGGTTTCCTGATGGTGCAGTTTGAGTCCGTCTCGATCGGCGGGTGGACGATTTCCGCGGGGATGCTCGAATGGCTGACGATCGACGGCATTCCGCTCGGCCCGGTGGGTCTTGCAATGGGCGCATCGATCGGCGCGTGGCTCGAATGGGCGTTACTGCGGACGCGGCTCATGCGGCAGGTCGGCACATTCGCTGCCGGCCGCGGTCACTATCTGCCGATGCTCGCCGCAGCGCTGATAGCCGCGGCCGCCGGCTACGGTGGCGCGCATATCGCACAAGGCGTGTATCCGTTACTGAAAGCGGTGGTGGTCGGCGCGGTCTTCGGTGTGGTGTATTTCGGCGCCGCGCGCGCGTTCAATTTGAGTGAAGCGCGGGTGCTGCTCGATTCGATCCTGCGGCGGGTGCGGCGCTGATCATTTGCTGCGAAGAATCTCTTCCTCGACTTCCCCGAGCCGGTCCTTCCCGAAGAACATCTCATCGCCGACGAAGAATGTCGGCGCACCGAAGGCGCCGCGTTCGACTGAGCGTTCGGTGTTGGTGATGAGTTGCTGCTTGACGCCCGCGTCTTGCGCCAACGCCAGGATCGCATCGGCATCGAGTTGCTGCGCCGTCAGCACTCGGCGGATCACCTCGATGTCGTCCATCTTCTCGAGCGTCACCCACATGCTCTCGAACACCACATCGACGTAGCGCTCGAATACGCCAAGGCGTTGCGCTGCGATGGCGCCGCGCATCAGGGTCAAGGTGTTGATTGGGAAATGCGGATTGAAGGCGAACTGAATGCCGTGGCGGCGCACGAAGCGAGCGATCTCGAGCCGCTCGTATGCGAGTTTGTTACGCACATCCGCAAAGCTTTCGATTGGTGAGCGATTGTTCGTCAGCTTGAACATGCCGCCGAGCAGGATGGGAACATATTCAAAGCGCGTGTCGGTGCGCTTCTCGATCTCGGGTATGACGCGATGGCTCAAGTAGGCGTTCGGGCTGCCGACGTCGAAATGAAATTCGATGGAGTTCATGAGTTCACCAGGGTTCGCCGTAAGGGCGGATTTCGTGTTCGAAGGTCCACGCATCGCGTGGCTGACGATACAAATCCCAGTACGCGTTCGCGACGGATTCCGGGCGCATCAAGTCATCAGGCTGCAAGTTGGCGAGCGCCTCTTCGCCACCGCGAGCTCGAATGCGTTCGTGCACGAAGGGCGTGTCGACGCCAGCATCGATGATGAGATGCGCGACGTGGATGTTTTGCGGCCCGAGTTCACGGGCGGCGCTTTGTGCGACGGCGCGCAGGCCGAACTTCGCACTGGCAAAAGCTGAGTAGCCGACTCCGCCGCGCAAGCTCGCTGTCGCTCCGGTCAGAAAGATGCAGCCCTTGCCGTGTGCAAGCATGTGTCGTGCAGCTTCTCGCACCGTCAAGAAGCCCGAGTAGCAAGCCATTTCCCAGACCTTGCGAAACACTCGCTCGGTCGTATCCAACAGCGGGAAATACACATTGGCCCCGATGTTGAAGATGCATACCTCGAGTGGCGCAAGCCGATCGGCGTCGGCTAGAAATTCACTGACTTCATCTTCTTTGCGAGCATCGAGCGATCGCATGTACGCATGGCCGCCCTGTGCTTCGATCTGGGCAGCCAATGGCGCGAGCTTGTCGCCATTGCGCCGCCCGGCGAACACCGTAAAGCCTTCCTGCGCAAAGCGCCGCGCGATCGCAGCGCCGATGTGATCCCCGGCGCCGACGATGGCGGCCGTGGCGTGTCGGGTTGTCATGAACACCTCCGATTGACGCAATTGCGAATGATTCTCATCGGGCGTAAGCTCGCCGCGCCGAGACCAGAGGACAACCATCCGCTTGCTCAAGCGCCTGTGCCGCGCCGAGCGGCCGCTTCGGTCTACGGCTGACAGCTAGCGCGGTTCCTCCTGCGGAGCTCAGCCAGCCATTTCCTATTCGAAATGAGCTGGGAGTTCGGGAGCGAGCAATGCAAAAGAAGGTCAGAAAGGCTGTCGCGCTGGCGATTGCCTGCGCAAGTGGCGTGGCGCACGCACAAATCAACAGGGCGGATGAAACGCTCGAAACCGTGCTCATCACGGCCAAACGCGACGATCGCATCAGCAAGGGTGCGACGGGTCTCGATCTCGCCATCAAAGATACGCCGCAATCCATCAGCGTCGTCACCAACGAGCAGATGGAGAACTTCGGCGCCGACGATCTCAACGCGGCGCTGCGCCTTGCGACCGGCGTGAGTGTCGAGGAATGGGAAACAAACCGCACGAACTACACCGCGCGGGGTTTCGAGATCAAAAGCACTCAGGTCGATGGAGTGGGCTTGCCGAATGATTGGGGGATCGTGACCGGTGCAATGGATGCATTCGGCTATGAAAAGATCGAAGTCATTCGCGGCGCGAACGGTTTGCTCACCGGCGTGGGCAATGCCGCCGGAACGATCAACTACGTCCGCAAGCGACCTACCAACATTGCACAAGCCTCGATCGCATTGACGGGCGGTTCGTACGATCACCGACGCATCGAAGCGGATTACTCGACACCGTTCACCGCCGATGGCGCGTGGGCGGGCCGAATCGTCGCGGCCGCGGAAGAAGAGGATTCGTGGCTGCGCGGTCTGAGCAACGATCGCGGCTTCGTGTATGGGGTCGTCGACGGTCAGATCGGCGAACGCTCCACCTTGACGCTCGGCTTCTCGAATCAAGAAACCCATTCCGACGGCAACATGTGGGGAGCGCTCGTGCTTGCTTACACGGATGGCTCGCAAGCGGAATTCGGCCGCGACGCATCGACCGCGCAGGATTGGACGTCGTGGGATACGACAAATCGCACGGCGTTCGCCGAATACACGTATGCAGTGGCGAATGAATGGGATTTGAAGCTGACCTACAACTACCGCGAGTTCGAAGACGACAGCAAACTGTTCTTCGTCCTGACCCAAGGCGGCCTCGACCGGCAAACGCATCTCGGCTTGGCTGGATGGCCCGGCAGCTTTACGACACAAGACGAAGCGCATCTCCTCGATGCCAGTATCGCGGGGAGCTTTCCGCTCTTCGGCCGCACGCATGATCTCAATATGGGCTTCAGTTACAGCGCGGCCGATCGCACGCTCGGCGAACGCCCCGTTGCGCCGAACGATCCGGCTTTCGGTGTGCTGCCGCCTTTTCCGTACGCAGGCAATGTCATGCCCGAGCCGGCTTGGGGGCCGCTGCAGAGTTCCAGCGGGATGGATCAAGAGCTGCAGCGCTTCTATGGCGCGACTCGGCTCAGTTTTACGGACAAGCTCAACGCCGTCGTCGGCTTCAATTTTGCGGAATACCACCGCGACGGACATCAGTCGGGCGAGCCGTTCGATCAAACCGAAAACGAATGGAGCCCGTATGCCGGCGTGACGTATGCGATCACGGCCGATGTGCTCGCCTACGCAAGTTATTCCGACATCTATCAGCCGCAGGACTTCTACGACATCAACGGCGATTACCTGGATCCGTCGAAGGGCGTGAATTACGAAGCCGGCATCAAAGCCGAATGGTTCGACGATCGCTTACTCACGACATTTGCGTTGTTTGCCGCGGAACAAAATGGCCTCGGCCAATTCGCCGGCGTCGTTGCGGATTTGCGCTACTACTACGAAGGCGCCGACATCGAGTCGCAAGGCATCGAGGTGGAAATCGTTGGGCAGCCGACCGAGTTTCTTGATGTCGTACTCGGATTCACGATCGTCGATCTCGAGGACGAAGCGGGCGACAACAGCCAACACTGGGTGCCGCGTCGTACTGCGAATCTAGCGGTCAGCGCCCAATTGCCGACGTTCACCGCGCTGTCGTTTGGCGTGAACGGGCGCTGGCAAAGTGAGATTTCCAAAATCGACGGCTATTCGGGCGGTTTGATCCGTCAGGACGCATACGCGCTCGTGAATGCCTTCGTGCGTTGGGATGTCACGCAGAGCCTTTACTTACGCGGCAACATCAACAACATCGCAGACGAGAAATACATCACCAGCCTCTATGAAATCGGGTACTACGGCGCACCCCGCAATTACACGATGAGCTTTGGTTATCGCTTTTGATGCCTGAAGGTTCGCACGTGTTCGAGCGCTGCGCTGGTGCAGCGCTCGTGTCGGTTCACTGCGGTAAGTAGACCCGATCCGCGTGCGGGCCGAGTTCTCCTTGATGAAAGTGAAAGATGACCCGCAAGCCGGTCGTTAGTAGATCCGCATCGAACGAATCGACGTTATCCGTGTTGAAAAAGACGATATCGCCCTCGTCCGACTCGATGATCCCCACCCCGGAACTCGCATCGAAATCGCTGACTATGCCTTGCATCATGGGAACCTCCGCACGGCGCCTGTTCGCAATAGACATTTGCAAAAAGCCTACCGACTATAAAGGCTCGCAGTGAATGCGAAGTTCACGCAGCGCGCGCATCGGCAAGTCTAAGGAGAGTTCCGCATGTCCTGAGAGGGAAAAACCGCCAACACTTCGGTGCAGTCGCGGGCGATGCGTACGTCGGAAAA
>CAZIXV010000011.1:16120-26553 GCA_964543105.1 uncultured Steroidobacteraceae bacterium
CCGCTATCGCCACCAACAACGATCATGGAGTCGGTAAGAACAACACATGTCGATCATTGCACTGAATTGCGGCAGCTCGTCCCTCAAGTGCGCGCTGCTGGATGAAACGCCGCTGCGCCGCATCCTGGACGTGCGCATCGAACAAATCGGCACGACGCAAGCAACGCTGCGCATCGATGCGGAGACACGCTCGATCACGGCCCCGAGCATCGAATCGGCGGTCGGCACGCTCGTCGATATCGTGAAGTCGAAGCTCCGCACGCGCACCGCGACGGGTGTCGTGCATCGCGTCGTCCACGGCGGCGAGCATTTCACGCGTCCCACGCGTGTCGATGACGAAGTCATTGCCGCGCTCGATGCTTTAAGCCCGCTGGCTCCCCTGCACAACCCGCCAGCGATCGCAGCGATTCGCGCAGCGCGTGAAGCGTTCGGCGACATTCCTAATTTCGCCGTCTTCGATACGGCGTTTCACGTCACCCTGCCGCCTCGAGCTCGCGAATACGCGCTGCCGCAAGAGGTTCGCGAGCAGCACGGCGTTCGCCGCTTCGGTTTTCACGGCATCAATCACGAACACGTCATGCGACGCACCGGCGAATACCTGAATGTCTCGCCGCGTGACTTGCGCATCATCTGCTGCCACTTGGGCAATGGTTCGAGCATCACCGCGATCGAGTACGGCCGCAGCGTCGAAACCAGCATGGGGATGACGCCGCTCGAAGGTCTCGTGATGGGAACGCGCGCCGGCGATCTGGATCCGGGGATTTTGCTGACGCTCATGCGCGAACAAGGCCACGATGCGCTCGAACGGCTTCTGACGCGCGGGGCAGGTCTGCTTGGGATGACGGGCACGAACGATATGCGCGCCATTGAACGTCGCGCGGGGGAGGGCGATGAAGCCTGCCGCCTTGCGCTGAATGTCTATGCGCACCGCGTGCGCAAGTACATCGGTTCCTATGCGGCGGCGATGGGCGGCGTCGATGTCATCGCGTTCACGGGCGGTGTAGGTGAGAACAGCGCGTTGATTCGGCATCGCTGCTTGCAGCGGCTCGACTTTCTCGGCGCGACGCTCGATGAAGACTTGAATCGCGACGCGTTTCGATCTGCGCAGTCGGGGGCGAACTCACTGTGCGCCGAACTGTCGGCGCCCGGTTCACGCGTTCGCTTGCTGGCGGTGCGCGCCGATGAAGAGTTGGCGATGGCGGAAATGATTGCGCCCCTGCTCGCCGCACCCCGTCCTGCCACCGACATGCGGATTCCGATTGCCGTTTCGGCGCGTCACGCCCATTTGTCGCAGCACACGCTCGATCAGCTCTTCGAGCCCGGATTCAAACTCACACCCCGCACGGAGTTATCGCAGACCGGGCAATTCGCGGCGAAAGAAACGATCGCGCTCATCGGACCGCGCGGGCGCATTGACAAGGTGCGTTTGATGGGACCGGCGCGCGCGCAGGATCAAGTCGAAATTTCGCGCAGCGATGAATTCGTGCTGGGGGTTGATGCTCCCGTGCGCCTGTCGGGTGATCTCAGCAATACGCCAGGTATCACGGTCGAAGGGCCGAATGGTCGTGTCACGCTGAACAGCGGTTTGATCGCAGCACGTCGGCATATTCATATGAGCCTCGTCGACGCGGAGCGGCTGGGCGTGAGCGATCACGATGTGGTCGCGGTACACATCGACAGCGCGAATCGCGATCTCACATTCAGCGATGTGACCGTACGCGTCGATCCGAGCTTTACCCTCGAGCTGCATCTCGATACGGATGAAGCCAATGCTGCCGGTGTGCGACAGGGAGATACCGCGCTATTGGTCGTGCCGCCGAAGTGAGGCGGCGGCGACATGCGTCAGCCCTTCGACAAGCTCAGGGCGAACGGAATTTTCGCGTCCGTGCGTGCTCAATACCTCCGTTCGTGCTGAGCCTGTCGAAGCACGAGCCCGCAAGCTCCTAAGACGCCGCCGGCGGAATGTCGAAATGCAGCACGTCCTCGTGCGTGCCTAGCTTCGTATACAGCGCAATCGCCGCATCATCGCCGTAGTCTGCTTGAACATAGAGTACGTACGCGCCCTTGGCGCGGGCGATGCGCTGGAGTTCACCGATCAAGGCCGTTGCGATGCCACGGCGGCGATGAGTCGCGGCGACGGCCAGGTCATAGATGTAGATTTCCGACCGCGCCTGTTCGAACTTCGGCAGGACGTACGCGGCAAGTCCGCCGATGACGGTGGACTCATGGAGCGCCGCGATGGCAATGAACGACGTGCTCGATAACAGATCGTGCAGGTACGAATCTGAAGGCTGCGCCTGCGTATACGTTGCTCGATCGCCGAAAGCCTCGCCGAACATGACCAGCATGGCGCGCATCACTTCGATGTCAGTCGCGCGCAGTGTCTCGATCCGAAAAGCTGATGTGTGTTGCATTGGCTGCAGGGCACAAGTGTGCATTGGCGCACAGTGACGAAGTTATCAGGCGAGCATGAGTTGAGCCACAGGCGCTCGCGCCGCATGATCGCGCTCAACCATCGTCGCAGAATCAACCGTGCGTTACCGGCCCACCTTAAAAATTCTATTCGTCGCAGCGTTGCTGGCGGTGGGGCAGCGCGCCAGCGCAATCGATAGCGAACGTCCAGGAGCAGAGATGAATACGCCTGTGAGCATCAGCCTTCACGACTCATACGGCAATGCAGTGGTGGCCGACGTGGTCGCTGTGAACCGCGACGCTGCGGGCGCATTGGTCGTGACTTTCCACGTGGCAGTTGACGTATGGGAACACATCAATGCGGAAGAGCTGTTCCACACAGACCGAGATAGGCGCTCCGGCCTCGTCGAAGGGCGCTTCGAAGCGGGCAGGCCAATCGCAATCGATGCAACGCTCGATGATCTCGTCGCCAAGACGCTCGGACTCACCGACGCATCAGCGGATGTCGTGTTGGAGCGCTTGGCATCGATCAGGCCGAACACCCTCGATCAAGCTTTGCTATCGACCACGTCGTGGTTCGCACGCAGCGTTACCCAAGAAGTGCCGCTGCCGGATGAGCTGAAATCAATGGGGACGATCAGCGAAGGATTTCGGATGAAGCGCGCGGACGAGTGAAGTGCGGCGAGAAGCTCGATGATTTTGCACACCGCGTCGTGCGTCGAGATCGACAATCACGTCGTCTTCAGCCTCGATTGTCATGTGATCTCCGGCGACGGCTGCATGTCGCAGCCTTGAGGTTTGAGGGCCCGTTCTGTCGAAGCCGTTCGCCGGCTGTGGAACGTGTACGGGTGCTGCCGTTGCAAGGTTTAAGGGGCGATGATTTTTTGCATCGTATACCGACGAAGTGCGACGCCGTGACGCTCTATGTTCTGCTTTTCCGTGACCTTAAACCCATGACGCTCAAAGAACGGACGTGCCGTCTTGCTGGCTTCGGTGAACACTTCCGAAACTCCTTCTGAACGTAAATGCGTCTCTGCCTCGTCGTAGAGAGCTGAAGCAACCCCACGGCGTGCATGCCGAGGCGACACGAACAACAGGTCGATGTGCCCGTTCCGTTCGTACGAGATGAAGCCGGCCAGCCTCATGTCCACTTCCGCAACATATGTTCTCAGACCAGCGAGCCTTGTCGCCCACTGATTCAAATCCGGAGCGCGCGGCGCCCATGCACTAAGCTGAATAGCGTCATAGTCCTCACACGCGAGGCCGTGAACCGAGCTCGTGAAGAGCTTGGTGACGGCTGCGAGATCTGACTCACGGTAAGCCCTGATCATCAATCGGATTTCAATAGAACGGCTCGCCGCTCTTTAGTCCCTTGTTTCGAACTTCGCATTCAGGTGATTCATTGATGATCACTACGGAATGAATCTCTTGGCATCAGGACGTGCGTCAGGATGATGACCGATGATTCCATCCTTGTGGATCTCGCATACGAAGCCCGCTTCTTCACCATCATGCGTTCCTCGATGTGCGTGATCCTTCACGCACTGCGCAAGGCTGAATGCTTTCCGGATGGCGCTGCTGGGTAGAACGCAGTCAAAGTAGACCCATTCGCGGCAGTTCTGTGCCCATGCCGTACCGCGAAACGTCTCGTCGATGCCAGCCGCGGCGATGGCTTGCTCCAATCGGATCAGATGTTCGCATGTCATGTTCTCGAGTCCCCATGTCTTCACTCGGATGTCGGATGCTGCGGATTAGCCCCGGTGCCACCAGGCGAATGCTACACAGGCCGCGCCGGCGATGCTTCTATGCCAAGGGCGAAGCGCAGAGATGAAGTTCGAAGCTCACTTTGTTTATTGCGGCCTACTGCTTTCTCATAGATTGTCAGGGATCATCCTGTAGCAGCCTCAGTCCACAAGACGGACATTGCCCGAACCACTTGGATTGTTTGCCGTTGGCTCGACGCGGTTAGGCATCGGTGCCATCACCCGAATCGCCTTTCGCTCCCGCTCAACCCAAAGCTCGCCTTCGTTGCTCATTGGCTCGGGTGCTTTGCAACAAATCGTTGCTTCGGCCAGTGAGGCGTCAAAGGCCTTTACACCGCAGAAATGCGTAAATAGATCGCCAGCACGTAACTCGAGCCTCGGCAGTACACCCTCCGTAGTTTTCTCGTAGATGCGAAATCCGACTGGCACGCCTTTTTGGAATGCGAGGTGCGGACGCATCTGAGAAAGGAACTCCCAGAAGCGCTCCTTCGGTATGTGTGTCGTGCATCTGTCTTCCTTCCCATGCGCCACCAGAGCTGGTGGGCACGCAACCCGATGCAGAGCAACATGCATGTGACGGTAGTCTTCGACATAGGCTTCATCTCAATGAGCCGAACGCTACGCTTGAGCGGCGCGTTGCTTTGAACGCGTCCGCTCGAAGCGATTGCTAGCGATCTTGTACGCGCGGCTTCCAGTAGTTTGGTCTGCGTCTTCGATGCGCGACTGCGACAACACGAGTGACTTCGCCGTCGCGCCGGAAGATGACGGCGTATGGGAATCGGCGAAGCGGAACGCGACGGTGAATTGGATCGAGCTTCTCGCCGAGGGAAGGCAGCTCAAGGAGCACCGAACTGATTCGTTCGACTTCAAGGATGAAGTCACTGCCAAGTCCGGAAAGCTGACCTTCATACTCTGCCGCGGCATCAAGGAGCTCCTGTTCTGCGGCGGGAAAAAATTCGATCTTCACTATTTGAGACGAGACCGAGCGCGCTCAAACACTTCTTCGGCTGAGATTGTCTTGATCAGGCCCGCATCAAAATCAGCGCTGCGACGTTGTATTTCGTCGAGCCAAGCTCGCTCCGCATCGGGATCAATCGGCCCGTCGAGTTCTTCGAGCAGCGCTCGCAGCAGTCGTTCCTGCTCGGGGCGAGCTAAGCTCCGAATTTCCTTCTCAATGTCCGAGATCGCTCTTGCCATGTCGCGCTACCAGTAGGGACGATGTGCCGAGTGTATCTCTGCTTCTCTCTGATCGCTAACGTCGCCCGCATGGGCTTGTTGGATGACATGCGTGTCTATGGCTGCAGCCGCGGAGTTGCCGAAACAACGCCCAGAATTCGATGTCATCGCCGACAACCTCCAGCGTCTCATCATGAAACGTGACAACCCAATGCCTCCAATATGTAACGCGCAGACTGGTGCCAGGAAAGACGCGTTCATTGCGGCGCGCGATGCCTGCCACGAGCGGTGAGTCCGAGACCTCGTTGAATGCGTAGACCTTCAGCCCTGCCTCATTTACCGCCGTAGTGCCACGATGCGCCGTCGTACTTCATGTTGATCTCAGTGGCTAAACGTTCGGCTTGAGGCGCGAGCGGGCTTTCGCGAGTCGCCTCGATGCGCTTGTTGGGTTCGTGCTTGATCTTTATGTCTATCCATCTGAAACCTGGCCTGGCAGAAACTCGTCAAAGCTGCGTGCCCCGAAGCGGCGCAGGAGAAACAAATGGTCCGGAGGAGATTTGCCGTACTTCATCGCTAAGCGCTCCAAGAACCTCAGCCATGACTCCTGGCTACATCTGTCGGAGTCGTCTGGTTCTTCCGGAAGAGTTTCCACCCAGCCCAAATGGTATCGATAGTGAAACTCAGCATAGTCATATAGTGACTCGCGTCCTGTACTCAACTCGCGATTCGGGTCTGCACCAGAACCAAGTAGCATCTCCAGCGCGACCGGATCCTGCGCCAGGACTGCTGAAAAAAGCGGTCCGAGACTTTCTGTCTTGTCATCCAGCAGGTTGGGGTCGGCTCCCGCATCCAGCAGCATGCGAAGAGCTGCATGGCGCACTTTGGTATCGCCGATTTCCATCGCGGCCGAGAGGCATCGATGAATCCTTGATGCATCAAACCCATTCACATCTGCCCCATCTTCTATCGCGGCCTTCAAGTCGCGAACACTCGCCTCAAAGAGAGCTCGATGGATGCCGTACGTATCGCTCATGACGCCTAACGACCGCGCTCAGCCGCGTGCGTCTTCGCACGTCGGCTGCAGCGCATTGTTGGGCGCTGCGTGCGGTAGCAAGTGAACAATGATCGCGAGTCCGGCGATGCCGCCTCCGGTGGCGGCGGCGAATAGAGTCCACTCATGAGTCCTGGCGCCAAGATATGCTGCGACCACGGTACCGACGACCAGCGTTAGCAAAGCAATCGGGTTCTTTTTTCCCGGTGAGACAACGACTGTACTTGTCATGACGGCGAGAGCAGAAAGCGCGACAAACGCGTGAGCGACGATCCTTCGCCAAAACTCCACAGTGGAGTTCGTGCAGAGGCCAGAGATCATATCCTCCGGCGGGCAAAGATGAGTATCAACATACGAGTACGTGAACATTCCAAGAACGAATACGGAGTACCACGCAGCTATCGCTGTCGGAACAAGTAAAAGCCATCGCAAGGTGCTCATCGTTCTTACGCCCAACGCCGCCGTTAACCCGGAGCGCGCGTTCTCGCGCGATCGGGTTGAACGGCTTGTTAGGCCCTTCACGCCTTCCATACCCATACACCGATTAGTGCGATGAACACGCCGAGCACGAAGAAGAGCATCGATAAATAGAACAGAACTCGATGAGCTAGCCCGTACTTCTGGCCTTTCGGCTTCGTTTCCACGTGATCGAATAGGCGAGACGACTCGTATCGAAGGTGGTTGATCGGGGCCAGAGTGATGAGGCCGGCAAGCAAGAAGCCGATTGCTACCGTGGTGTATTGAACAAGGCTCTTGGTTCCTGCTTCGCCTTGAACTATCTGAGTTAGGAAGGTGAGCAATGCCAACACACCGCCGCCATTGAGGATGAACATCCCTCGGATGCCCTCGGTGTGTAGCTCGGCACGGCGATTCGCCCTCTCGACATAGTCAGGACGCGGCCAAGATATCTCCACCTTCGGCTCCGGTTCTTTCATATGCCTAACAGCTAATTAGACAGCTGCAGCAATAATGAAATAGACGGCTGCACGCCCATGGGAATATGCCGGCGACAGGGATAACGATTAGGCGGCATTTGTCTTATCTAC
This sequence comes from uncultured Steroidobacteraceae bacterium, assembly GCA_964543105.1. Classification (GTDB taxonomy): domain Bacteria; phylum Pseudomonadota; class Gammaproteobacteria; order Steroidobacterales; family Steroidobacteraceae; genus Steroidobacter. The sequence continues at coordinate 23,569 of CAZIXV010000011.1, forward strand.
GGGGTTCCGTTCCTGGCCCGCGTGTAATTCTGCGCACGATAAACCCGCAGGTGTGGAGTAGGCAACGGGTAGGGCCTGGCGGACTGGTCGAGGCAAGCGGATTACCCGTGGCGGCAGTTTCTCAAGCGAGCTAGTTCTCGAACGGTCCGGCTAAACGCAACGAGCGCGACAGACGTCGCGCTCGTTGTGAAATGGCAGGCGGTTTTAGTTAAGTCAACAGGCTGTTACGCCGGCCAACGCCAATCGCGAATTTCCGGCATGTCCTGGCCGTAACGCTCGATGTACTCGCGATGCTCGACGTGCTTGTCGAAGATGCGTTGGCGCAAATGCGCGGTTTGTTCGCTCAAGCCGGGCACGTGATCGAGGACGGCTTCAATCAGATGAAAGCGGTCGAGATCGTTGCGTACGGTCATGTCGAACGGTGTCGTCGTCGTGCCTTCTTCCTTGTAGCCGCGCACATGCAGGTTGGGATGGCCGTTACGGCGATACGTCAGGCGATGAATCAGCCACGGATAACCGTGGAAGGCGAAGATGATGGGTTTGGTCTTGGTGAAGAACGCATCGAACGCCTTGTCGCTGAGTGCGTGCGGATGTTCGCCCGGCGACTGAATCGTCATCAGGTCGACGACATTGATCACGCGCACTTTGAGTTTTGGCAGCCATTCGCGCATCAGGCTCACTGCAGCCAGCGTTTCGAGCGTGGGGACATCGCCCGCGCACGCCATGACAACATCGGGCTCGCCGTCATCGTCATTGCTCGCCCAGCGCCACACACCGACACCGGCTGAGCAGTGTGCGATGGCTTGATCCATCGTCAGCCACTGTGGTTGCGGCTGCTTGCCCGCAATGACGACGTTGACCAGATTGCGGCTGCGCAAGCAATGATCCGTCACGCTGAGCAAGGTGTTGGCATCCGGCGGCAGATACACCCGGATCACTTCGGGCTTCTTGTTGACGACGTGATCGATGAAGCCCGGGTCTTGATGGCTGAAGCCGTTGTGATCCTGACGCCAGACGTGCGAGGTCAGCAGGTAGTTGAGTGATGCGATCGGCCGCCGCCAGGGAATGTGGTTGCACGTCTTCAGCCACTTTGCGTGCTGGTTGAACATCGAATCGATGATGTGAATGAAGGCTTCGTAACAGCTGAAGAAGCCATGTCGGCCGGTGAGCAGATAACCTTCGAGCCAGCCTTGGCATTGATGCTCGCTGAGCATTTCCAGCACTCGGCCGTCGGGGCTCATATGCGAATCGGATTCTTTGATGATGCCGCTCGACATGCGATTGGTGACCTCGAGCACGTCCTGCCAACGATTCGAGGTGAGTTCATCAGGGCTGAAGAGGCGGATGTTCTTGCTTTGGGCATTGAGCTTCATGACATCGCGCAGGTAGGTGCCTTGTACGCGCGTCGCTTCGGCGTTCACCGCGCCGGGTTTGCCGACCTTGACCTCGTACTTGCGGAAGTCGGGCAAACGCAGGCTGCGCAATAACAGACCGCCGTTCGCGTGCGGGTTATCGCCCATGCGTCGTTTGCCCTTGGGGGCAAGCTCGCGCAACTCGGGCTTGAAGCTTCCTTCGGGCGTGAACAGCTCCTCAGGGCGATAGCTGCGCAGCCAGTCCTCGAGCATTCCGAGATGCGGCGGCTTTTCCGCGAGCTTCGAAAGCGGGACTTGGTGTGAGCGCCAACTGTCTTCGACGGTGATGCCGTCGACTTCGCTCGGTCCTGTCCAGCCCTTGGGCGTTTGCAGCACGATGGCAGGCCAGCGCGGGCGCTGCTTGAAGCCGTGGCGGCGTGCGTCGTCTTGGATCTCGCGAATCCGCGTGATCGCCTTGTCGACTGTCTGCGCCATGGCGAGATGGGTGGCTTCATCCGTCGACTCCTTGTCGACGTAGAACGGCTCCCACCCGTAACCGCTCAGCAGCTGCGTGAGTTCTTCCCGCGGAATGCGTGCAAGCACCGTTGGGCTTGCGATCTTGTAGCCGTTCAGATGCAGGATGGGCAGCACGGCGCCGTCGTGAACCGGATTCAAGAACTTGTTCGAATGCCAACTCGTCGCCAGCGGACCGGTCTCCGCTTCGCCATCGCCGATCACGCAGGCGACAATCAGATCGGGATTGTCGAAGGCGGCACCGAACGCATGCGACAGCGCATATCCCAGCTCTCCGCCTTCATGAATGGAGCCGGGGATTTCCGGCGCCGCGTGGCTTGGGATACCGCCCGGAAACGAGAACTGCTTGAACAGCTCGCGCAACCCTTCTGCATCATCGGCAATGTGCGGGTAATACTCGCTGTAGGAGCCTTCGAGGTAGGTGTTCGCCGCGACTGCAGGCCCGCCGTGTCCGGGGCCTGCGATGTAAATCATATCCAGGTCGAATTTACAGATCGCCCGGTTCAGGTGCACGTAGATGAAGTTCAGTCCGGGCGTCGTGCCCCAGTGGCCGAGCAGGCGCGGCTTGACGTGCTCGATGCGCAGTTTTTCTGTCAGTAGCGGATTGTCGATGAGGTAAATCTGACCCACCGACAGATAATTCGCCGCGCGCCAATAGGCATCCAGCCTGGTGAGATACTCCTTCGACAACGTGGGATCTTGTTCGGTAGAAACAGCTGCGGACATGAACGCACGCTCCTAGATGAAAGTGGGTGAGGCAACGAGGTTGCCCCAGCGAAACCACTTAAGCGACCCGTGAAGGCCGAGGGTTCCCGCGATGAGTGTTTGCAAGCGCAGCGAATCTTGCCCATCACCCATCACTCATCACCCTTGTTTCACTTGCCGTTGAGCGTCAAATGCATCTTGACGAGATGGGCCACGGAGCGCGCACCCATCTTTTCCATGACATTGGCGCGATGAATTTCCACGGTTCGCTCGCTCAATCCCAAATCGATGGCGACCACTTTGTTCGCCTTGCCTTCGACGATGAGGTCCATCACTTCCCGTTCGCGCGGGGTGAGCGTTTCGGCGCGGCGGCGCAGGTCGGCGTGCTTTTCGA
>CAZIXV010000012.1:0-26480 GCA_964543105.1 uncultured Steroidobacteraceae bacterium
GGTCGTTCACATCAATGCCGGTATCGCCGGACTCGTCGCAGCGCTCGTGCTCGGTAAGCGCAAGGGTTACCCAACGACGCCCATGCCACCGCACAATCTGAGCCTGACGATGATCGGCGCCTGCATGCTGTGGATCGGCTGGTTCGGCTTCAACTGCGGCAGCGCATTGGCAGCGGATCAAAGCGCCGGCATGGCGATGCTCGTCACGCAAATCTGCACCGGCACGGCCGCGCTCGCCTGGATGCTTGCGGAGTGGATCAAGCACGGTAAGCCGTCGCTGCTCGGTGTCGCGTCCGGTGCGATCGCGGGCCTGGTCGGCATCACACCGGCAGCGGGCACGGTCGGCCCGGCCGGCGCGCTGGTCATCGGCATCGCCGCCGGCGTCCTGGCCTTCATCTTCGCGACTTCGATCAAGCGCGCACTGGGCTACGACGACTCGCTTGATGTTTTCGGCGTGCATGGTATCGCCGGTATCGTCGGTGCGATCTTGACGGGTGTGTTCGCCTTCCCTGCTCTCGGCGGCGTATGGGAACCCGCCGAAGGCGCGACGATTGCAGGCCAAGTGTGGATTCAGACGAAGAGCGTGCTCTTCACCATCGTCTACACCGGTGTACTGAGCTTCATCATCCTGAAAGTCGTCGATTTGCTCGTCGGCCTGCGCGTCACGCAGGAAGAGGAAGAAGTCGGTCTCGACCTCAGCCTGCACGACGAACGCGGCTACAACCTGTAGTGCAAAGCGATCGGTCGGCCCCCCCACCGGCCATCGAGGGAACGGGCGCTTCGGCGCCCGTTTTTTTGCGAGAAGGCGATGGGTGATGGCGGACGGGCTGGCCGGTTCGATCTCGTATCTGCGATGACATCACCTTCTGGGCTCTCCTATCCGCGATCCGCTATCGCCTATCGCCTTCTTGCATCCCTAACCGCTAACTGCCCACCTTTAGTGATGCAGTCCACAGTTGCGTCTTATGACAGGGCTTGTCTTAGGTCTTTCCGAACACCCTGCTGATACACTCCGCCAGCCCTTCGCGCATCCGATGCCGAAGGCGCAAGTACTTGGAATCATTGATCAAACGCGCAACGTAGCTCGCTCACGTCGCAACTAGATGGGCCAGCGGATCGGCGCGGTGATCGAGCTCGAATTGGATGGAGCACATCATGTTGCGATCTGCATTGCTTCCCACGTTGGCTTTAGTCGCCTGCAGCTTTGTCACGTCCGCACATGCAGACGTTTACAAGTACACGGACGAGAACGGCAACGTTCAATACACCGATAAACCGCGCACGCTCCCCGCACAGCGTCTCGACGTGAAGACGCAGAAAACCGATGTCGTCGCAGCGAACGCTCGACAAGAAGAAGAAATGAAGCGCATGCAAGAGGCCGATGCGGCGCGACGCCAAGGCGCCTCAGCCGCCGCCGATCAAAAGCAAGCCGCCGAAGTATCCGCAAAGGACAAGGCCGAGCGTTGCGTGAAGGCGCGCGAACGCTACGAAAACTACATGAACTCGCAGCGCCTGTACGAGCAGCTACCCAATGAGGAGCGCCGTTACCTGACGGATGCAGAACTCGATGCAGCACGAGCATCCGCCAAAGCGTCGATGGAAACGCTCTGCAATTAACTTGAATCGACCCGCGGCGACTTGATCGCCGCGGTGGCCTTTGGCACATAAGCGTTCCGTCATTGGACGCTACAGCAACAAGCCGCAACTCGCAGGCCGAACTTCGACGTGAATACAACAGCGACTACGCCCCGGGTGGGCTTCATCGGCCTTGGTGCCATGGGTTGGGGAATGGCGCGCAACCTGCAGCGCGCAGGCATGTTGAGCGCAGTCTGGAATCGCACGCCCGCCAAGGCGCAAGCATTCGCTACTGAACACGGCGTGCGCGCCGTGAGTTCAGCGGCCGAGCTGCCGGCACTGTGCGACATCATCGTCATGTGCGTTTCTGCTGATGCCGATGTCCTTGGCGTCATCGACGCGCTCCTGCCATTCGCGACGTCGGACACGCTCGTCATCGATTGCTCGACCGTCAGTGCCGACACGGCGCGCTCCGCCACGCATCGCTTGCGTGAACGCGGCGCGGACTTTCTCGATGCGCCCGTGAGCGGCGGTGTCGAAGGTGCGCGTGATGGCACGCTTGCCGTCATGGTCGGCGGCGATGCAAATTCCTTCGCCCGCGCGCGACCAGTACTCGAAGTCTTCGGCCGCACGGTGACGTACTTCGGGCCGAGCGGCTCAGGTCAAGCGGCCAAAGCCACCAACCAAATCATGTGCGCCGGCATCATCCAGGCAGTCGCCGAGGCGATGGCGTTTGCGAAATCGCAGGATCTGCCACTCGACAAGCTGGTTGACACACTCGGCAAGGGCGCAGGTTCGAGCTGGTATTTCGTGCATCGCGCACCGAACATCGTCAAGGACAGCTATCCGGCCGGATTCAAAGTGCGTCTGCATGAAAAGGATTTGAAGATCTGCCAGGCGATGGCCGCGCGTTACGGCGTGCAACTGCCGCTCATCGAAATGACGCTCGTGCATTACCGGCGACTGATCGATCAAGGTCATGGCGATGAGGACATCTCGACCTTGTTCCGCATCAAGGATGCGCTGTTCACGCAAGCGCGCGACGCCAAGCGCGATGCGTGAAACCGACGAACCAAGTGATCGGGTGATCGGGTGATCCAGTGATCGGGGCAAGAACACCGCTTTCTGACCGCGATCATCCGCTCACCGCCGCAACCGTCGGCCATCCGCGCTCCGTCACACCCACCTTTTTCGTTCCCGACTTCTGCGCCGCGCGCGCAGTCTTGGGCGTCGTTCTGATCGTGGAACTGGTGGCGCTCACGCTCGCGATCGGCCGGCAGGCGGTGCACGATAATTTCTGGGTCGATCTGGCGACGTGTTCTCTGTTTCTGTTGTGGGTCGGTTTGGGATGCGCGGCGGTGCTGTGCCGTGCGCGACCCTGGCTATCACGCATGCCCTCAGGACGCGCCGCGGCGATCGCACTCGCCATGCTCGTCGCAGTGGTCGGCATCGTCTCCGAAATCGTCTTTCGCATCGGTCAAGTCTGGAGCGCAGGGATTCCCGACGGCGCTGAGATTTTTCCGAGCGACCACACCGGCTTCTTGCTGCGCAATCTCGCCGTCGGCTTCATCGTCAGCGCGTTGGCATTGCGCTACTTCTACGTCTCGGCCGAATGGAAGCGCAGTATCGAAACGGCGGCGCTCGCGCGCATCCATGCCTTGCAAGCACGCATTCGCCCGCACTTCCTGTTCAACAGCATGAACACGATTGCATCGCTCACGCGCTCGAACCCCACGCAGGCCGAGCAAGCGATCGAGGATCTCGCCGATCTATTCCGCGCCAGTTTGAACGACGCGCAGTTACGCATCGCATTACAAGATGAAATCGAGATTGCGCGCACGCATGAGCGCATCGAGAAATTGCGCTTGGGCGAGCGCCTGCGCGTGGAATGGGACATCGATACCTTGCCAGCGGATGCGCAAGTTCCCTCTCTCATCGTGCAGCCCTTGCTCGAAAACGCTGTTTTCCACGGCATCGAAATGCTGCCCGGTGGCGGGACGATTCACATTCGTGGCGCGCTCGTGCAGGATCGGATCGACATCGAGGTTCGCAATCCGGTGAGCGCACAGCAGGGCTATCGTGAACGCGAAGGCAATCGCATGGCGCTGGAGAATATTCGTCAGCGGCTCGAGCTGGCCTGGCCGGGGCGAGCACGCATCGAGACGAGCTTGGCCAATCACGAATTCATCGCAAAGCTATCGTTCCCGTACACGGAGGGCACAGCGCAGCGCTTATGAAGCTGTTGATCGTTGACGACGAACCGCCCGCGCGCGAGCGCTTGAGGCGGTTACTCGAGGAAATCGGCGGCTACGAAATTGTCGGTGAGGCCGCCAATGGCGAGGAAGCGCTGTGTCTGTGCGGCGAAGCACGGCCCGAGGTCGTACTGCTCGATATCCGTATGCCGGGCCTCTCGGGTTTGGAATTCGCGCGCCACATCAATTCGCTCGAAGATCCACCGGCAGTCATCTTCACGACCGCATACGACCAATACGCCGTCGAAGCCTTCGAAACCGAAGCGGTCGGTTACTTGCTGAAACCGGTGCGCAAAGAAAAGCTGGCGCATGCCTTGCGGCACGCGAGCCGCATTTCACCCGCACGTCTCGGGCGACTCGCCCAAAGCAGCGGCGTCGAGCCGCGCCGCGAACGAATCTGTGCCCGCCTCGGCGATCAATTGCGACTGATCCCAGTCGCAGACATCTACTATTTTCTTGCCGATCAGAAATACACGACGGTGCGCCACACAGGCGGCGAGAACCTGATCGATGAGTCGCTCAAATCGCTATCGGCAGAGTTCTCGGACGACTTCATTCGCATCCATCGCAACGCACTCGTTGCCGAAGCACAGATCTCAGCGGTGGAGCGAACAGAAGATGGTCAATACGTGGTGCGGATGCGCGATTGTGGCACCGTACTGCAAGTCAGCCGGCGCCACGCGCCGGAATTGCTGCGGCGGATTCGCGGTGAAACCGCCTAGGCAGCGGTTAGCGGTTAGCAACCAGCCAGTGTGACGCCTAGTCAGCACTCCCGTTCGTGCTGAGCGTGTCGAAGCACACTTCGAACGAGTTCTCGACTCGATGATTCCAGGCCACGAACCGTTGTGGGTTTCGTTCTGGTTGGCAAGGTCAGCGGCGGCGCGCGAAACATGCTGAGCAGGCGGCGCCCCGTCGCCAAGAACATCGCGCTGCGACCCAACGCACTCAACAAGCGTCGCGGCCCGATGAACGAGAACGCAGCAATCGCGCCGGCAATGACCGTCGGCTTGCGAACAATCGAACGGGCGATTTCGATACCGCGATCGATACCGGCAAGACGGGCTTGAACATCGCGCCCCATCGCGGCCAATTGCTCGCGCTGCTCAGTGGATTTCGCGATCAGCAGCCGGCGTTTCGTCGCAAGTTCTCGCGCGCGTTCGCTCATACGTGCTGTCTTATGCGATCGCGGTCCTTCGCAAGCTCCGCCAAAGTGTCTTCGAGCAGTGGGGGCTTCGCTCTGAGCTTGGCCCGCAACACGAGCGCGGCAATCACCGCGATACCGATCAGCACCGCCGTCATGACGAGCGCTGCCAAGACCCGGTGTGTATCCCAGAACACGAAGATGATCGTGAGCGCGCCGAGGAACAGCGCCAACATGCCAGCAAACAGCGCGACGATGGCCCAAACCAGCAAGTGCGCTGTGCGTTGCACTTCTTCCTGCAGTTCGGTCGTCAGTAACTGCAGGCGGGTATGCGCGAGCGCGAGGAGCGTAGCGGCGAAGCTGTTCACTGATTTGAACAGCCCGCCCGTCAGCCCCGCGTTTTCACCGTGCTCGTTGGGTTCGGCTTCGATGGCCATGCGGGCGCGCTCGCTCAACGGCGGCCGCTGAGCAACAGACCGACCAACAACCCGACGCCTGCGGCGATGCCGACCGATTGCCAGGGGTTCTCGCGCACATAGTCTTCCGTGGCGTGCGCAGCATCGCGCGCGCGGCGATATGCCTCATCTTCCAATTCGGCAAGCCGCGTGCGGGCTTGTTGCAGCGATTCCTCCGCGCGGGCGCGCACCTCCTGGATCTTCTCTCCGGTTTGCGCCGAAGTCGCGCGCAGTAACGCCTCGGCATCGCGCATCACGACCTTCAAGTCATCGACCAGCTTGTCGGTATTCGATTGGGCTTGCGAGTTCATAGGATCTCCTTAGGTGTTCGGTATTGATTCGAGGCGCAAGACTTGCGCACCTGCCACTTGATCTCATCGTAGTTTCCGCGATCCATGCCGGGCAACCCACGCCACCCAGTGGCAGGCCAGCTTAGACAACGCAACCGCAGCATGGAGGGTTGCACATTGCCCTTGTGAAGACAGCTCAGACTTCCCTCGTGCGCGTACGTGGCTGCCGCACCAGTGATAGCATTGCTCGCCTTTCTTACCTTGGAGCGAATCATCGATGGATGCGCCGCCGCGAATCCGTACCGAAGATCGGTTCTATGCTCGTTCCTTTGCATTGGCAGTCACTGCAGCACTCGGCGTCGCTCTCTATCGCATCATCGAGCCCTTTCTCGGCCCGATCGCCTGGGCAATCTTTCTCGCCTTTCTCCTCTTCCCCATCCATATGCGGCTGACACGCCGCTTACGCAACCGCAATCAGCTCTCGGCATTCTTGTTGACGGTGCTCGTGCTCATCGTCTTTCTCGGTCCGCTTACGGCAATGAGTGCGGCTTTCGCGGCGCAAGTGGGGCAACTGGTGCAATTCGCCCAAACGACCGTCGCCGATCAAGCCAGAGCCAATGCTCTGGATTTTGCAAATGTTCCGTGGATTCAAAGCGCACTCGCCTGGCTCGAAAGAACCTTCGACATCAATACGGCGCAGGTACGCGGCTGGGCGTCGCAGGGCGTGCAGCAAGTGCTGCAGTGGCTGGGTTCGATGGGCGGGCGCGTTTTTCTTGGCGCGATCGGCACCGTCGTGGGCTTCGTGATGATGATGTTCATGCTGTTCTTTTTCATTCGCGATGGCGAGGAGATGCTGCGCACCGCGCGCGAGCTGATTCCGATGCCGCGCGCCTACAAAGCACGGCTGTTCGATCACTTGAGTTCCGTGACGCGCGCGATGGTGTATGGAACGGGCCTGACCGCCTTGATCCAAGGCGCACTCGTCGGTCTCGCCTTCGTGATTGCAGGGCTGCCCTCGCCGCTCGTCTTTGGTGTGATTGCCGCACTCACCGGCTTGTTGCCGTTCGGCGGCACCGCGCTCGTCTGGGTACCCGCCACGATCGTGCTGGCCGCACAAGGCGAATGGGGCTGGGCCATTTTCATGCTGATCTGGGGCGCCTTACTCGTCTCGCTGGTCGATAATGTCGTGCGGCCATGGCTCGTCTCCGGGCGTGCAGATGTCGGCACACTCACCGTCTTCATTGGCGTGCTCGGCGGCATTGCCGCGTTCGGCGCGATCGGTTTGTTTTTAGGACCGGTGATTCTCGCGCTCATCATCGCGCTCATCCGTTTCACACTCGAGATGCGCCGTAACGAAATCGTTGCCAAGCCGTCCGGGCAGACTCCACAGAAGTAATTCATGTTCGATCGTCCGCTTCGCATCGCCACGCGCCAGAGCCGTTTGGCGCTTTGGCAGGCAGAACATGTGGCCGCACGACTGCGCGCCGCACATCCACAGCTCGAGGTCGTGCTCGTGCCCATGACGACCACGGGCGATCGCGTTACCGATCGACCGCTCGCCGCGATCGGCGGCAAAGCGCTCTTCATCAAAGAGCTGGAAGTTGCCCTCGCGGAAAATCGCGCCGACATCGCCGTGCATTCGATGAAGGACGTACCCACCGACATGCCGCCTGGCATGGCGATCGTCGCGATGCTGACGCGCGCCGATGCGCATGATGCGTTCGTGTCGAATCGTTTCGCGCGCTTCGAGGATCTGCCGCAAGGCGCCAAGGTCGGAACCTCGAGCTTGCGCCGTCAATGTCAGCTCAAGGCTGCGCGGCCCGATCTGCACATGGAGATGCTGCGCGGTAACGTCGAGACGCGACTGCGCAAGCTCGACGAAGGTCAATACGACGCCATCGTGCTCGCGAGCGCCGGTTTAATTCGTCTGGAACTCGCGCATCGCATCACGCAACGGCTGGCGACCGATTGCTCGCTGCCCGCAGTGGGCCAAGGCGTCGTCGGCATCGAGTGTCGCAGTGACGATGAGCGCAGCATGGCTTTGGTTCGCGTGTTGAACGATGCCGACGCGTGGATCCGCTGTACGGCCGAGCGTGCGTTCGCGCAGCGTTTGCAAGGCAGCTGCCAATCGCCCATCGCAGGTTATGCCGAACTGCGTGACGGCCGAATCGAGTTACGCGGCGTCGTCGGCTCGCCCGACGGCACACAGGTTTATCGAGACACGATCGAAGGCGCGCAGGATGCAGCAGAAGCACTCGGCGTCGAACTCGCCAATCGACTGCTCGCGGCAGGTGCCGATGTGCTGTTGGCGGAACAGCGCGGACAATCGCTGTGATTCCCTACGTCGTCGCGCCGTTGAACGGTGTGACCGTGCTCGTCACGCGTCCGCAGCCGCAAGCGTCGGCGCTTGCTGCAACCCTTCGTTCGTTCGGCGGCGAAGCCATCGTCTTCCCAGCCATCGCGATCGAGCCTTGCGAAACCAGTGCACCGCCGCCGCATGACTGGGTCATCTGGGTGAGTGTCCATGCGGTCGAGCACGGCGCCCGCTGGATCGACAAATCCAATCCACCAAAGATTGCCGCGATCGGCAAAGCGACGGCGAATGCGTTGCAAGCGGCAGATTTAGCACCGGATGTCGTTGCCGCAGCGCCCTATACGAGCGAAGCCTTGTTGGCGCATGAAGCTTTCCAACCGACCGCTGGCGAATGCGTCCTCATCATGCGCGGTGGCGCAGGTCGAGACACGTTACGTACGACGCTCACGGCACGCGGCGTCACCGTAAACACACTCGATGTCTATCGCCGCGTCAAACCCGCATTCGACGCCGACGAACTTGCGGCCATCGAACAGCGCTGGGCCGATGAAGGAATCGATGCGGTCACTGCGACGAGCGCCGACCTCCACGCGAATCTCGTCGAATTGCTCTCGCCGACCGGGCGCGCTTTGCTCAATCGCACCGCCCTGCTCGCACCGACGCCGCGCATTCTCGAGGCGGCGCGCGGATTGGGCTGGGATGCCGAAGGATTGATCACGACGAGCGCTGACGATGCCGCGATCGTTGGCGCGTTGGCGCGCAGGCGTCTGCGCGCGCGCGATGCGTAAGCCGCGGAACGGCGAGGCCTGAAGCGCGCGTGTTAGCATACGGCCCCGCTTTTTCGCTCCCCGTTTCAGCGTCGCCATGGCCGATAGTTCTCTGCCTGAACTGCCCTCGAAGTCAGTGCCTCCAGGCGAGCCTGCCCCTCGCAAGCGCGTTCACTCCTACGGCCGATTGACGACAGCGCTCGCTGTGCTTGCCCTCGCCGTAGCGAGCTACGCCTTGTGGCGTTTGGATGCGACGCGCGCCCGACTCGATCAAGTGAACGACTTCGCTCGTTCGCTCGAAGCAGATCGCAACGCCTTGCAAGGTGAATTGCGTGCGCTGGCACAACGCGAAGCGCAGCGTGAACGCGAGATCAGTGCGCAATTGGCGACGCTCGATCATGTGCCGAAGCAGGTCCAGGAGTTGAGTAGCTCGGTTGCTGATCTTCACGGACGCACTGAAGGTCCGCAGCGCGCATGGTCGCGCGCCGAGGCGCTGTTCTTGATGGAAATCGCGCAGCGCAGTCTGGTGCTCGATCGCGATGTCGCAACGGCAATTGCAGCGCTCGAATCCGCCGACTCACGCTTGGCTTCTGTAAGAGACCCTGCGTTGACCGCAGTGCGACAACAGCTCGCGCTCGAGTTGCAGGCGCTGCGCGCGGTGCGTGTCGTGGATCGCACCGGCGTCCTAACGCGCTTGTCCGCACTCGAGACGCAAGCCATGCGTCTGCCGGTCGCAGGCATTCTCGCTCGCGAACCGGACGCCGCCACCGACGCGGCGCTTCCGGAAGGTTTCTTTTCCCGTGCGGGAGCCATCATCAGCCGCTCGCTTGCGAACCTGATTCGCGTTCGCGAAGTCGATCGGCGCGGCGGCGCCGTCGTCACAACCGACGAACAGCTCCTGCGCAAGCAACACCTGCAGCTGTTGTTGTTCAGCGCACGCACCGCGGTGGTGCGCAATGATCAGACGACGTACCGCGGAACGCTCGCCGCTGCCCGGCAATGGCTCAGCGAATCATTCGATATGACAGCGCCTGCGACCCAAGGCGTGTTGAAGGAAATCCAGTTGCTCGAAACGATCGCGATCGATCCGCCCCTGCCGAGCATTTCGAAATCGGCAGAACGCCTGCAGCAGCTGATGCCGCAGGGTGATGCGTGAGGCTTGATGCATGAAGATCGGCATCTACATCGCACTTGCGCTGCTTGGTGGTGCGCTGCTGGCGCACTTGCTGCTCACGGATCCGGGCTACGTCGCAGTGCGCTTCGGCGACACGTTGATCGAGATGTCAGGCGTCGCCTTCGTGCTCGCACTGATCGGTTCATATTTCGCGCTGCGCTTGTTGATTCAACTGATCCGAGCGCGACGTCTTTGGCGCGAATCGCAACAAGAGCGCAAATTGCATAAGGCCCGGCGCAGCCTCGCACGCGGCGTCATGGAATTGTCGGAAGGCGAATGGGCGGCCGCGGAAGACACGCTGTCGAGATCGGCCCGTGAGGCTGAACAACCCGCTGCACATTATTTGATCGCCGCGCGCGCCGCAGAATTACAAGGCGCCTATGAGCGTCGCGATGATTGGTTGGCGCGTGCGCTCGACATCGCCGGCGAGCGGCGGGCGCCCGTTCTGATCATGCAGGCCGAACTGCTGATCAAACATCAGCGCCTCGACGCGGCGCTTGCCACGCTCGAACAGCTCGACAATTGCGGCGAACAAAACGCACGCGGCCTGCTGCTTCTTGCACGAATCTATCGACAAACCGGCGATTGGGAAAAACTGCAGGCGCTCGAACCGCGACTGCGCAGCATGCGAGGTATCAATACCGCGGTCGCCGATGAGACCGTCGCGCAGGTTTATATCGATCGCTTGAAGTCGTTCATTGTTACGCCCGATCGCGACGAGTTGGCGAAGGCTTGGAAATCCATGCCCAAATCGCTCGCGCGCCGTCCGAATGTCGTCATCGCCTATGCGCGCGCCGCCATAGCTTGCGGGGATCACGCGAGCGCCGAAGCCGAGCTGCGCAGCTTGCTCGATGCGCAATGGGACGAAGCGGCGGTGCTGGTGTTCGGTGAGTTGGAGCCCGCCGAACCGCTGGCCACGCTCGAGCGCGCGGAAAGTTGGCTGCCGGCGCATCCGAACGATGCGGGATTGCTGCTCACCTGCGCCCGCCTGGCCATGCAGGCCGAGCTGTACGGCAAAGCGCGCAGCTTTCTTGAAACCAGTATTGCGATCCGCCCGCGACTCGAAGCCTACCAACTGCTTGCAGCGCTGATGGAACAGCTCGGTGAGCATGAGCGCGCTCATCGGGCGCTGCACGATGCACTCGTGCATGCGATCGGCCGGAAACCAAAGGTGCCGAAGATTCGCGCGCGCCGCTGGCAGGAGCGTCGCACGGCCGACCGGCGTAGCGGCTTCTAGGACGCAGTTCGTGCGAATTCATTCCCATCACTTGCAAGCCGCATGGGCGGACGTTCGCTAAGATCCGCCCATGTCTGCACGCGTTCTGCTCCTGCCCTCCCAGCAAATACTGACCGTCGAAGACGACGAAACGATCCTCGATGCGGCATTGCGCGTGGGCCTGAACCTGCCGCACAGCTGCAAAGGCGGCCATTGCTCCTCGTGCCGCGCGAAGCTGGTATCCGGACACATCCGCTATCCGCAAGGCCGTCCGCTTGGGCTCATGGCCGAAGAGGAACGCGAGGGCTACGTACTGCTATGTCAGGCGCGCGCACAAGATCGCGAGATCACGGTACAGGTGCGCGAGATTCGCCCGCCGACGCTCGATCTCACGGTGCGCAGCCTGCCTTGTCGCGTCGAGCGTCTGGAACAGCTCGCACCGGATGTGATGGCGTTGTTTCTGCGCGTACCCGCCGCCGAGCAGTTTCAATTCCTCGCCGGGCAGTATCTGGACATCATGCTGCCGCACAACCGCCGCCGCAGTTTCTCGATCGCGAGTCCCCCAGCGGATGATGGTTTGATCGAATTGCACGTTCGTCGCGTCGCGAGCGGTGAATTCACCGAACAAGTCTTCAGCGGCATGCAGCCGAAGACGCTCTTGCGCATTGAAGGGCCGCTCGGCCAATTCTGGTTTCGCGAAAACTCACCGCGGCCGGCGGTACTGATCGGCGGCGGCACCGGATATGCACCACTGCGTGCCATGTTGCGGCAGTTGTTGGAACGCGGTGATCGGCGCCCGCTGCATTTGTATTGGGGTGCGCAGGCGCGCGTCGATCTGTATGAAGACGCGATCCTGCGTGAATGGTGCGAACGATATCCAAACTTCCAATACACACCGATCTTGTCGAATCCGGCACCGACAGATGCCTGGAGCGGACGCACGGGTTGGGTGCATATGGCGATGCTCGAAGACTATGCAGCGCAGTTGTCGGGTCTCGACGTCTACGCAAGCGGGCCGCCCGCGATGGTGGAAGCCATTCGCAGCGAACTCATCCCGCGCGGCTTACCGAAAGAGCAGTTGTTTTTCGACTCTTTCGACTTCGCGCCCGATACGGTCGCGAAGTTCAAGCGACAATAAGTTTGCTCGGCCGGAGGGATCGATGTGACTGACGCGTACGGCGCGGAGGCTTTGGCATGAGTTCACGCTCGCATGTGCTCATCGTCGGCTGCGGCTATGTCGGCCAACGGCTTGCACGCAAGCTGCAATCGAACTTCGATGTCTCTGCCATCGTGCGTTCAACGCAAAGCGCTCGCGCGCTGCAGGCGCACGGCATTCAGACGATTGCGCTGGATCTGGATAAGGCCCGCCTCGGCGCTCACATCCCTGAACGGCTCGATCAGGCGGCGCTGTTTTATCTCGCTCCGCCGCCGCCACGCGGCGAAAGCGACTTTCGGCTCGATCGCTTCTTGCAGCTCGCGACGGTGCCACCCAAAACGTTCGTGTACATGAGCACGACAGGTGTTTATGGCGATGCGCAGGGCGCGGAAGTCGATGAAAGCACACCTGTGGCGCCGCAGACGGAGCGCGCGCGCCGGCGCGTGAGCGCAGAAGAAATGACGCGTGTGTGGTGCACCGAGCGGCGCGTGCGCCGCGTCGTGCTGCGCGTGCCCGGCATTTATGGTCCGGGCCGCTTGCCGCTCGAACGCTTACGGGCCGGCGAGCCCACGATTCACCCGGACGAAGCCGGCGTCAGTAATCGCATCCACGTCGATGATCTCGTAGAAGCCTGCGTCGCAGCCGCGCTCAATCCCGAAGCGCGCGGCGTCTACAACATCACGGACGGCAATTCGATCTCCGCCACCGAATTCCTGGACCGCGTCGCGCACCTCGCAAATTTGCCGCCACCACCACGCGTCTCGATGGACGAAGCCCAACTCACCTTCTCCCCCGAACGCCTGTCCTTCCTCAACGAATCACGCCGCGTGAGCAATGAACGCATGCGCAGGCACTTGGGGGTGGTGCTGAAGTATGCGGACGTGGATGAGGGGATTCGGCAGAGTTTAGGAAGCGGCTAACAGCACACAGGCTACAGGCTACAGACAGAGTAAGAGAGCCCCTTCTATTCTGGCTGTCGCCTGTAGCCTGTAGCCTGTCAGCAGTGCGCGCGAGCCGCGCACTCAGGGCTGACTCCGCTTACTCCCCAACCACCTCGTCATCGGCTTCCACTGCTCCCAATCGGGCCAGGCAAGGTATTCGGGCAGCTCGAAAATGCCCATGCCGCGCTGGAAGGCGCGCAGATAATTCGTCGATTGGCGCAGCGGCCCCAAGTACGGGACTTTGAGTTTGGCGAGATATTGATCGAGCTCGTTGAACATCAATGTGTTCTCGCGCACGCGGTTGGCGACGACCGCGAGGCGCGCTTGCTGACGCTGCACTTTGCCGAGTTCTTGGAGCTGCTCCAAGAAGCGTGCACTCGCTTTCAGATCGATCGGTGAAGGTAAGACGGGGACGAGAATGGTCTCCGCACGACGCACGAGTTCATTCATTTCAGAACCGTGAGTGCGCGCGGGCGCATCGATCACGAGCACCTCGGTATCGCGCGGTACGCCGCGCAATCCCTCGTCGTAGGCGGCTACGCCGACAATCGTCGGCAAATCTTCTGGACGGGTTTCGAGCCAATCGAGACTCGTGCGCTGCGGGTCGTAGTCGGCCAATGCGACCTTGCGACCTTGGTTGGCGAAATGACAAGCGATGTTCGTTGCCAGGGTGCTTTTCCCGCAACCGCCCTTGGCATTCATGACCATGACGTGGCGCATGTTTCCTCTCTTTTTGTAGCCCGCGAGGCGAGTGGAAAGGCTCGACGCTTATTGTTCGACTAAAGATCGACCCCGCCTAACTTACGATCGAGGGCTTGAAATGTCCACGAACCGCGGCGCTCGCATCTCTCGTTTACGCATCAACGACGGGCCGCTATCCTCGCCGCATGCTGCTTGCCTTCACGAAAATGCACGGCCTGGGCAACGATTTCATCGTTTTCGAAGCGCCCAATGACAATGCCGTGCCAGAGCGTGCCACGTTTCGCCAGCTTGGCGATCGCCGCACCGGAATTGGTTTCGATCAAGCACTCGTCGTGCTTCCGCCGCGGCGCGAAGGCACCGATGTGTTCTATCGCATCTTCAATTCTGACGGCTCGGAAGTGCAGCAATGCGGCAATGGCGCGCGCTGCATCGGCGCCCTCATCGCAAAGAAGCTCGGGCGTCAGCAAGTTTCCATGGACAGTCCCGGCGGACTCGTCAGCGCGAAAGTCATGGCCGAGGGTCTCGTCACAGTCGACATGGGCGTCCCGAATTTCGATCCTGCCTCGCTGCCCTTCGAGGCGACGCGTGAAGCCGAGGTCTATCCACTACGTATAGGCGAGAGCGAAATGCGCATCGGCGCGGTATCGATGGGCAATCCGCATGCCGTTATTCAGGTGCCGTCGGTCGAAAAAGCAGCCGTGGACACGGTAGGGCCTGCGGTAGAGAATCACTCGCGCTTTCCAGAACGCACCAATGTCGGGTTTCTGGAAGTCGTCAATCGCAATCACATTCGTCTACGGGTCTACGAACGCGGCGCTGGCGAAACGCAGGCGTGCGGCACGGGCGCATGCGCGGCCGTCGCCATTGGACGTCGGTGGGGACTGCTCGATGCCGAAGTCCAGGTCGATGTGCGCGGCGGACGCATGAGCGTGCGCTGGGACGCCCCGGGCAAGCACGCGTGGCTGACCGGCCCTGCGATCAGCGTTTACGAAGGGACGATCGATTTAGCACAGTTTCGCGCCGCACGTTGATGCCGCCTGAGTCGCGAACGCGCTCGCGCGCTCACTCTGGCGCGGCGGCCGTACACAATGAGGCACTATGAATAAGCAACCGGTCCGCGGTGTCGAGGCAAACCTGCCTTCGGAAAGCACCATCGCCGAGTATCTGCAGCAATATCCTGATTTCTTCGAGCGCCACCCGGCGCTGCTGTCCAAACTCAAGTTGCCTCATAACCGTGGCGCCGCCGCGGTGTCGCTCGTCGAACGCCAAGTCGCCGTCCTACGCGAAAAGAATGACAAGCTCGACGCTCGTTTGCGCGAACTCATCGAAGTGGCGCGGGAGAATGACGCGCTCGTCGGCAAGATCCATCGTCTCGCTTGCCGCTTGCTGCGCGCCCGCGCACCGAGCGCATTGATCGAAGCGATCGAAGCCTCATTGCGCGAGGACTTCGGCGCCTCCGAATGGCTCATTTTGTTGTGGCCGTCGCCGCAATCCGCCTTCACACGGGTTTCCAGCCGTCATCTACGTTTGATCGACCCCGCCGCGCCCGAGCTGAAAATGTTCGAAACCTTGTTCGAATCGGGTCGTCCCCGCTGCGGACAGATTCGCGACAGCCAACGCGATTACCTGTTTGGCGAAGGCACGATCGAAATCGGCTCCGCCGCGCTCGTACCGCTGGGCGCCAAGCCGATTTTCGGCCTACTTGCGATCGGCAGCCCCGACACCGAACGCTTTCACCCCACGATGAGCACGGAATTTTTAGCGCGCATCGGCCAGCTAGTGAGCGAAGCGGTCACGGAAGGATGAGCTACGGGCCACGGGTTACGGGCTACGGTCAGAGATGGCGCTGCTCGCAAGACACGGCAGTGAAAATTTCACCACCAAGAGCCCCCTCCCTAACCTGCTGGGCAGGATGCCCGAATGTCGCGGGCGCATGGATGCGCAAGAGCGGCCTCCCCCGCTAGCGCAGGGGAGGGGACAATCTGACTGTAGCCTGTAGCCCGTAGCCCGTAACCCGTAGCCCCTAATCCGTAGCCCGAACAGTGTCCCCTTCCGCTCTCACCTGGCTACCGCGCTTCATCAAGCATCTCGCGACGGAGCGGCGCCTGTCTGCGCACACCAGCGCGAACTACGAGCGCGATTTGGAATTGCTCACGGCTTACTGCGACAAGCATGACGTGACGGAATGGTCGCAGCTCGATAGCCAGCACGTGCGGATGTTCGCCGCTCATGAGTTTCGCCGCGGACAATCGGCCAGCACGATTCAGCGTCGCTTGTCGGCCACGCGCACTTTCTGCAATTTCCTGGTGCTCGAAGGCGTCATCAAAGCCAATCCGGCGCTCGGCGTCCAAGCACCGCGCGCGAAAAAACGCTTGCCGCAGACGCTCGATGTAGATCGCATGACGCAGTTGCTCAGCTTTCGCGCCGATAGCGAGCTGAGTGCGCGCGACAAGGCGATGATGGAATTGTTTTATTCCTCCGGGCTGCGCTTGTCCGAACTCACCGCGCTCGATGTGGGCGATCTTGATTTACCCGATCGCACCGTGCGCGTGACCGGCAAGGGCAATAAGACGCGCATCGTGCCGATCGGCCGCCATGCGATCGAAGCGCTGAACGCTTGGCTGCAAGAGCGCGCCGCGATCGCAGCCATCGGTGAAACCGCAGTGTTTATCGCCCATACCGGTCGGCGGCTCGGCCCGCGCGCCGTCCAGCTGCGCATCGCACAGTGGGCGAAGCGCCAAGGCATCGGCATGCATGTTCACCCGCACATGTTCCGTCATTCATTCGCGACACATCTGCTCGAATCCAGCCAGGATTTGCGGGGCGTTCAGGAATTGCTCGGGCATGCAAACATTTCGACCACGCAGGTCTACACCCACCTTGATTTTCAGCACCTCGCCAAGATTTACGATGCAGCCCACCCGCGAGCGCGTCGTAAACGCTTGTCAGACCACGAGAAGTGAATCTGGCGATGAGCCGCAGCGCGCAGCGCGGGTAAGATCCCCTCTTTCCCTCACCAGCGCGGCACGATGACTGATTTCCACGGAACGACGATTCTCTCGGTACGACGCAATGGCGTCGTCGCGATCGGCGGCGACGGCCAGGTCTCGCTCGGTAATACGGTGATGAAAGGCAACGCACGCAAGGTGCGCCCGCTCTACGACGGCAAGGTCCTCGCAGGCTTTGCGGGCGGCACGGCAGATGCCTTTACGCTGTTCGAGCGCTTTGAAGCCAAGTTGCAGCAATACGGCAATCTCACCCGCGCCGCGATCGAGCTGGCCAAAGACTGGCGTTCGGATCGCAGCCTGCGACGGCTCGAAGCACTGCTCTGCGTCGCCGATGTGAAGAGTTCGTTCGTCATCTCGGGCAACGGCGATGTCATCGAGCCCGAAGATGAAATCATGGCCATCGGCTCCGGCGGCTCCTTCGCCCTCTCCGCCGCCCGCGCCTTGAGCCAGAACACCGAACTCGACGCCCGCACGATCGTCGAGAAATCGCTGAACATCGCCGCCGATATTTGTATTTACACGAATCGCAATCTCACGATCGAAGAGCTGCGTTCCTCTTAACCGTTCACACGCGACAAGCGAGGGCCAAACCGCCGCTTTCTGCCCGTCGCCTGTAGCCCGAAGCCTGTAGCCCGTATCACCATGTCCTCAATGACCCCTCGTGAAATCGTTCAAGAACTCGACAAGCACATCGTCGGGCAAAGCGCCGCCAAACGTTCGGTTGCAATCGCACTGCGTAACCGCTGGCGGCGTATGCAGGTCGATGAGCAACTGCGTGCGGAGATCACGCCGAAAAATATTTTGATGATCGGGCCGACCGGGGTCGGCAAGACAGAAATCGCTCGCCGGCTGGCGAAGCTCGCCAACGCGCCGTTCATCAAGGTCGAGGCGACGAAATTCACCGAGGTCGGCTACGTCGGTCGCGAGGTCGACTCGATCATCAAAGACTTGATGGACGTCGCCGTGAAAATGACGCGCGAGCAAGAGATGGAAAAGGTGCGGCATCGCGCCATGGATGCGGCGGAGGAGCGCGTGCTCGATGCGCTATTGCCTCGGCCGAAGACGATGGGCTTCAACGAAGCCGAAACACAGCAGCCCGCGCGCGATCAGGACACGCGACAGAAATTCCGCAAGTTGCTGCGCGAAGGCCAGCTCGATGACCGTGAAATCGAGATCGAAGTGCGTGCAGTGCCGATGGGTGTAGAGATCATGGCGCCTGCGGGGATGGAAGACCTCACGCAGCAGCTGCAAAGCATGTTTTCGAACCTCGGCGGGAATCGCACGCGCGAGCGCAAGGTCAAAGTGCGCGAAGCGATGAAGCTACTCGCCGATGAAGAAGCCGCCAAGATGATCAACGAAGAAGAGCTGAAGCTCAGTTCACTACGCAATGCGGAGCAGAATGGCATCGTCTTCATCGATGAAATCGACAAAATCGCCCGCAGGCAGGACGCTCACGGCGCTGATGTGTCACGCGAAGGCGTGCAGCGCGATCTGCTGCCGCTCGTCGAGGGCAGCACGGTCAGCACGAAGCACGGCGTGGTCAAGACCGATCACATTCTGTTCATCGCCTCCGGCGCGTTTCACACGGCCAAGCCTTCGGATCTGATCCCGGAGTTGCAGGGCCGCTTTCCGATCCGCGTAGAACTCAACGCGCTCAAGGTCGAAGAATTCATCCGCATCCTCACCGAACCCGATGCATCGCTGTGCAGGCAATACTCCGCCTTGCTTGCAACCGAAGGCGTGACACTCGAGTTCGCCGACAGCGGCGTGCAGCGCATCGCTGAAGTGGCGTTTCAGGTCAATGAACGCACTGAGAACATCGGCGCCCGTCGGCTGCATACCGTCCTCGAGCGTTTGCTCGAAACGATTTCCTACGACGCCGCCGACCGCGGCGGCACCCAACTCACGATCGACGCCGCCTACGTCGATCAGCATCTGGGCGAGTTGGTGAAGGATGAGGATTTGACGCGCTACATTTTGTAGCGCGGGTGAACAGGCGACAGGCGACAGGCGACAGGCGACAGGCGACAGGCGACAGGCGACAGGCGACAGCCAGAGCGTGAGCCTGATGATCCGATTTAGTAAAGAGCTGCTGGCCACAATCAGAATGTGCGCTCAGCATCTCGTCCGTCCTTGTTTTTGCCAACAGCCATTTGTGTTCGTCGTCAGCGGCAGAGTCCTGGCAGTCCACGCGGGATTCCGACCGTCTGGCTGTAGCCTGTAGCCTGTAGCCTGTAGCCTGTAACCCGTCGCCTGAAACCCGTCGCCTGTAACCCGCAGCCCTTCGCCCGTCATCCCATGCGCCCCCGTTCCATCAAGCTCCGCACCAAATCCCGCCTGCTCGAGGTGGCGTTCGACGACGGTACGACGTTCGAGTTGCCGTTCGAATATCTGCGGGTGTATTCGCCGTCGGCCGAGGTGCGCGGGCACGGACCAGGGCAGGAGACATTGCAGGTCGGTAAGCATGAAGTCGGCGTTCACCGCGTCGAGCCGGTGGGGAATTACGCGATCAAGCTCGTCTTCGATGACGGCCACGACTCGGGACTGTATTCCTGGAGTTATTTGCGCGAGCTCGGCGAGCAGCGCGAACAAAAGTGGCAGCGTTATCTCGCGCGTTTGCAGGAGCTGGGAATTGCCTATCCAACGATCGTCGGCGGAACTGGAGCCAAGCGCTAGCCTGCATCGCTCAAAGGGATTGCGAGCGACGCCGAAGATTTGAGCGCGGCTTGCATGCTTGCGATCGCTTCCGTACCGCATTGGAGCAATACGGGCCCGATGCGCGTTAAGGGCCGATCGCCGCGCACCCTCGCGCGTATGAAGGCTACAATTCGCCCCCTCATGAACACCAACGCCCCTAAAGACGGCACGACCGATTTCGGCTATCAGGAAGTGCCGGTCGCTGAAAAGGCGCAGCGCGTGCGGGCCGTCTTCGAATCGGTCGCAGGCAATTACGACTTGATGAACGATCTGATGTCGGGCGGCATCCATCGGATCTGGAAACAATTCACGCTTGCACAGACCCACCTGCGGCCGGGGCAGCGCGCATTGGATGTGGCGGGCGGCACCGGCGATCTCGCCGCAGGCATGGCGAAACAAGTAGGCGCCAATGGGCTGGTGGTGTTGACCGACATCAACTCGGCCATGCTCACCGAAGGCCGCGATGCCATGACCGATCGTGGTTTCGTCAGCAATATTCGTTACTCGCTCGCAAATGCCGAATGTCTACCATTCCCGGATGCGAGCTTCGACTGCGTAACCATCGGCTTCGGGCTGCGCAATGTCACCGACAAGAACGCTGCGCTACGTTCGATGGCGCGGGTATTGAAGCCCGGCGGTCAATTGCTGGTGCTGGAGTTTTCACATCCGACCGTCCCCGGCCTCAAACCGGTCTATGACGCCTACTCATTCACGCTCCTGCCGCTGCTCGGCAAGCTCGTCGCGAAAGACGCTGACAGCTACCGCTATCTCGCCGAATCGATCCGCCGCTTTCCCACCCAGGAAACCTTGCTCGGCATGATGCAAGACGCCGGTCTCGAGCAATGCCGCTATCACAACTTGTCGGGCGGCATCGTGGCGCTGCATCGAGGGTGGAAGCTGTGAGGCCGCGCGCGACCGCCCGGAACGGGCTACCGGCTACCGATTACGGGTTACGGCCAGAGAGCTGTGAGGGTTACCTGTCGCGTCTGCTCGAAATAGAACACCGAGTTGGCGAATGCCTTGTCTCCTCCTGCCATTGCCCGTAGCCCGTTTCCCGTAACCCCCATATCTCATGCGCCTTTCTCCCTTCGAATCTCTGCTCAATCGCAACATTGCCGGCTCTGCGGACGCGCGGCGCTTATGTCAGCGGCTGCAAGGCAAGGTGCTTGCGTTGCACATGAGCGGCTTGCCGCTGAGTTTATTTTTTCGTTCCGATGGCGAGCGCATGACGATCGATACCGCCGATGCGGAGTCGCCTGCGGCATCGTTGTCGGGCACGCCGCTCGCGTTTTTACGCTTGGCCGGACCGCAGCCTGAAGCCGCGATTCGCGCCGGCTCGATTCACATCCAGGGCGATGCGGAAGTGGCGCAAGCGTTCAGCGAATTGTTGCGCGCCGCGCAGCCTGATCTCGAAGAAGAACTCTCGCGCATCATCGGCGATGTCGCCGCGCACCAGGTGGGCAACGCCGCGCGCAGCGCGCTGGGTCTCGGCCGCCGCGCCATCGACACGTTCACCCAGAACGTCGCCGAATATTTGACTGAAGAAAGCCGCGACTTGCCGACGCGCATCGAAGCCGATGAGCTGTTCGCCGCCGTCGACAAGCTGCGCGACGATGTTGCACGGCTCGAAGCGCGCATCGCGCGCCTCGAACCGCCAACCGCCAACCGCTAACCGCTACTCACCACCCATGCATCTTCGGGTTCTTTCGCGCCTGCTTGAAATCCAGCGCGTGCTCGTCCGGCACGGCCTCGACGAGATCGTCCTCGCGACGCACTTGTTTCGGCCGATCCGCTTTGCGTTCTATTTGTCGCCGGCCACCTGGTTTCAGCGCAAACGCGCCGGCTCGCGGGGCGAACGCCTGCGGCTCGCTTTCGAGGAACTCGGACCGATCTTCATGAAGTTCGGCCAGATGCTTTCCACGCGACGCGACCTGCTGCCTCGCGACATCGCTGACGAGCTCGAAAAACTGCAAGACCGCGTGCCGCCCTTCAGCGGTATCGAAGCCAAGCAGATCATCGAAACCGCCCATGGCCGGCCGGTGACCGAAACGTTCGCGCACTTCGATGAGCAACCGCTGGCGGCGGCAACGATCGCGCAGGTGCACGCCGCCACGTTGAAGGACGGCAAGGATGTCGTCGTCAAGGTCGTCCGCCCCGGCATTCGGTACCTGATCGAGCGCGATCTCGAGGTCATGCGCGTGTTGGCCGATCTCGCGAATCGATACTGGTCGCAAGCCGAACGACTGCGCCCTGCCGAGTTGGTGCACGAATACGAAAAGACGATCGTCGATGAGCTCGACCTGATGCGCGAAGCGGCCAATGCGGCGCAGCTCAAGCGCAATTTCGCCGGATCACGTTTGCTGTATGTCCCGGAAGTTTATTGGGATTACTGCCGCAAGAACGTGATGGTGATGGAACGCGTCCATGGCGTGCTCATCAACGACATCCCGGAGCTCGAGCGGCGCGGCGCGAACATCAAACGGCTCGCAGAAAACGGCGTGGAGATTTTTTTCACCCAGGCGTTCAAGCACAACTTTTTTCACGCTGATATGCACCCGGGCAACATCTTCGTGATGCTCGATGACCCGGAACAACCGCGTTATGCCGCTGTGGATTTCGGCATCGTCGGCAGCCTCGAACCGCGCGACCAACATTATCTGGCGGAGAAATTCCTGGCGTTTTTCGAGCGCGACTATCGGCGCATTGCCGAGCTTTTCATCGAATCGGAATGGGTACCCAGCTACGTTCGCGTCAACGAATTGGAAGCCGCTATTCGTACGGTTTGCGAACCGATCGCAAACAAGCCGCTGAAAGAAATTTCATTCGGCCATTTGCTCATCAATCTGTTCGAGACGGCACAGCGATTCGATGCGCAAATGCAACCGCAGATGCTGCTCATCCAGAAGACGCTGCTGCAGATCGAAGGCGTGGGCCGCCAGCTCTACCCCGATCTTGACTTGTGGGACACCGCACAGCCGTTGCTCAAGCAATGGATGCGTGAGCGCTACAGCTTGAGAGAGACGCTCGACGACATGCGCAGCCAGCTGCCGATTCTGCTCGACTCGGCGCACAAGGTGCCGCAGCTATTGCAGATCGCGATTCAACGCGCGTCTGATCATCGCCTCACCGTGCCGATCGAGGACAAGCAGGCTGCGTTGATGCGTGCCCAAGTGCGCGAGGAAGGCCGGCGCCGCGACCGTGTGCTGATGTCTGCAATCGGTTTGCTCGGCGGCATCATCTGGCTTGCGCTGGATCGCGATCCCGCCTGGCCGGGCTACGTGGCGCTCGCACTCAGCGCGATGTCGTATTGGTACGCGAGGAAGTAGGCGAACTCGCCGATTACTGATTCGACGGACGACGGAAGTTGCTTGCGCGCTTCCGGAGTCGATTTCGACTATCGGCTGTTGTTCAGTTCGATCCACGTTGCGAGGCCGACTGCGCAACGCTCGCCGTCTTCATCGAATAACGCAGTTCCAGCGTAGTGCTTGCGGTCGTCGTTACCGATCGGCCACGCGGCGACGACGCAAGCTTCGTCGATGTGAACTAAGCGATCGATGTGCACTGCGAATTCACCGAGCAGTGCAAGTCTCGGATACGCAGTAGCGAAAAATCCTGGGCAATCGAGCGCCGCCCAAATGAATTCCGGCCGCACCTTGCCTGCGCCATTGTCGAGCGTTTCATCGGGAATCCACGGCGCTGCGAGAGTCGAAACCCCTTCGATCGGGCCGGGGAAGATGCATAAGCCGTCGTGCCGCTGACGCGCTGGTCCGCAAACGAAACAGTTCGGCAGTGAGTGCTGCTTGTGACCGGGAAAGTGCTTCGAAGCGATGAGCGCCTCCGAGTACGGCGGCGCTTCAGGCACTGCGACATCGACTGTCGTCAACCGCGCCGTCGCGATCAAATCCTCGCCAGCACGAACTTCCCAACGCTCACCGCCTCGCTCGCCCAACGTCAATTCGCGATCGAGCGGAATCGGTTGGTGCAAGCGTACAGCGACCGTCTCGCCGATCGCCGTCGCGATCCGACCGGCCGTGTAACCGCCATTACCGGACGTCGGCGGACCATTGAAGCGGGATGCAACGGTGAATGACATGCTTTCAGTTGGCGGTTGACGGTTGACGGTCAGAAGTGCGGAGCTACCCATGCGACCCTAAGCGCGCGAGCGTTCTGACTGTCAACCGTCAATTGTCAACCGTCAACAGGCAGATCAACTCGCCACCTTCTGCGGCGCCGGCTTCAACAGTCCCCACACGACGGGCAGCACCGAGATCACGATGATCAAAATCGTCACGATGCCGAAATTCTCTTTGATGATGGGTACGTTACCGAATAGATAACCGCCCCAGATGAAGATCGTCACCCACGCAAAGCCGCCGGTGAAATTGTAGAAAGCAAAGCGCCGGCGCTGCATTTCACCAACGCCAGCAACGAACGGCGCGAAGGTTCGCAGGATGGGCACGAAGCGCGACAAGATGATCGTCTTGCCGCCGTGCTTTTCATAGAACGCTTGTGTCTTGAGCAGATAGTCGCGCTTGAGCCAGCGGAAGTTGCCGCTAAAGGCACGCGGCCCGATCGCACGACCTATGCGGAAGTTCGTCTCGTTGCCCAGGATCGCCGCGACGATCAACAGCAGCCACACGTACGTTGCATCGAGCGTGCCGGTCGCATCGACTGCAGCAAGTGCGCCGACGGCGAACAACAAAGAATCACCAGGAAGAAACGGCGTCACGACGAGCCCCGTTTCGCAATAGATGATCAGAAACAGGATCGCGTAAATCCAGATGTGATATTCGGCGATGAGCGCGGTGAGGTGCTTGTCGAGATGCAGGATGAAGTCAATGAACCAGGTGATGAGTTCCATCCGTGCATCACCGCGCGTTGGCTTGCTTGGCAGCGACGGCTTTCAAGCGCGGCCGATTCTGGTCGTCGACGAGCACGACGATCGGCTCGTAATTCACCAACTCGGCTTCGCTGTATTGCGAGTACGCGGCGATGATCAACAAATCGCCCACCATCGCTTTGCGTGCCGCCGCGCCATTCAAGGAAATCGTGCCCGAACCGCGTGGCGCCTTGATGATGTAGGTCGAAAAACGCTCGCCGTTCGCGACGTTGTAAATGTCGATGTGCTGATTTTCGATGAGGCCCGACATTTCCAGGAGCGCCTCGTCGATCCCGCAGGAGCCTTCGTAATCGAGAATCGCCTCAGTCACGCGGACGCGATGAAGCTTTGCCTGAAGCATGGTGCGCAGCATGGATGAGCTCAGTTGCAGTGCAAAAGCGGGCGCACAGGCTGCAGGCTGGGGTACGTAGTGTCAAGGGTTGGGGGTCGTGGGTTGGAATTCATTCGAGCGCTCAAAGGCTTGTCGGACCGGAGTCCGACCTACAGGGTGTTGTGAATCGGAATCTGTTCCGACACTTGAGGCTTGTCGGACTGAAGTCCGGCCGACACGGATGCCAGGAAGTCCGATCTCGCGGCTGTCCGCTATTCCGCGCCGCTCAAACGCGCGATGAGTCGCTCCGGATCCACATCCACGAACAAATTCGCGCGATTGCGCGAATCGAGGAAACCCGCAGTTACGGCGCGGTCGAGAAAGGCAAGCAGGGGATCGTAGTAACCGGCGAAATTCAACAGCCCGCTGCGTTTGTCCTGCAGCCCTAGCTGCGTCCAGGTCCACGCCTCGAACAGTTCGTCCATCGTGCCGATGCCGCCCGGTAGGCTGAGAAACGCATCGGAGAGCGCGCCCATCATCTCCTTGCGCTCCGCCATCGTGCGCACGACATGCAGCTCGCTGAGACCTGCATGGCCGGCTTCGCGATCGATGAGCATTTGCGGAATGACGCCGATGACACGGCCGTGCGCTGCAAGCGCCCCTTCTGCAAGCGCACCCATGAGGCCCACTCGCCCGCCGCCGTAAACGAGCGTGATATCTCGTGCCGCGATCAAGGTGCCGACTGCGCGCGCCATCTCCAGGTAGGCCGCACCCGATCCCGGTCTCGAGCCGCAAAACACACACAACGTTCGCATGCCCGCGATTCTAGCGGTGTTATGTGAACCGCAGACTGCGTCGTTCCGTAACGAAGGCACAGACGTGCGCTCGCGACGCTCGAGCCGGTGAGACTCAGTCCGCAGATTGCGACTTCAAAGTGCAGTTCACGTATTCGCAGCGCAGCTATCACTCAAGCGCCCGGCGTAATGCCCGATAGCTGTTGTGATGACGTGGGTAAACGCTTCGTCCTCGTTAAGTCACATGCAATCAATCAACACGACCTGGATCGTCAACGGCTCGATTGCGCTCGCAATCCTCGCCTCTTATGTGGTGCTCAGCTATGCGGCGCGAGTAACGAACGCCCGTGGCGCGGCAGCCATCGCCTTGAAGATGGGCGGTGCGGTGCTGATGGGTACGGCGCTATGGCTCATCCATGCGTTGGTCGCACCGCTGCTCGGCTGGACCTTGCTCGCTCCCGAACTCATCGTGCGGCAAGTCTCGCCTTTTGCGCTGGGCGTCATGGAAGCGACGGCCGCGATGGTCTTCTTCGAGTGCTGGCGACAAATGCGTGAGACGCGCCGACCGCACCCGCTCGATGCCAGTGTCGACGGCCCGCATTGTTTCGATGCGCTGACGGGTTTGCCCAATCGTGTGGCGCTCTCCGCGTTAGCGCAGGCGGCGCTCGATGAGGCCAAGCAACGCTCAACGCAAGTGGCATTGCTCGTGTTGAATGTCGACCGCTTGAAACCGATCAACGATTCGCTCGGCCACCACATTGGTGATGAGTTACTGCTCGATCTTTCAC
>CAZIXV010000013.1:0-26260 GCA_964543105.1 uncultured Steroidobacteraceae bacterium
GCCGCTCCATGTATTCCGACATATCGAAGCGAATTAGCTCGACCCCGAGCGCAATAGCGAGTTGACGCGTGACTTCCGTCTTACCGACGCCCGTGGGTCCTGCAAACAGGAACGAGCCGACCGGCTTGCGCTGATCACCCAAGCCTGAGCGCGACATCTTGATGGATGCCGAGAGCGTCTCGATGGCTGGATCCTGTCCGTAAATGACCAGCTTGAGGTTGCGCTCGAGATTCTTGAGTACGTCACGATCGGACGTCGAGACGTTCTTTGGCGGAATACGCGCAATACGGGCCACCACGTCTTCGATCATGGGTGTGGTCACGGTCTCCACGCGCTCCTCAGCCGGCTTCAAGCGCAAACGCGCACCGGCTTCATCGATGACGTCGATCGCCTTGTCAGGCAATTGCCGGTCGTTGATGTGGCGTGCGGCAAGTTCTGCGGCGGCCGACAACGCGTCGTCGGCATATTTCACGCCGTGATGCTCCTCGAAGCGCGAGCGCAAACCTTTCAAGATCTCTACGGTTTCGGCGACCGAAGGTTCGACGACGTCGATCTTCTGGAAGCGGCGCGCGAGCGCATGATCCTTCTCGAAAATGCCGCGGTACTCGTTGTAGGTCGTTGAGCCGATGCAGCGCAGCTCGCCGTTTGCCAAGGCGGGCTTGATCAAGTTGGATGCATCCATGACGCCGCCCGAAGCAGCGCCGGCGCCGATCACCGTGTGAATTTCATCAATGAAGAGAATTGCGCCCGGGTTCTTCTTGACCTCGTTCAAGACGCTCTTCAAGCGCTTTTCGAAGTCGCCGCGATACTTCGTACCGGCAATCAGTGCGCCCATATCCAGCGCAAACACAGTGCAATCGCTCAGTACGTCGGGCACCTTGCCTTCGACGATCAACCGGGCGAGGCCTTCCACCAGCGCAGTCTTGCCGACACCGGCCTCACCCACGTACAGCGGATTGTTCTTGCGACGGCGGCAAAGGATTTCTACCGTGCGTTCGATTTCGTGCTGACGCCCAATGAGGGGGTCGATCCGCCCCTCCATCGCGAGCTTGTTCAGATTGGTCGCAAATTTCTCGAGGGCGGTACCGCCCTCGCCGTCGCGCTCAGCTTCAGCGCCGGGAGCGGCTTCGTCTTTCTCGGCGCGATCGTCAGCGATCTTAGACAATCCGTGGGAGATGTAATTGACGACGTCGAGCCGTGCGACGTCTTGCATGGAAAGCAGATAGGCGGCGTGAGAATGCTTTTCGCTAAAGATCGCTACCAGCACATTGGCCGCGGTGACTTCCTTCTTGCCGCTCGACTGCACATGGAACACCGCGCGTTGCAGTACGCGCTGGAAGCCCAACGTCGGCTGCACTTCACGATCGTCCTCTTCTTTCAGGCGCGGCGTCGTTTGATCGATGAAGTCTTTCAGATCCTTGCGCAAGCGCACCACGTCGGCGCCGCACGCACGCAAAATTTCGCGCACCTTCGGTGTGTCCACGATAGCGAGCAGTAAATGCTCGACCGTCATGAACTCGTGGCGCGCCTCGCGCGCCGACTGAAAGGCATCGTTCAGACAGATTTCCAGTTCGCTGCTTAGCACGGATTCGCTCTCGGTCTTTGTTTAGCCCATCTGGTTAGCCCAGGGATAAACCCAAACGGGCGGTAAATCCTTCATCCATAAGAGTGATCCAACCCCAAAAGGTTCGTGCATCAGGCTGCAACACTCTATCGACTCGAGCGCGCTCCTTCGTGGGACGGCTCTCACGTTTCTTCCATCGTGCACAGGAGTGGATGCTGGTGCTGGCGCGCATAGGTCGTCACTTGAGCGACCTTGGTCTCAGCGATCTCGAAGGTGAACACTCCGCACACGCCTTTGCCCTTGGTATGAACCTCCAGCATAACGCGCGTGGCGGTCGTTCGATCCATGCCGAAGATACGCTCTAGGACATCCACGACGAATTCCATCGGCGTGTAGTCGTCATTCAGCAGGATGACTTGGTAAAGCGGCGGTCGTTTCAGCTGGGGCTCGGCAGGATCGGCGACCAGCTCGCGTTCATGCCGTGTGCTCTCTTCCGCCATCAACGTCGATACATCATTGACACCGGGTCTTTATAGGGGGGATACATCCACATTACAAGGCGGCATCTGGCGCAGGAAACGACTGAATTCATTCAGTCATCATCGGCATTGGGCATGGCGCTATATGCGCTTCGACACCGTACCAGAACGTCGTCTGCAACAAGGCCCATGCGGTGTTTTCAAGATTCTGATATGTCGCCCAAGCGCGACGTTTCAACCTATACCCGCCGAGCGCCTATTCGGTCATTGTTCGCACCGCTCGATGAGCGTCCCGAGATCGAGCTGTGAGCGCACGAACGGGGAATGTGTTCAGACACGACGCAGTGCGCTTTCATTAGGCAGAACAATCCCTTGTGACAAAGTACGCAGACTCCGTATCATGTGAATCGATGCGTCCGGCACTCTTATTTATAGCGCCCTAACGAATGGCTTCGTCCTTAAGCATGCGCGAGTTATCGAACGTGTCCGCTCAGCAATGGCTGGAGCGTGCGTCGCGCATCGTGCCTCGCGTGCTCGCCTTCGTGCTGGTCGTGGCCATCGCATGGCAATTGGTGCAGATGGTGTGGTTGCTGCTCGAACGCGAGCCTGCGCATGAAATGCAGATCGCACCGCCCCCTGCTTCAGTGACGAGCGCACCGCGTAATGCCGTCAATGTGCAAGCGATCGTCGATGCCCATTTGTTCGACGTTCAGGAACAAGCCGTGGTCGATGCGGCCGAAGCGCCGCAAACTCAGATGAATCTCGTGTTGGCGGGCACCTGGGCCTCCGAGGACCCGCAACAAGGCTTCGCGTTCATTGGGGAATCCGCAAATACCGCAAAGATGTACGGCGTCGGAACCGCGGTCAGCCGTGGCACCGTGTTGCATTCTGTATATCCCGATCGGGTGATTCTTGATACCGGCGGTAAGCTTGAAGCGCTCATGCTGCCGCGATTGAGCACGGCGAGTCTGACGGCGCAGTTTTCACCGCCTTCCCAGCCGGCTTCAGCGTCCAACCAAGTCGCGGAAAATCTGCGGCGGATGGCGGAAAGCGATCCTGCGGCTTTTTCGGAGATCGTCCGTCCGCAACCGGTATTTGCCAACGGCGTGCAGCGCGGCTATCGAGTCTATCCGGGCCGCAATCGCCAGCAGTTCGCACGACTCGGTTTACAGCCGGGTGATCTGGTCCTCTCGATCAATGGCACGCCGCTCGATGATCCGCAGCGCGGCATGGAAATTTTCAACACCATGGGCGCTAGTGATCAGGTGACCGTGACCGTCGAGCGCAACGGCCAACCGCAGGAGTTGTCTTTGAACATGGCTCAACTAAGCGTTCCGGACGCCACTCCTGCAGGCAACAATCGGCGTCGCACGCGCCCATCCACTCCGGACTGACGCCGTGACCAACGAAAAACCAATGAAGGACCGTCAATGACGACTGGCATCCACTCACCTTCGCGCGTATCCGAAGCTGTCCGCCGGTCGAGCGCATCCGTCAAAGTCATTCTTGTTGCGTTGCTTTGTGCTTGGACGAACGTTGGCGCGCAGCAGCAAGAACAATCCGCAACGACGCTGAACTTCCGGGACGTCGATCTGGCGCAGGTCGTCGAAGTCGTCGCGGCGGTGACTGGCAAGCGCTTCATCATCGATCCGCGGGTGCGCGCGCAGGTCACGATCGTTTCCTCAACGCCGATGCCGCCGGAGCAGTTGTACGAGACCTTCCTGTCCATTCTGCAAGTGCATGGCTTCGTGGCGGTGCCTTCCGGAGACTTGGTCAAGATCATTCCCGATGCCAATGCGCGTCAGGTGCCCGCCAATGACCTCCCCGAGCGGGTCGATCCAAGTTCGGACGAAATCGTCACTCAGGTGGTGCCGGTACGGAATATCAATGCGACGCAGCTTGTTCCGATCCTGCGTCCGTTGATGCCGCAACAAGCGCATCTCGTCGGCTCGCAAGCAGGCAATGCGCTCATCCTTTCCGATCGCGCAAGCAACGTGAATCGCATCATGCGGATCATCCAGCGCATCGATCAGGCCGGCGATGAAGATATCGACGTCATTCGCCTCGAGAACGCGAGTTCGAGCGAAATCGTGCGCGTAATGAACTCATTGTTGCAGGGACAGGGGCAGCCGCAGGAAGCACCGGGAATGTCCGCGAAAATCGTTGCCGATGAACGTACGAATAGTGTGCTGATCAGCGGCGAGCGCTCGCAGCGTCTTCGCTACAAGACGCTGATCGCGCATCTCGACACACCGCTAGAAACCGGCGGCGATACGCAAGTGCGTTACTTGAACTACGCCGATGCCGAAGCGCTCGCAGGAAAACTCAAGGAACAGATCCAGGGATTCGTGGCTGCTGCAGGCGGCGCTGCACCGGGGCAACCAGGCGCCGCTCCATCGGGCCCTGCGGCCGCGAGCGATCGCAGTACGACGATCTGGGCAGATCCCCAAATGAACGCGCTCGTCATTACGGCGCCGCCGAAAATCATGAAACAGATCATGTCGGTGGTCGACAAGCTCGACGTGCGGCGCGCGCAGGTATTGATCGAAGCCATTTTGGTCGAGATTCGCAGCGACCGTGCCGCGGAGTTGGGCGTCAACTGGGCGATCGGCAGCCGCGAAGAAGGCAGTACGGTGCCGATCGGCATGTTCAATCAGCCCATTCGCGATGCGAGCATCGGCAGCCTGATTGCCGCGGCGGCGGAACCGGATATTTTGAGCCAGATCGGTTTGCCCACTGGATTCACACTCGGCGGCGGGCGCATTCGGGACACCGGTGTGAGCTTTGCATTGTTGCTGCGGGCGTTGCGTGGCGATTCGTCTTCGAACATCCTGCAAACGCCTTCGATTATGACGCTCGACAACGAAGAAGCAGAAATCAAAGTCGCGCAGGAAGTGCCGTTCATTACCGGCCAGTTCACGAACACCGGCACGACCCAGCAAGGCATGGTGAATCCGTTCCAGACCATTCAGCGCGAAGAAGTCGGTGAGATCTTGAAGATCACACCGCAAATCAACGAAGGCGATGCGGTGGTATTGAAGATCGAGCAGGAATCTTCAGGTGTCACGCAAGGACCGTCGGGCGCTGTCGATCTTGTCACCAACAAGCGCACCATCAGCACGAAGGTGCTCGTCGAAGACGGCGGCATTATCGTACTCGGTGGATTGATCAGCGATTCGGCCCTCGAAGGCGAAAGCCGCGTGCCGGTGCTGGGTGCCATTCCAATCATTGGCGAGCTGTTCAAAACGCGCAGCGGCAGCAAGGAGAAGCGCAATCTGATGATCTTCATTCGTCCGACGATCATCCGTGACGGCGTCGCCGCTGCGATCGAGACGAATGCGAAATACAACCTGCTGCGCAATGAGCAGATGCAACGCCGGCGTGGCCGAGTCACGCTGTTGCCGGGTGAACGACAGCCGTTGCTGCCGCCGATCGAAGAACTCTCGCGTTATGCGGATCCGACGGCGGGCTCGGAGCCGCCCTCGCCCAACACGGATGAAACGCAAATGCAGCAGCCAGTGCAAACGGCGCCGCTGCCCGAAACACCGCCTCCAACCCAGGCGCCCACGCAAAATCCGCCCGATGTGCCGACGCCCGCCCCTTCGGACGAGTTGCGACCGCGGGCTCAATAGCGCACAGAGGAGGTTCCATGAGCGCGGACCTTCAAGTACCGACTGAACCGGCGACGATCGTCCCGATCCCGTCGACCGCATCGCCGCTGTCCTTCGCGTTTTGTAAGCGCCACGGTGTGCTAGTGCAAAAGATCGTCGACGGCGTCGCGGATGCGGTGTATCGCGCCGGTGCGCAGCCGGCGAGCGTATCTGAAGTGCGCCGCGTGCTCGGCATTCCGATGCAGATGCGACGCGTGGACGCCGATGACTTCGACCGGATGCTTCGTCAACAGTACGAAGGTGGCAGTTCGGCGATGCAAATGGCAGGTGGACTCGTCGAAGACGACACCGATCTTGCCCACATTGCGCAGGACATTCCTGAGCAAGCGGACCTACTAGAAAGCGATGATCACGCGCCCATCATCAAGCTGATCAACGCGATTCTCACGCAGGCGGTCAAAGACAACGCCTCGGATATTCACATCGAGCCATTCGAGAACCGGCTCGTCGTACGCTTCCGAGTCGATGGCGTATTGCGTGAAGTGCTGCAGTCAAAGCGCGCCGTCGCTCCGCTCGTCGTTTCGCGAATCAAAGTGATGTCGAAACTCGATATTGCGGAAAAGCGCTTGCCGCAAGACGGTCGCATTTCGCTGCGAGTCGCTGGACGTGCGGTCGATGTCCGCGTCTCGACCATCCCCGCTGGACACGGTGAGCGTGTTGTCTTGCGCTTGCTGGATAAGCAGGCCGGCCGACTCGAACTCAATGCGCTCGGCATGGATCCGCGCACACAAGGATTGATGGATGAGCTGATTCACAAGCCGCACGGCATCATCCTCGTCACGGGGCCCACCGGTTCCGGTAAGACCACAACGCTGTACTCGGCGCTCGAGCGCATCAACGACAACACGCGCAACATCATGACCGTCGAGGATCCGATCGAGTATTACATCGACGGCATCGGGCAAACGCAGGTCAACACCAAAGTCGAGATGACCTTTGCGCGTGGCTTGCGCGCCATCCTGCGTCAGGATCCGGACGTCGTGATGGTCGGCGAAATTCGCGATCTCGAAACCGCGCACATCGCCGTCCAGGCCTCGTTGACGGGCCATCTCGTGCTTTCCACCTTGCACACGAATACGGCGGTGGGCGCGGTCACGCGTTTACGCGATATGGGCGTCGAGCCCTTCTTGTTGTCGTCGAGCTTGATCGGCGTGTTGGCGCAACGCCTGGTGCGTGTCTTGAATCCGGATACAAAGCAGGCCTACACAGCGGGCGAATACGAGCGCCGTCTGCTCAATATTCCTGTCGAAGCCCCCTCGCCGACGCTCTATCATCCGGACCCCGAAGCGACTCAAGGCTTCAAAGGACGCACGGGCATTTACGAACTCGTCGTCGTCGACGATACGATGCGTACGATGATTCATGACGGTGCGAGCGAGCACGAACTCGAACGCTATGCGCGCACTTTGACTCCCAGCATTCGCGACGATGGACGCACCAAGATCATGTCGGGTGTGACGACGGTCGAAGAAGTCCTGCGCGTCACGCGAGAGGACTAGTTCTTTAATCGTGGGCGCTTTCGAATATACGGCAGTCGATGCAAGCGGGCGCGAACGCAAAGGCGTTCTCGAAGGCGATACAGCGCGACAGGTCCGCCAACTCTTGCGCGAACAGAGCCTGCTGCCCGTTTCCGTTCATGAGGTAGCGAGCACCGACCATAAACGACGTCGCACGCGGCTGAATTTCAAACGCGGCGTTTCCGCAGCCGATCTTTCCCTGATGACGCGCCAGCTGGCGACACTCGTTCATTCGGGCCTACCGCTCGAGGAATCGCTGCAAGCCGTCGCAGAGCAAACCGAAAAGCCGCGCATCAAGAGCATCGTGCTCGGCGTGCGCGCCAAAGTGATGGAAGGACACGCCCTGGCGGATGGTCTCGCCGATTTTCCCGCCGTGTTCCCGGATCTGTATCGAGCGACGGTTGCCGCCGGCGAGCAGTCCGGTCACCTCGACACGGTGCTCGAGCGCTTGGCGGATTACACCGAAAGCCGCGAACAATTGCGCAATCGCACCTTGGGCGCGCTGCTCTACCCGCTCGTGCTGTTCGTCGTGTGCGCAGGGATCGTGTTCATGCTGCTGACGTACGTCGTGCCGAAAATCGTCACGCAGTTCGAACACACCAAATCTGCACTCCCCCTGCTCACCCGCATCCTCATCGCGTGGTCTGATTTCATGCGTGAATGGTGGTGGGCCGTCGCCCTCGTCGTGATCGGCCTCATCGTGGGATTCCTGCGATGGCAGCGTGATCCCGCAGCGCGGCGTCGCTTTCATGCCTTCCTGTTGCGAGTGCCGTTGATTGGCAAAGTCGTGCGCGGTACGAACACAGCGCGCTTCGCCCGCACCTTATCGACGCTGACATCGAGCGCCGTGCCGGTTCTCGAAGCGCTGCGGATCTCGGGCGAAGTGGTTACGAACTTGCCGATGCAAGATGCCGTGCAAGACGCCGCGACCCGTGTCCGCGAAGGCGCGCCGATCGGTCGATCGCTAGCCGTCTCGAAACTCTTCCCGCCGATGATGATTCATCTGATTTCGAGCGGCGAAACCAGCGGCGAACTCGAAGTCATGCTCGATCGCGCAGCGACCAATCAGGAGCGTGAAATGGACGCCATTCTCACTGCGGTCGTCGGATTGCTCGGGCCGCTGATGATCGTGTTCATGGGTGGATTCGTACTACTCATCGTCCTGGCGATGCTGCTGCCGATCTTTCAGCTCAACGAGCTCATTGGCTAGGCGCACTGCTGCGTTGAATCGCCACGAATGCGGCTTGGTTCGATGGTTTCTGCTACCGCGAACTCAGCTATTGCGAGTGCTCCAGATTCCTTTTATATACTCGCCCCCGAAGTGAGTTCGATCGGAATGCGACGAAGTCATCGGGGCGATGATGAACGAAAAGCCTGAGTCGGAAGAATTTGACGACGAAGACGACGACAGTGTCGAATCGGAAGAAATCGATCTCGATCAGCTGATCGATACGTTCGACAAGCGCGGCAAGAAAGCCGGTCCCAAACCTGGCGAACCCGCTTGGCGTCGGCTCGAGCGTTATAGAGAAGAACGGCAAACCGCCGAGCTGCTTTCTGACTTCGACGACTACGACATCGGTGACGGGGCGGCCAAGCACCGTCGTCGCAGGCTATGACGATGGATGTCCACGGACGTTGAATACATCCGTCGTCGGAGCAGTGTCGAGCTACTGAAACATTCCCTTCGACTTTCCTTGCCGTAGCACGCCGACGACGATTCCTTCGATGACGAGTTCCTCCTCGCGCGTGTTGACGCGAATCGGCTCAAATTCGTCGTTCTCTGGTAACAACCAAACCGTCGCCCCTTCCTGCTTGTAGCGCTTGACCGTCACTTCATTCTCTAGACGCGCGACGACGATCTGACGATTTCGCACCTCTGGCGTGCGATGCACGGCAACGAGGTCACCGTCGAGGATACCGACGTCTTTCATACTCATGCCGCGCACCTTCAATAAGTAGTGCGCCTTGGGTTGGAAGATCTTGGGATCGATCTGATACCGCCCCTCGATGTGCTCCTCCGCGAGAATGGGCCTGCCGGCTGCAACTCGACCAATCAGCGGCAAGCCCAATTGCTCGCGAAGTGAGTCCTTCAATTGAATCCCGCGCGAAGCGCCTGGAATCAAATCCAATACCCCTTTCTTCTGCAGCGCACGCAGGTGCTCTTCAGCTGCATTGGGCGATTTGAACCCCATTTGCGCCGCGATCTCCGCGCGAGTGGGCGGCATACCGGACTCCACAATGGCGTCCTGGATGAGTTTCAGGATTTCTCGCTGGCGGGGTGTGAGGTCATCCATAGGGGCGGCTTGTATAAAAACCCAGGTGCTGGCTTTATATCCAGATCGCGCGCTTGGCGCAAGTGTGATGTTCGTCACACGCCGCGTGCGCACTTCGCACGCGAACTATTCAACAGAATCTTGGATCGTCGGCCGCTCGTCCTCGGGCGCGCGCCATCTGTCGGGAGTGCTCCCCGACTCTCCATCGCGCGGCTACCTTTCGCACCACTGCTTCTCAGCTACTAGCGGTCATGCAACAACGAACATTCGATAGACGCATGCGCGGGGTCACGCTCATCGAGCTCATGACTGCGATCTTCGTGCTCGCGATCCTCTTGGGAATCGGTATCCCCTCCTTCTCCA
Organism: uncultured Steroidobacteraceae bacterium; assembly: GCA_964543105.1. Classification (GTDB taxonomy): domain Bacteria; phylum Pseudomonadota; class Gammaproteobacteria; order Steroidobacterales; family Steroidobacteraceae; genus Steroidobacter. Next base: position 9,868 of record CAZIXV010000013.1, read on the forward strand.
ACATCATGCGCAACAATCAAATTGCTGCGCAGTCGACGAACGTCGTGCAGGCGCTCACGTTTGCGCGCAGCGAGGCAATGAAGCGCGGCTTACGCGTTTCTGTCTGTCCAGCTGTCATCGATGAAGACGATCCTGACGACACGACTTGCTCGAATACCACCGACTGGTCGATCGGCTGGGTCGTGTTCGTAGATGACTTCGGTAACGCTGGCGTCTTGGATGCGAGCGATGAACCCATTCAATTCGGGCCAGCGCAAACGAGCGGAGTTGCCATTGATGGGTCGGCGACATCGGTCGTTTACATGCCCTCGGGCGCTGCCGCAGCCGACCGTACCTTCACGATTACCAAGCAAGGCTGTCAGGGCGAACAACGCCGCATCGTCTCCGTAGCTGCGACGGGGCGAGTGTCGCTCCAGCGCGCGGCCTGCGCGGAAGGCGGTGGAGAAGAAGACGGCGGAGAAGAGTGATGGACACAGGCAATCTCGTCAGTCGCTCAGTCGCAAACGTTTCGCGCCAACGCGGCTTTACCCTTACTGAAATTCTCGTCACCGTCCTCGTGCTTTCGATCGGCTTGCTCGGGGTCGCTGGGCTGCATGCCTGGAGCTTGCGCAACAATCACGACGCATTGATCCGATCGCATGCAAGTGCGCTGGCGAACGACATCGCCGATCGTATGCGGGCCAATCGTCAAGCTGCGCTGGCCGGCCAATACAACATCCAATTGAGCTCGACGCCCACCGATGAAAGCACGCTTGCGGGACGCGACTTGGTGGAATGGCGCACGAGACTCAGCGAACAGCTGCCGAACGGGCGCGGCCAAATCGAGCTTGCTGCTGCCCCGTCACGTCTGGTGACGATCACCGTCGATTGGTGGGAACGCGATGCGCCTGTTGCCGTGGATGAAGATGGCGAAGAGGTCGAAGAAGGCGGCGGTGAAGAAGAAGGCGGCGAAGACGGCGAGCCGGAAGATACCAACCGCGTCACTTTCCAGACGCAGACGGAGATTTGAGATGACACGGGCAACTGTTTTCATCTCGCGCCAACCGCACTTCGCGCCAAGAGGCTTCAGCCTCGTCGAGCTCATGGTCGCCATGGCGCTGAGCTTGATTCTGCTAGGAGGCGTTGTCGCGATCTTCGCCAGCTCCAAGACAACGTACGAGACGACGGATCGTTTGTCGCGCATTCAGGAGAACGGTCGTTTCGCACTCGACACCATCACCCGAGACATTCGCTCCTCGGGCTACGTCGGCTGTTCGTACCGAGCACCCTTTCGCAATTCATTGAACCATGGGACCAACGTGTTGTGGAATTTCGAACACGCCGTCCAAGGTTATGAAGCCGCCAGCGATGGCTTCGCGCCCACGCTCGATGCGAGTGTGATCATCAATCCGGCGGCAGGCAGCGACATCCTTGTCGTTCGTTATCCACGCCATGATTCACGCACGGTGAGAGTGGCGGCCCGCATGGAAGATCCGGATGACGACATCACGCTCGACACCGCTGGCGCCAGCGCCATCGAAGCCAATGACGTCGTAATGATTTCAGATTGCGATGGCCGTGAAGTCTTCGAGGTCAGTGCGAAAACCGGCGATGTCATCTCTCATACCGCATCTGCTCCGGGCGAAGGCGCCGCCAGTGCGAGCCCAGGGAACGCGAGCGGCGAATTCGGGCGTGCATTCACCGCGAATGCAGAAGTCATTCCCGTGGAAACGGCAGTTTATTTCTTGCGCGACAGTACAACCCCAGGAGGCGGCACATCCTTGTGGCGCCGCATCGGCGGTGGCGGCGCTGCACAGGAACTCGTTGAAGGCGTCGAAGCCATGCAGGTCGCATACGGCGAGACATCAGGATCAGATGTTGTATATCGCCGTGCGGACGAAGTCGCCGATTGGGCGAATGTCGTCAGCGTAACGGTCGCCTTGCTCGTGCGCTCACCCTCTGAATACGGTGGTCAAGTCGAAGACCGAAGCTTCGCACTGCTTGGCGATCTCGGCGAGGTGATACCCGCGCCGAATGATCGTCGCATGCGTCAGATCTTCACGACGACCGTCAATATTCGTAATGCCACTCTCTAGAGTTTTGCTCATGAAACGCCTGCAAAGAATCTCTTCGCACCGCCAACAGGGCGCCGTGCTGGTCGTGAGTTTGCTGCTATTGCTGGTTCTGACGGTACTCGCACTGACGGCCAGTCAGTCGACGCGTCTGCAAGAACGCATGGCGGGAAATGCGCGCGATACCGATCTTGCTTTTCAGGCAGCCGAGGCCGGCCTGCGCGAAGCAGAGGCCCGGCTCGATACGCTCGCTGCTGCCAATGGAGGGCGCCCTACGGACTGCGGGCCAGATCAGAACTGCGACGTGCGCCAGCGATCCGTCGACTACATCGACTTCGCGCGTGATGACGATTGGTGGAGCACCAATGGGCTCGAGTACGGCGGCGATGAGCAGCAAATTTCCGGCATTGTGAGAGACCCCGAATATCACACCGAAGTGTGGGCCGAGGTGAGAGACACGTTGACCGTCGGCCGACCCGGAGCCGCTGGCACCGCCTTCTATGTCCACACGGCAAAGTCTCTCGGCGGAACGGACACGGCAACCGTCGTCCTGCAGAGCGTTCAGGCGCTTCGCTACACCGAACAGTAAATCCAAAAGTCCTGGCACATCGTGACAATCATGAACAATCTACTCGGCGCTCGACACACGCGTGCATTGATGCTCAGCGCGGCAGTGGCCGCGACGACATTCATGGTGGGTCAACCACACGCTGCACCTATCGACATCAGCGATATTCCGGTCTTTCTTCAAGAGGAGAGCGTCCCTCCCCTCAACATGCTCGTGCTAGGGCGCGACCACAAGCTGTATTACGAAGCCTATAACGACGCCTCCGATCTCAATGGTGATGGCGTACTCGACATACGCTACAAACCCGCTGACATCGACTATTTCGGCTATTTCGATTCCTACAAGTGCTACACCTATTCGAGCGGCGTATTCGAGCCGCAAAGTGTCACCACCAACAAACAATGCTCCGGTCAATGGAGCGGTGACTTCCTCAACTACTTGACGACCGCTCGCATCGACGCACTGCGCAAGGTGCTGTATGGCGGTTATCGCTCAACCGATACCGCGAGCGACACCATTCTCGAACGCACGTTCGTTCCTCAAGACGCGCACAGCTGGGGTAAGGAGTACACGAGCGTCGCTGTCGACGGGTATGACATCCGGAATTATTCGCCGCTGTCACTGCCGAACGCAGGCACACGCCATCTATTTGCGAACACGACTCCGCGGACCGCGAACGGTTATGCGGAGCCGCCTAGGCTTCGGTACCTAACGAATCGAACCAACCGAATCTGGAATTGGGTGAGTAAAGAAGCGCCCGTTGCCGGCGACTCGATTCTCGATGGCGGTAGCGTCAGCCTCACCACTCATACGAATGATCTCTACGTCCGTGTTCGCGTATGCGTCAGCGGGCTGCTGGAGCAAAACTGTCGTTTATACCCGGATGGAAACTACAAGCCCATCGGCTTGCTGCAGGAGTTCGGTGAAAACGACTCCATGTATTTCGGTCTGCTCACGGGGTCGTACGCAAAGAATACGAGCGGCGGCGTCCTGCGACGTACGATGGGCTCGATCCGCGATGAGGTGAACGTCACGACAGACGGAACCTTCCGCAACTTCAACGGCATCGTTACCTCGATAAACCGCCTGCGCATCACCGGATTCGGCGGCAATAACACGAACTGGAATTACTCGTGCGGCTGGATCACCAATCGACCAATCAATGAAGGCGAGTGTCAGGTGTGGGGTAACCCCATCGCAGAGATGATGTATGAGTCGCTGCGTTATCTTGCCGGCCGCGGGACTGCGACTTCGGCGTTTAGCACGACGTTCGGTCAAGGCGAAGAAAGCCAGCTTCCTGGAGGGGGTTTGCCGGTCGCTACGTGGAATAATCCTTATTCGGGCCGACCCGTCTGCTCGAAGCCCTTTCAGACCGTCGTCAGCGACATCAATCCGTCGTACGACTCCGCTCTCCCGGGCAATTCCTTTGGAGAAACCGCGCCGGCCGATGCGCTCGGCGGCCTGAACGTTGCCACATTGGGTGCAACGATCTGGGATACGGAGTTTGGTGGTGAACAAAGCATCTTTATCGGCCAATCGGGCAACGTGTCGGACGGCGCGCCGACCGCTAAAACGGTGACGAGCTTCGGCAATATTCGTGGCCTTGCGCCCGAAGAACCCACGAAGCAAGGCACCTACTACTCAGCAAGCGTCGCTTATCACGGCCGCCAGCTCTCATTGGGGTCGTTGAATAACCTGGCCGGCGACCAAAGCGTCAATACCTTCGCCGTCGCGCTCGCATCGCCCTTACCGAAAATCGAAATCCCGGTGGGCGATGGTCGGATCACCCTCGTGCCGTTCGCAAAGTCGGTTTACGGCCCAAGCGGATACTCGATTGATCCCAGCGCAAATTTTCAGCCGACGAATCAGATCGTCGACTTCTATGTCGAAAGCATCGCGGAAGACGGCAGCAGCGGCGTGTTTCGCGTGAACTTCGAAGACGTAGAACAAGGCGCCGACCATGACATGGATGCGATCGCAACCTACCGCTACCAAGTCAATGCAGATAACACAGTTACTGTAAACGTCACCTCGGATTACGCAGCTGGCAGCATCGTCCAGCACTTGGGCTATATCGTTTCTGGTTCGACGGCCGACGGCACTTACCTCGTCGTTCGCGATAGCGACACCGGCGTGAATGGCGACTACGATTACTTCTTGGACACACCGCCCGAGTTCACCGGAACGCCCCCCGCGCCGAACACAGGCACCGGACGTTGGAACGATGGCGTCGCGCTTCCTCTGACAAGCACCCGAAGCTTTTCTCCCAGCAACACGCCTTCCGCCACGTTCCTCAAAGACCCTCTGTGGTATGCCGCGAAATGGGGTGGCTTCCGCGACACGAACGGCAACGGCATTCCTGATGGTTTGGAATCGGACGCTGCCAACGAACGGCGCGAATGGGACAGTGATGGCGATGGCGTACCGGACAACTACTTCCTGGTGACCAATGCGCTGACGTTGGGTGATCAACTGCGGACAGCATTCCGCCGTATTCTCCAAGCGGCCGGCTCGGCCTCATCCGCATCCGTCAATAGCGGATCGATCAGCAGCGATACACGCGTCTACCAGGCCACCTTCGACTCCGACGGTTGGCACGGCGAACTCATCGCCTATCCGGTCGATACTCAGACGGGTGCGCTGCTCGTGGATGACGAGGACCAGTGGAAAGCGTCTGGACTGATCCCTGCCCATAACAGTCGCAAGATCATCACGACGAATTCCGACGGCACGCCGGTGCCGTTCCAATGGGCGTCGCTTGATGACTCGCGCAAGGCGCTGCTGCAGCCGGACTTCGCCGCCGGTACAGAAGAAGCCACGCTTGGCGCACTGCGTCTCGATTACCTACGAGGCGATCAATCGAACGAGATGAGTCAAAACGAAGAATCGGGGCTGTTCCGACGGCGGGTTTCGCGCCTCGGTGACATCGTCGCCTCGTCACCACTGTATGTCGGGCGCCCGCCGTTCTTTTATCGTGACGATTTCGAAAATCAGCCCTACTCCGCGTTCCGCACCGCTCGTGCCGAACGTACGCCCGTCGTTTATGTCGGCGCGAATGACGGCATGTTGCATGCGTTCAACGCGAGTACTGGCGCCGAGTTGATGAGTTTCATCCCGAGCGCTGTTTTCCCCAATCTGCGCAGCCTGTCAGAAGCAACATATTCCCATCTCTACTTCGTCGATGGTGCACCGAATATGGGTGACGTCTTCTTCGGCGGCGCGTGGCGCACTGTCCTCGTCGGCGGCCTGAACAAAGGTGGCCAGCAGATCTACGCACTGAATATTACGAATCCGAGTTCTTTCAGCGAAGACAACGCCGATGACATCGTCCTCTGGGAATTCGGCGACCGGGACGATGGTGATGACACAAATGGGATCACTGGAGACCCGGATCTCGGCTACACCTTCTCGCAGCCCGCGATCGTGAAGCTGCAAAACGGACGTTGGGCGGCCATCTTTGGCAACGGTTATAACAACACCGTCGAAGACGGCAGCGTCAGCGCGACCGGTAATGCAGTTCTGTTCATCGTCGATATCGAAACTGGAAAGCTGATCAGGAAGATCGATACGGGCCAGGGCGTCGCGCACGATCCAGCAGGTACTGGTCGGCCGAATGGCCTTTCGACACCGGCGGTCGTCGATGTCAATGGCGACATGCTCGTCGACTACGTGTACGCCGGTGACCTGTTTGGAAACTTGTGGAAGTTTGATCTGCGCGCCACCTCGCCGAGCAGCTGGGGAGTCGCGTATACGCAAAGCAGTCGGCCTGCTCCTCTGTTCGTTGCCCAAACGCTCGACGAGGACGGCGAGATTACCGGGTCATCCCAGCGCCAGCCGATTACCTCGCGACCGGAAGTCGTTCGCGGGCCGCGCGGCGTCGGCATGATGGTGCTGTTTGGAACCGGCAAATTCTTAAGTGGCGGCGACAAGATCGTCGACACAGATAATCCGGAGTTGCAGGCCTATTACGGCATCTTCGATCGGAACAGCGGCTTGGAGACAGATATCGTGACTGCCGAGGATCTGCTCCAGCAAAGCATCCTTGCGCAAGGCGCTGTTGACTTCGAAACAGCGGATGGTACGGACGTAGTTAATCATCGATATCGCGTCACGAGCCAGCTGCCGCTTGGGAATCATCGCGGCTGGACACTCCCACTAATTTATGACGAGATCGGTTACGAAGGAGAACGACAGGTCTCCAACACGGTCGTCCGTGCGGGGCGCGTCATCTTCACGACACTGATCCCGGATAACGATCCGTGTGTTGCCGGCGGCTCGAGCTGGCTCATGGAACTGGATGCGCTCTCGGGCGCGCGTTTGGCTGATACCCCGTTCGATCTAAATCGCGATGGCATCTTCGACGGCAACGATTTCGTCGAAGTGGTCGTCGATGGTCAAACGATTCGTGTACCGGTGAGCGGTATCGATCCCGGCGTGGGTATCTCACCTGAACCCGGCATTCTCATGGGTGAAGGCGGCAATACCGAATACAAATACACCCCGGGCACGACGGGCGCAGTCAGTGTGACGATCGAAAACCCCGGTCCTCGTGCGAGCGGACGCCAATCGTGGCGTCAGATCCGCTAAGTGGAGATCATCGTGAAAGCGCACTACGCCAAGGGCATCACGCTCATCGAATTGATGGTCGTCGTCGTGATCGTTGCGATCCTTGCAGCGGTTGCGTATCCAACATATCGCCAACAAGTCATGAGGACGCACCGTACTGATGCGAAGGTCGCGCTAGAGCAAGCATCGCAGGCGATGGAGCGATGCTTTACACGTGCTCACTCGTACGCTGACTGTAATGAGCCGGCGAGCCCTTCGCCGCGATACACGATCGCTTTCGATGGCGACCCGACTACGACAACCTATCGCTTGATTGCGACGCCGCAAGGCGCGCAAGCAAACGACGTCTGCGGAACGCTAAGCCTCGATCATCGCGGTGCACGCGGACAAAGCGAGAATGCGACAGCGGCTCAATGCTGGTAACCAACCTCCATGTTGTCGCAGTACGACGACGAGAATGGCATTTGGCTTTTCCCAATCTTCGCATTTCGGTATCCTTCCGCGCGCTTGGCTCGGCATACGCACCTTTTACAAATAAAGGCAGTGCAAGGCGATATTTGCGGGAACCAGCCATAAGGCCCGCGGATTAAGAGCCGGTATTTTTCGCTCTGGTCCACCAATTCGAACCCAGTAGAAGGGGAAAGAAGCTATGAAGAACATCGTCTCCACAACCCTGAAGGCAGGCGTCGCCGCTCTCGCCCTCGCAGCTGCAAGCGGCTGCGTGTCGCAAGCGTCGGTCGATGAGATTCGCGCCACCGCCGACAAGGCAGTGCAAGACGCTGCTGCAGCTAAGGCAGCTGCTGATTCGGCAGCGGCTGCTGCACAGTCGGCACGCTCCACGGCCGAGTCCGCGCAAAGCGCAGCAAACCAAGCCCTCCAGGCTGCTCAAGCAAGCCAAGCTTGCTGTGATGCAACTAACGAGAAGATCGACCGCATGTTCAAGAAGTCGGTTTCGAAGTAATTCGAAACTCGATCTTCTCGGTCGATACACAACGCCGCGGGTTTCCGCGGCGTTGTCGTTTTAGCGGTTAGCGATTAGCGGGCAGAAGAATTTCACGGCACTCGGACGCATCAAGCTCGCGTGTCATTACGAGTGCAGGACGCACGCGAATGACCGCGCAGGACTAATATCCCGCGTTCGTCGATCGCCTAGTTACGGATGGGGAAAGGTTGCGCGCTGGAGGCTAGGGCAAGGCACGAAGCTACGTCGGCACCACCGCGCAAATGGCGGACCCCACAGCTTCGGCCATGGACTAACTCGGTGGAAAGGGTGACCTCTGCCGCAGGGTCCGCGGCGCGAGTCTAGCAGTGCGACCGCCTACAGTCGCGCCAACGAATCAGCGTTCGGTTTCGTAGACTTGAGTCGTAACAGCGCTCGTCAGGACGACCTGCTGCGGCACGCCCGTTGGGCTTTGAAATGCTGCTTCCGCCTTCGCCCAGTCGATCGCCACGACGCGATCTTGTGTAGCAGCCACCAATGCTCGAGTGATGTTGGTCAGGCTGTAGACATCCTCGCCTTCTTGCCCTTCGAGCGGTGCATGAACTTCCATATAAAGTTCGTCACCCTGCCAACCCATCTTGTACGGTTGGTGCACGATGCGCACCGGCGTATTCGTGCTGACCATCGGAAAGAACTGCTCGATGTCCTCGGGGAACATCCGAATGCAGCCGTGGGTGACCTGCATGCCCACACCGGCCGGCCGATTCGTACCGTGAATCAAATAAGCGCCGCCTGGAATCCCTAAGCGCATGGCGTAATTGCCGAGAGGATTGTCGGGCCCCGGCGGCACGGCACGCGGTAAAGGTCGCCCTTCTGCCGCGTGCTCTTTGCGCACTGATTCAGGCGGGTACCAGGTGGGTCGAACGCGTTTTTCCGTGATGCGAGTGAGGCCAAGCGGCGTCTTCCAATCCATCTTGCCGACGCTGATCGGGTACGTCACGACGACGGGCGTCTCATCGCCTTTCGCGGGCGGAAAATAATAGAGGCGATGCTCGGCGAGACTGACGACGACGCCTTCGCGCGGCGCATTGGGCAGAACGTATCGCGAAGGAATGAGCACCTGCTGCCCTTCGCCGGGAAGCCACGGATCTACGCCGGGATTGGCGGCGACGATCTCCTCGTACCCCACGCCGTTGCGGCGTCCGATATCCAAAAACGTGTCTTCATGCTTCGCCGTGACGTAGCGGAGCTCGCCGACGACCGTGTCGTCACCGTGCAGCGGGTAGGTAGCGGCGAGGACGAATGCCGGAAGGGCCGCGGCCGAAACCGCGAGAAACGTCGTGATTGAACGTAGGAATCGCATCCACATGGCCTCAATTTAGCATTTCGAACGCTGCACGCAGCGAACCACGTCAATGTGTGGATGGTTGCGCGGCTAACAAGTTCGCAATTTGCGTCGGCACACCCTTGCGGGCTTCGACGATCGCGACGCGGATCGCGTTATAGAACGAGACCGCATCGGCACTGCCGTGGCTTTTGATGACGACGCCGGCAAGCCCGACCATGCTTGCGCCGTTGTAAGACCGCGGGTCCATTTCCCGCTTGAGCGATCGCAGCACCGGCCAAGAAGCAGCCGCCGCAAGGTAACGCAACGGATTGCGTGTGTACTCGCGCTTGGCCATTCCGGCGATCATCTTCGCCAAGCCTTCGATCGATTTCAGCGCAACATTCCCAGTGAATCCATCCGTAACGATGACGTCGACTTCACCAGAGAAGATGTCGTCGCCCTCGACGAAGCCGACGTAGTTGAGCGTGCTGGCGGACAGAAGTTTCGCGGCTTCCTGAACGACGCTGTCGCCCTTCATTTCTTCCTGGCCGATGTTGAGAACACCGACCCTGGGATGCTCGATGCCGTGCATGTCCGATGCGACCACCGTTCCCATGACCGCAAACTGAAACAGATGCAGGCCCGAGCACTCGGAGTTCGCGCCCAGATCGAGCATGTGCGTATGACCCTTACGCGAGCGAATTCGAGAAATGATCGCGGGGCGGTCGATGCCGTCGATCATCTTGAGCACGAAGCGGCCAGTGGCCATGAGCGCGCCCGTGTTGCCGGCGCTCACGCAGGCGTTCGCCTCGCCGGCTTTCACCAGGTCGATCGCAACCCGCATGGAAGAGTCCTTCTTCTTACGCAGCGCCTCTTGCGGCTTTTCGTCCATCGTGACGACTTGCGTCGCTTCACGAACGAGCACCCGATCGCCCAATGAGTGCGCGCCCAATGCAGCGCGGACCGGATCGGCAAGTCCAACGAGGATTACGCGAAGGTCAGGATCGCGACGGACCGCATCGAGTGCCGCAGGCACAGTGACGCCTGGGCCGAAGTCACCGCCCATCGCGTCGATGGCAATCGTGATGGTTTTATTGTTTGCCAAAGTGCTGAAACTGGCGTGCCGCTGCGAGAAGCGGCACTACGCCGACGAGTTGATTGCTGGCAGGCTGGCCAGCTTGCGAGGCAAAGATCCAAAGTGTCTCTTCGCCGTTCGCCAACTCGCCGCGTCATGGATGCCGAGGTTATTCGGCGTCGTCGTTCTTATTGCGCGTGATCAGAACTTTCTTGCCGCGATAGAAGCCATCGGGCGTGATGCGATGACGCGAATGCGTTTCACCGGACGTCGGATCGACCGACAGGGCTGGGCCCTGCAAGCCATCGTGCGAACGATGCATTCCGCGCTTTGAAGGGGTCTTGCGGCTTTTTTGAACTGCCATGGCACTTACTCTCGAGTAATGAATCTCTCAATCGACGCGGCGGTTGCTCGACCGCCCTCGCTCGCGATCTATTTCTGATCGCGCAGCAAATCTTTCAAATTCGCAAACGGGCGCTGGCTGGCACCCTCTTCCTTCGCCGGCGGCTCGTTCGTTTCACGTGGCGCCCCGCATTGCTCATCCGCATGCTTGGCGATCAACGGTACGTTCAACAGCGCTTGCTCCTCGGCGAGCCAACGCATATCAAGCCTCGCAGCATCTGCGACGATCGGTTCATGACCGCTCGCGACCTCTTCCACCTGCCGCTGTTCGGTTTCATCAGCGACGATGACGAGATCAAAATCATCATCCATGTCGATCGCCACCGGGCGCATGCAGCGCTGGCAGGTCATCGTCACGAGTCCGCCCAGACGGCCCGCCATCGCGATGCGACCTTCCGCGATCGAGAAACGAACGCTGAGCTGAATCTCCGCGGGCTCGACAATGCCAGCCTCCGTGAGACGCGGCATTTGCGATGCTTGGAAGTGTCGATCGAGCGTGCCCCGCGCGTGCGCTTGGACGTTTGCGTCGACGAGAGCGTCGTTCTTGAGACCCGGGGCCCGTGACATGGGGCGCGTATACTAGCCACGGCCCCCCTGGCTGTCAAAGAAAAAAGCCGGTTAAATGCTTGTTTTCGCAGGGATCCGCCCAGCTCTGCAGCAACGAGAACAAGCGCATGAAAATCACGTCAGCCGGCGCCTTAGGGCCGCGTCTCGTATTGGCCTCAACTTCGCCCTATCGGCGCCAATTGCTGGAGCGGCTGGGTTTGCGCTTCACGGTGGCCGCTCCCGATGTCGATGAAGCCCCGTTACCTGGTGAAACTCCCGTCGATCTGACCAATCGGCTCGCGCGGGCCAAGGCGGAAGTGGTCGCGCACCGGCATCGCGGCAGCATCGTCATCGGGTCAGATCAGGTCGCACTGTTCGGGCGAGAAATTATCGGCAAACCGGGCAATCCCGAGCGCTGCATCGAGCAGCTCAAACGTCTGAGCGGGCATCGGCTCGAATTCCACACCGCCGTCAACGTCATCGACAGCGATACGGGCGCAAACGAAAGCCACCTCGATATCACGACCGTTTACTTTCGCAAGCTCTCTGATGATGAAATCGAACGCTACGTAGCGCGCGAGCGGCCGGTGAATTGCGCCGGTAGCTTCAAGGCGGAAGCCCTCGGGATCACCCTGTTTGAGCGCATCGACTCGCACGACCCGACTGCGATCGTCGGGCTACCCTTGATATGGCTCTCCGGTGCCTTGCGTCGCAGTGGATTTGCGCTGCCTTAAGCGGGTTGGCGGTTGACGGTCACAACGAGGAGCCATCGCGCTTTGCGGTCAACGCTCCGCGGTCAGCCGTTTCAATAGTGTTTCAAGTTCGTCCGGTAGCTCCGCCGTTACGGTGAAGAGCTCTCCGGCTCGTTCGAATGTGAGCGAGTGGGCGTGGAGACACATGCGGTTCAGCCCCTTGGCTTTCAGCGGAAGATCGCGTTCGCGGTCGCCGTATTTCTCGTCGCCTGCAATGGGATGCCCCGCATGCGCCGCATGGACACGGATTTGATGAGTGCGACCCGTGCCGATTCTTACGTCGAGTAACGTGGCCACCTTGCCGAAATGTTTCAGCGGTTCGAAGGTCGAAATTGCGCTTTGTCCATCTGCATGGACGCGCACGACGCGTTCACCGCCCTGCTTCAGATTCGTCTTGAGCGGCAGATCGATCGTCTTTTTACCAAACGGCCACCGGCCGACGACGAGCGCACGATAGTGCTTCAGCATTTCACGCTCGCGCAGGGTTCGATGCAGTTCGCGCAGAGCAGCGCGACGTTTGGCGATCAGAAGACAGCCGCTCGTATCGCGATCGAGACGATGTACGAGTTCGAGTTCCCGCAGTTCGGGATGAATCGCGCGCAGCGTTTCGATTACGCCATGGCTGAGACCACTGCCGCCATGGACCGCGACGCCCGCCGGTTTATTGATGACGATCAGATCGCGGTCTTCGTGGATGACCGCTGCCGTGATGAGTTCTCGCAGCGATCGCGAGGGTGCCGCTACGGGTTCACGTGACTTCATCGCGACGGGAGGAACGCGCACCCGATCGCCTTCTGCGAGGCGATGGTCGGGTTTTGCCCGTCGGCCATTGATACGCACTTCGCCCTTGCGAAGGATGCGATAGACGAGACTGCGCGGCACGTCTTTGAGCACCCGCATGAGGAAATTGTCGATTCGTTGCCCGTCATCGCCGCTTTCTGCGAGCAGATGTCGAACTTGCGCGCCGTTTGAAGTGCTCTCACCTGCGCGGAATCGGTCGGGATCTGAAATCATGCGATGGGAAACGTGAAAACGTCGTAAGCCGTTGATTGGGCAAAGATGGGCTGATATATTCGGCCCGGATTTCAGCTCGTGTTCGATGCTCACCAAAGCAAGCTCCCGAACACGGCACAAACGCAGCGCCGCGAGGTCACATCCGCAAAGCGCTGCATCTTAGTTGGTTCCGCAAGAACCTGTCTCACTGAAGATCTCGAGCGACGATAGTTACGCGCATTGCCGTTGAAGTAGCTCCGGTTTGCGCATTTCGAAGGTCCGCCCTACGGCGCCCGCATCGTCCACGTTCCGCTTCAGCGAGCAGCTTTCGATCGGACCATCGCTCGGCCGCGAACGGCGATGCCGGACTCGCAACTCGAGATCCGGGTCGACGCGAAGCGTACGGATGGGCGAACCATGTTCAGGATCAAAAAGAGCGCGTGATCACACACGCGCCAGTAACAATCGGATGACCCATATCCCCGATCCAATTTTTGCTCCTGCGCCAGCGCTCGTCTTGCGCGATCTCGCGGTCCTTTTCGAACCACTAGAAGGGCCTCATGAAGCGAATGCTCGTCAACGCAACCCAAGAAGAGGAGTTGCGTGTCGCACTAGTTGATGGACAGAAACTCTACGATTTAGACGTCGAAATACCCTCGAAGGAACAAAAGAAAGCCAACGTTTACAAAGGCCGTATCACGCGCGTCGAGCAAAGTCTCGAGGCGTGCTTCGTCGATTACGGCGCCGACCGGCACGGCTTCCTGCCGCTCAAGGAAGTCTCCAAGGAATACTTCAAGACCCAAGCGTCCAACGCGCGACACAACATTCGCGAGTTGCTCGATGAAGGTCAGGAAATCATCGTCCAGGTCGAGAAAGAAGAGCGCGGCAACAAAGGCGCTGCGCTGACCACTTTCATCAGCCTCGCGGGCCGCTTCCTGGTGCTGATGCCAAACAACGCCCGCGCAGGCGGCGTGTCGCGACGCATCGAGGGCGAAGATCGCGAGCAACTGCGCGAAGCTCTGGATGCCGTGCAGATTCCCGAAGGCATGGGCGCCATCGTTCGCACCGCTGGAGTCGGCCGTACCTCGGAAGAACTGCAGTGGGATCTCGATAATTTGCGCGAGGTTTGGACGGCGATCTCACAAGCCGCGGAAGGTCGCGCAGCGCCTTTCCTGATCTATCAGGAATCCAAGGCCATCATTCGCGCGCTCCGCGACTATCTCGCGGACGACATCGGCGAGATTCTCGTCGACAACGCAGCAATCTTCGCCGAGGCGCAGCAGTACATGCAGCGCTTCATGCCTGCGAGCCTGCGCAAGTTGAAGCTCTACGAAGACCCGGTGCCGCTGTTCACCCGCTTTCAGATCGAAAATCAGATCGAATCGGCGCATTCGCACAAGGTCAACCTACCCTCCGGCGGTTCGATCGTCATCGACCCGACCGAAGCGCTGGTGTCGATCGACATCAACTCGGCACGTGCAACGCGCGGCACCGACATCGAAACCACTGCGCTCAACACCAATCTCGAGGCGGCCGATGAAATCGCCCGTCAACTGCGCTTGCGTGACCTGGGCGGGTTGATCGTCGTCGACTTCATCGACATGGAGTCGCAGAAAAATCAGCGTGCCGTCGAAGATCGCATGCGCGAGGCCGTCAAGCAGGACCGTGCGCGCATTCAAATCGGGCGGATTTCGCGTTTCGGATTGCTCGAGCTGTCGCGTCAGCGTCTGCGCCCCTCGATCGGCGAAGCCACGCACATCAACTGCCCGCGCTGCAATGGCATGGGTACGATCCGTGGCGTCGAATCGCTGGCGCTCGCCTTGCTGCGGCTGATCGGTGAAGAGTCGCGCAAGGATCGAACCGTCAAGGTCATTGCGCAGCTCCCGGTCGAAGTTGCGACCTATTTGATCAACGAGAAGCGCGAGTGGCTCACCAACATCGAAACGAAGAGCAACGTGCACATCGTGCTCATTCCGAACAAGTACATCGAGACACCGGCGTACGAAATCCGACGCGTCCGTGATGATGAGGCCGGCCTGCCCGAGAACAGCATGACCAGTCATCTGGTCCCGGTTGCACCAACGGTTGCCACGGATGACGCATTGGTGAAAGAGAAGGCGCCGAGCGCGCCCGCCCCCGCCGTCGTCTCCTCGAGCATTGCCTCTCTCCCGCCGCCGCCCAGCGCACTCGAAGAGCGCGCCGCGGCTGCTGCGCCAATTCAGCAAATTGGCATCTTCGTACGTCTGTGGCGTTTCTTCTTCGGCGGCGCAGGTGCTGCGCCCGAGCCGAGCGTGAAAGAACGCAGCACGCCGAAACGTCCCGCGCGTGATTCGCAGCGCCGCGATCGCGAAGGACGTCAGTCGCGGTCTCGCGATCGTTACGGCCGCGAGCACCGCGGCGGAGACAAAGACCGTTCGCGTGGCCGCTCAGAGGCGAAAGACAAACCGGCACAGCAGGAGCAGCGTCGCGATCAACATACCGAGCGCAAGCCGCGGGACGGTGGTGATGCACGCCATGAGCCGCGCCAAGGGCAGCGCGGCGGGCAGCGGCAGCAAAACGCGCAGACGAACGCGCAGACAAACGCGCAGACGAACGCTGGGAATGCTGCTGATGCTGGGTCCTCCGCAGCGGTGGCGGCATCGGCGCCGCGCGCGGATGCTGCGGCACGTCCTGAGAGTGACGCGCAGCGTGTTGAACGCTCAGAGCGCGGCGGTCGAAGCCGTCGCGGTCGCCGACGCGGTCGTGGTCGTGGTGGGCGCGGAGACGACGTAGCGCAAGGTTCGGCACCCGTAGCAGGTGCGGATCAAAGCGCGTCGAACAACAGCGCGCCGGCGCACTCCAGTACGGCCAACGGATCCACTCCACCCCATTCGAATGCACCGGATTCGAATGCGCCGCGCCCGGATGCGACTGGCCCGAACACCGCCGGTTCGAACGCGCCGCGCAGCGAACGTCCAAGTCAGCCGCAGCAAAGCTTCGATTTGCCGAGCCCGACTGGCGCACCCTCTGAGCCGCCACCACCTCGTCGAGACTCGCCACCGCCTGCGGCGAGCGACAGCGCGGGTGAGGCGAAGAAATTTACGGTGTGGTCGTCAGGTCCGAGCAGCGAATCGAGTTCGTGGGGTGGCGGTGCTGCGCCACGTCGCGATGACTAGTCGACTCTGAAGAGTGAT
>CAZIXV010000014.1:0-26259 GCA_964543105.1 uncultured Steroidobacteraceae bacterium
GCCGGCCGGCGGTTACTACATCACGCTCAATGTGATACCCTGAACGGCCAAGCAGTTGGTGAAGCTGGCGAAGGAAGCGGGCGTCGAACTTACGCCTGCCGGTGCCACGCATCCGCTCGGCAACGATCCAGACGATCGCACGATTCGCATTGCGCCGAGTTTTCCGCCGGCGAAGGAAGTCGAGTTGGCCGTCGAGGGCGTCGTGTTGGCAGTGCTACTCGCCGCAGCGGACAAGCTGCT
Source organism: uncultured Steroidobacteraceae bacterium (assembly GCA_964543105.1). Classification (GTDB taxonomy): domain Bacteria; phylum Pseudomonadota; class Gammaproteobacteria; order Steroidobacterales; family Steroidobacteraceae; genus Steroidobacter. The sequence continues at coordinate 241 of CAZIXV010000014.1, forward strand.
GGCGCAAGCGGCAGGCTGAACCCAGCTGGTCAGTACGAGAACGCGCGCGACGCGCGGACAAGATTCGGGTTGCTGGGCGCTGGGCTGCTGGCCAGAACAGAAAGCAGCCAGCTGCGTCTCTGACCAGCAGCCCAGCGTCCGCCAGCCCTGGCTCTCGGCCTTATCCGTGCAGTCGTTGCAACAGCGAAATGAGCTGCTTGCGCTCTGCATCGGTGAAGCGGTCGATGAATTTCTTTTCGTGCTGCACCATCTCGCGCTTGAGTGACTTGTAGGCTTTTTGGCCTGCCGTTGTCACCGAGATTTCATGTCGCCGGCGGTCTGCCTGCGAGCGCTTGCGCGCCACCCACCCCTGATTTTCCAGCCAATCGATCAACGCCACGACACTGGCCTTGTCGATGTCGAGCTGATTCGCGATGTCGATCTGGGCGATGCCCGGATTGGAGCTGGCGAGCGACAGCACACTGAACACACCCGGGCGAACTTCGCCTTCCGCAACGCTGCGCGTGAAATCGCGCCATAGCGCGATCTGCGCGCGCCGGATGTTGTAACCCAGCAGCGTTGGCAGGATGTCGAGATTGATGGGCCGTGCCGGCTCGCCCGCTGTGGGGCTGCGGCGCGCAGGACGAGTTCGGGACCGTGACATGAGACTTCCGAGGTAGGTGCGACGGTTGAAGGTATGGTTTATCGCGCCGCGCGGTACCGTACTTGAGGTGTGATTGCGCAGTCAATGCACGCGCCTGTGCACGCGCTCCTGCATTGCAGTGCAAGGCGCCGACATGACAACGTTCGGCCAGCGCACGCATACTTGACGCCGCCGTGACGCGACGGATTGTGAATGCAGAAATCGATGGTTATAGTTGATATGTAAATAGTTGGCATCAGAAACTATTACGCCATCGCTAGAAAACACACAAGGATAAGGGGGAATCATGAGCAAGTTCGCTCATCAAGTCATGCTGCCGTCGGTTCTGGCCATCGGATGCGCGCTCGTCTCGACACCGCCTGCCTACTCACAAGCCGCCTCGCCATCGTCCGAACGCCGCGCCAGTGCGACGCTCGAAGAGATCACCGTGACTGCGCGGCGACGCGAAGAATCGCTGCAGGATGCGCCGTTGTCCGTGACGGCATTGTCGGGCGACATGCTGCGTGAACTCGGCGTCGCCGATCTGCGCGGTATTTCCAACAACACGCCCAACATGGAGTTCTCGTACGCCGGCAATGGCAGCGGCGGCGGCAACTTCGCGCAAGTGTTCCTGCGCGGTATCGGTCAGCCGGACTTCATCATCACCAAGGATCCCGGCGTAGGTATCTATATCGATGGCGTGTATTTGGCGCGTGCACCGGGCTCCGTGCTCGAACTGCTCGACGTCGAGCGCATCGAAGTGCTGCGCGGCCCGCAAGGTACCTTGTTCGGTAAGAACACGATTGCCGGCGCCGTGCTCGTGACGACGAAGAAGCCCACGAACGAATTGAGTGGTGTGGCGCAAGCGGCGATCGGCAGCTACGACCGCGTCGATTTGAGCGGCTCGCTGAGCTTTCCGCTCGTCGAGGACAAACTCGCGATTCGCGTCTCCGCGCTGTCGCGCACCCAGGACGGTTACTACGAGCGGCTGGCGTATTCCGAAGGCCCTGCCGATGAGTTCGGCACGGATATCTCGCGTAAAGCCGGCAATAACACCGATCGCCAAAGCGGTCGTGTGAGCTTGATGTGGACGCCCACCGAAAACTTCGAGTTGCTGCTGTCGGGCGATGTCACCAAGGAGCGCCAGGACGCGGTCGAATATCAAATGATCGCGACGCCGAACTTCGATACGGCAATCAGTCCGAACATCGCTGCCTACAATCAGTTCTATGCCACGCCGCGCGGCTTGCCGACGTACGGCCCGCAATGGATCTCGACCGAGCCATGGACGACGTACTCCACTTGGCCGGGCTACAACAACTCGGATGTCTGGGGCACATCGCTCACGATGACGTGGGATGCAGGGCCGGTGGAGCTCAAGTCGATCACCGCCTATCGCGATCTGTTCGTCCAAAGCAAGGGCGATGCGGACGGCACGCCCGCCGAAATCGTCTCGAGCGGCGGCATCGATATCAAACAACATCAGTTCAGCCAGGAAATTCAGCTCTCTGGTGAAGCCTTCGACGACAGACTCAACTGGGTGACGGGCTTGTGGTACTTCGAGGAAAAGGCCCGTGATACCCAACGTTCGCGTCAGCAGGCAGGTTTGTTCGAAGCTCTTGAAGCCGCGCCGCTGAATTCGTTGACGCCCACTGTATTGCCGCGCGGTTGTGCGGCGCCATGTCTGCTGGGCGGTGCCGGCAATCCGAACAATCGTCGACTCGAAAACTCACGCTCGGGCAGCCGCTTGATGCAGAACTCGAGCTATGCCGTGTTCGCGCATGCGAGTTACGAGCTGACGCCGCAGTGGAGTGTCACGGCGGGCGTGCGGTTGAGCCACGAAGAAAAGGAATTCGATTACTACGAACTGCTGCCGTTGTCCGGTCGCGTGAATTTCAACACCTACGAGGGCAACCCCGTCGTCCCGACGGACGAGTGGGACATCTTCACGCCGAAGTTGAGCTTCGAGTACAAGCCGACGGAAGACGTGCTGCTGTACGTACAAGGCTCGACCGGCTTCAAAGCCGGCGGCTACAACGGTCGTCCTGCCATCGCAGCCGCACTGCAATCCTTCGATGAGGAGGAGTTGACCAGCTACGAAGCGGGTATCAAGAGCCAATGGCTCGACAACCGGCTGCGCTTGAACGGCGCGGTGTTCTTCATGGAGTACACGGACATCCAGGTGACGCGCCTGCCGCCGGATCTGCCGGGTGTGCGTCTGGAAGAAAACGCAGGCGATGGCGAGACGCTCGGCGCCGAATTGGAAGTGACCTTCATCCCGGTCGCGGGACTGACATTCGGTGCTGCACTGGGCTATCAAGACTTCGAATTGACGAGCCTGGAAGAAGGCGTACAGCTTGCTTGCCAATTGGATTGCAAGCTGCCGTTCGCGCCGGAAATGACGGCGAATTTGTCCGCCGCGTATACGTTCGGCCTCGGCACCTTTGCTGATCTGACGATGCGGCTGGATTACAAGTACAGCGACAAGTACTACATCGATGCCGATAACACCGAAGCCGTGGCGCAAGATTCGTATGACTGGCTCGATGGGCGCATCGCGCTCACGGCGCCGAGCGGGGACTGGGAGGTCTTCGTCGGCGGCACGAATCTCACGAACGAGCCGGTGATCGCCAATGGCGTGACCTCGGTACCGAACAACAGTCAGATCGTGACGTACAAGCCGCCGCGCCAGTGGTATGCAGGCGTGCGCGTAATGTTCTGATTTCGAATGTCGCGCCGGATCATTGCGATCCGGTGCTGTGATGAATGAGTCGATTCAGGGGTGCATTCCTCACGGGATGCGCCCCTTTTCACATCCGGGGCACCCGTTCACCGCGCATCTGGCTGTGCCTCGGGACGCGCTGCGCTAAAGGCAGGCAGGGACTCCAGGTGCGTTGTAATCGCAACGAGCGTCGGGAAAGGCGTCAGATCTGTCGCAAACCGCCGCGCGTTGAACATCTGCGGAACCAAGCACACATCCGCCAGCGATATCGCATCGCCGAACAAATAGCGTCGCGATGACGAATACGTGCGCGCCTCATTTTCCAATCCCTGAAAGCCTTCCGTGATCCAGTGTCGATACCAGGTCGCGGCGGTCTCTTCGCTGTGCCCCAACGTGCGTTTCAGGTAGTTCAACACCCGCAGATTATTGAGCGGATGAATATCGCACGCGATCGCTTGTGCCATTGAACGTACGCGGGCGCGGGCGATCGGATCGGTCGGAAGCAGTCGCGGCTCGGGCTGCATTTCCTCGAGGTACTCAATGATGGCCAAGGACTGCGACAGCGCCTGCCCGCCGATGTCAAGCGTCGGAATCAAACCTTGTGGATTCAGCGCGAGGTAGTCGGGCCGCCGATGGGCGTTTTCGAGCAATGCGGTCGGCACGGATTCATAGGCCATGCCTTTGAGATTGAGTGCGATGCGTACTCGAAACGAGGCCGAGCTGCGCGCCAACGTATAGAGTTTCATCTGCCGTAGCCTCAGCGTGCGGCGAACGTCGTAACGAGTGTGTCGAGCATGGCGACGCCGCCTTCGAGTCGATCGCCCGGCTGTACGGCGCCGACGCCCGCCGGGGTGCCGGTGAAGATCAAGTCGCCGGGGCGCAGCTCAAACAAGGTGGAAAGTTCGGCAATGATTTCCGGCACGCTCCAGATCATCTCTGCCAAGTCGCCTTGCTGACGCAGTTCGTCATTGAGTTTGAGCCAGATCGTTCCTTGCTTCAGATGACCACACTCACTTACCGGTGTGATCGCGGTGGTCGGCGCGGCGCGATCGAACCCTTTAGCGACATCCCATGGACGACCCTTGTCGCGAGCTGCGAATTGGAGGTCGCGACGCGTCAGGTCGTTGCCAACGGCATAGCCGAACACATGAGACAACGCCGCATCGAGTGCAATGTGACTGCCGCCTGTGCCGATTGCGACGACCAGTTCGATTTCGTAATGGAGGTTCTCAGTGCGCGTCGGAAAAGGGAGCGTGGCGTGGTTGGCCACGATGGCGTCGGCGGGCTTGGAGAAAAAGAACGGCGGCTCACGGTCGTCATTGCCAAGTTCGCGCGCATGAGCTGCATAGTTGCGCCCGACGCAATAAATCCGGTGCACCGGGAAGCGCGCGTCACTGCCTTTGATCGGGACGGAAGGGGGCGCCGGTGGCGCAAATACGAAAGACATCGACACCTCGACAAGCGACCGCGAGTTGCGGTGGCCGAAGCTTACGCTTAGCCGGTGCCGCGACGCACTTCCATGGCGTCTCTGACGTTTTTCACGCCCTCGGTGTCCTGGGCTAGCTGCAATGCGCGTGCGCGCACTTCGTCGGTTTCGACGAAACCGGATAGTTGCACTACACCTTTGAAAGTTTCGACGATGATCCCGTGGGCTTTGGTCACGGGATCATCGGTTAATTTGGCTTTGATCTTCGCGGTCACCACGCCATCTTCGATGGCTTCTGCGGCGGGCTGTTGACGAGGTGCGGTAGTGCATCCTGCCAACAGCCCGCCGCTCAGTACCGCGGCGATCAATAGAGCGGAAACTCTTCGGCTCAACATCTTCTGCGCCTCAAGCTGACCTTACCGTCTGCACGGCAACGTCATCCGCTCGTGTCAAACGCCTTAGCCCGTGCCGTCGCGAAGAGTCTCGGCTTGGCGCTTGGCATTCTCGAGATCGGCATCCGCTCGGGCCATGCAATCGTCCTGCGCATTACCTTCCAGGGCGTCGCACTTTTCGGTTGCGACCTCATAGTTGGCCTCGGCTTGCGCGACGGCAACTTTATACTCGCCTTCGGCAGCTGTCTCGCTTGCGTCGCGCGCAGCATCCGCCACTTCATCGTGATCACCGTCGATTCTTGCATTGGCGGTATCACGTTGCGCCTCGGCCATCTGCTCTTGAGCGTCGGCTCGCGCGTCCGCCACATCACGTTGTGCTTCGGCTTCCGCTGCGGCGATATCCGCGCGCGTATCGGCGGGTGATTCGGCCTGATTACATCCTGCGAGCGCCAACGACGCCAGCGCCGCGATCCAAAGTGTATTGAGTTTCATTGTGTGTACCTCTTGCGAAAGTGATGACGGCTTACTGCGCATGGCGCAGTCGCGACGTGTGCGGCGCTTGACCATTGCTTTGCATAGGCAGAGCGCTGACACGGTTACGCGTCGTTAACGTCCCGTCGGAAACTCCTGTTCCTCCGACCCACTTCACCTCGTCATGATGATTCAATAAACGGCTTGGTTTTGTTTCGCTGGACGAACACTCGGTAACACGCGTCCACTCGACGCACTGTCGCAAATTAGCGAGCGCTCCATGGAAAGGTTGCAAAAAGCGATTTCTCCCGCGCTTTTTTGGTGAGGTTCTCCGGATGAATAACTACGTGCGCGTGCGGCGGAACTCACACCGCAGCCACGGCATTGGAACCTGATCGCGGCAGGACTTCGGCAGACGTCGATCTGCGACAGTTTCGCGCGGTAAGCGATTGTTGTTGAGGTCGTTCGGGTCGGCACTTGAAAGACGGAGAGCAGACGATGGTTGAAAATGTTCAGGCCGAGAATCCTTTGGAAACATTTCGCGGCAGCACGGCGAGCGCCAGCGAATCTCGCCCCCGAACCACTGCTGTGGGGCTGGGCGATCTACTCGGCGATTCGACGGTAATGCGCGCGGTGTTCGAACAAGTGCGTCAGGTGGCGCCGACGAGCGCGAGTGTTCTCATCATCGGTGAAAGCGGCGTGGGTAAGGAGTTGGTGGCGCGCACCATTCACGACCAAAGTTCGCGCGCAGGCGAACCGTTTCTTTCCGTCAACTGCGGAGCAATCACTCAGGGGTTGGTGGAAGCCGAACTGTTCGGTCACGAGCGCGGCGCATTTCCGGGCGCCATGCAGGCCGGTGCGGGGTACTTCGAGCGCGCAGGCGAAGGCACGCTACTGCTCGACCAGATCACGGAGCTTCCGCTCGAGATGCAAGCGAAGCTGGTGCGCGTGCTGGAATCCGGAACGATGATGCGCGCGGGCAGCGATCAAGCGCAGCCGGTGCGTTGCCGTGTTTTGGCGACGACCAATCGCGACCCTGAAAAAGCCGTGGCGGAGGGTAAGTTGCGCTCGGATCTGTTGTATCGGCTTGCCGTCTTTCCGTTACCGGTGCCGCCACTGCGCGAACGCGAAAACGATATCGAGCTGCTCGCGCATTACTTTCTTGCGAATCTAAATTCCGCGGAAGGAACCTCCAAGCAGTTTTCCGGCGATTCATTGCTGTGCCTGCGACAGCATCCTTGGCCGGGCAATGTGCGCGAGTTGCAGAACGTGGTGCACCGCGCCTATTTGCGTGCGGGCGATGAGCTCGATCTGCGTCGCGTCGTCGGCCGCCCCATGGTGCAGACCGCCGTGGGCGACGAACTCACGTTGCGTATTCCCGTCGGCACCAATCTCGCGGATGCGGAACGTTGGATGATCATTGCCACATTGAAGAAGTGCGGAGGAAACAAGACGCGTGCGGCGGCGTTATTGGGCGTAAGTCTCAAAACCCTCTACAACCGTCTCAATGCCTACCGAGCCTCGGGCCTCGACATGGGTGACGCCGACGGTGAACTCACGGAGGTTGCAGTCTGATGTTGAACACGAGAGAAACCCAAGTCTCTGAGCCCCACCACGGCGTTCAGAACCCCATCCGCATCCTGATCCTCGATGATCACGCGGTGTTGCGAGCCGGGGTGCGCGAAATGCTGGTGGACGAAGAGGACTTGCAGGTCGTCGGCGAGGCGAGCACGGCGGAAGAAGCGCTGCAGCTCATCAATAGCGGCACCGAAGTGGACGTCGTCATTCTCGATGTGACCCTGCCTGGCCAGGGTGGTCTCGAGTTGCTGAGGGCGTTACGCCGCGATCGGCCGGAGCTACAAATCCTGGCGTTGAGCATGCATCCTGAACGCAGCTTTGCAGTGCGTTTGATGCGTGCCGGGGCCAACGGGTACGTGCCCAAGATGATCGTGCCGGAGGAGTTGCTGCGGGCTGTGCGCGCTGTGGGCGCCGGTCGGCGCTACATCACCCCGATCGTCGCCGAGTTGTTGGCATCGGAAGCCGCCGCGGAAGAGGACGGACCGCTGCACAACCGCTTGTCGGAGCGCGAGCTGCAGGTATTTACACGTATCGCTCGCGGCGTGTCACCGGCAGTAATGGCGAACGAACTGGGTCTGAGCGTGAAGACGGTCAGCACCTATCGCGCGCGTATCCTCGAGAAGATGGGTATGCGTAGTAACGCCGAAATCGCGGCCTATGCGGTGCGGAATCAGTTGGTGGATTGATCGCGGCTAGCCATCACGAAATAAGACCAGCGGTAAAAGAGAATCCCGCTGGTCTCTGATTCGTGCGTTACAAATGATCGATCATTGCCAGCCGTGCCGCGTTGAGAAGTCGCGTGCCTGGCGTTCGGCCTCTTCTTTCTCCCAGCCGTAGTGCTCCTGCAGTTTGCTTGCGAGAATCTCGACGTCGCCTTCGATCTTGTCGATTTCCTGATCGCTCAGACGAGCCCACTGTTGTTTGATCCTGCCTTTGATTCTCTGGAAATTGCGAGGGTGCTCTCGTTTCATTTCCCGCCCTCCGAAAGTTTCACGTCATCAATGTAACTGAATACTCGGTGGTGCGGTTGCGCACTCCAGTCGCCGGCGGCGACAGAAATTTTTTGTACGACCAGGGATCCAAATCCATCGTCGGCGCGTTGGACGAGGCGAACGATGGTTCGCTTCGCGAAGCGCGCAGCGTTTCGCACCGCATCAAACAATGCACAGCACGCCGCGGGGACCTCCCAGGACGATGGGACACCCGCTGAGAACCCATCGGACACCTCGATGGCGACTGTGCACTTGGGGCCGCCCTTAGCCGGTGCGGCCTCTTTTTTTTGGTGCGCTTATCAGACGTGCAATGACGATCACGACAGCATGAATGAAGAGTGGTTGGGCTGGGCGAGCTCCGGGGTGCTGCTGCTCACCTTGATTCGCCAGGTGTATTCCCAATGGAAATCGTGCTCAGTCGAAGGCGTGTCGAGTTGGCTGTTTATCGGGCAGCTGACGGCCTCGACGGGGTTCCTTATCTACAGCGTGCTCGTCGATAACTGGGTGTTCGTGTTTACGAATGCCGCCCTGTTGCTCACGGCCGTTACCGGGCAGCTGATCTATCGTCGTAACGTGCGGCTCGCTGGCAAATAGCTGCGTTGCATGAGGGGCCATTGCAGCCCCTCATGGGTTCTGTATGTCCTGTTAGTTTTTGCGTTTCGTGCCTTGCGCTGTTCGGGGCGTCTCGCGGGGCGGGGATGAAGCGCTTGCTCCAGCTTCCCAATCGTGCCCGTCGTTTGCTTGCCAGCCGCGTTTGCGGACACGCACTTGATTGTCGACGTCCTTCACACCGCTGAAGTCTTCGATCAATTCCTCCATCTCATACTTGGTACGGCGATCTTCGACCGTGCCCGTCAACTTGACGATCTGATCGTTCACTTCGACTGATACGTGGCTTGCATCGATCGCGGGATGATCCGTCAGGTGCTCGCAGATCATTTCTCGCAGCCGCTCATCAGAACGTGTGTAGCCGCGCGGTCCGCGGCCGCGGAATGAAGGCGTGTTCGGACGAGCTTCGGCGGCGTCATAGCTGCCGGCGCCGTGGATGCTCGAATCGTAGTGATGACTGAACGGCGCATCGCGCTCGTAATCCCAGCTGCTGCGGTGTTCGTAGTCGCGTGTTTGCCCGGGTTGCCATGGCGCGCTGCGCCTCTCGTCCTTGTAGGGGTCCCGAGCGTATTGAGAAGGACCGAAGGTCGAGTCGTCATAGTCACCGTAAGGACCGTTCGTTGCGCGATCACGTTCGCGTGCTCGCACAGCGTAGTCGCCACGCCGCTGGACCCGTGCGCGAGCGCGCTCGAACTCACGGCCGAAACCGCGCGAGCTATTGCCGCCGTCGATGTAGGTGCCGGTGTGGAAATAGCCGCCATCGTCGTTGGCATCCGGGTTCCACCGGCTCGTTGCGGTCCGGTCGTTGCGCGTCAGTGTGAATTCCGGTCCACCTAGATCGCGCCTGCCGCGATTCAAATCTTCGGCGCTGGCGTATTCGGGACCATCGTAGTCATCACGCGGCCCACGACGGCCTTCGTAAGCGGGCGCACGCTCGTCCCAGTCGCGCTCGAAGTCATCAGCGTCCCGAGCGTAAAAACGTTGCCGGTCTTCTGGGTGAACATCGCGGCCGCGCCAGGTTGCGGAGCGGCGGCTTGCAGAATTGCGATCGTCTCGTGCCATGGCGGTCCTCCTAAGCGCGTTGCTCATCTTCCTCACTGACGGAAGTCAGCGAGGATGCGGACGTGCCAACCTCTCGAGGAGACTTACGGGGGCGCATGCAATCGGTGCTCGAAGAGAGGTGAGGGCTTGCGCCGCTCGATGCGTGCCAATCAATCGGTCCTTAATTAATGGCGCGTGCTTTGAGAGGTTCCAGCGGCCCGCGCGCACCACAGGGACGCAGACGTCGAACTTCCGCGGCGGTGCTATCGGTCTTCGCCGACGAGCATCCGGCTCCAATCGGCACGGCTACGGCTCGGGTCGACTTCGATGGCGGCTTCGGAATGCGTCGTGCGACATTCGTCCTGCCAACGCACGATGACGTAACGCCCCGTACGCAGTTGCCACACATCGCCGCGCAGGTCGAGATCGCTGTCTTTCAGTTTTACGGGGTCGCCGATACGCAGGCGGGCGGGGGTGTCGCGTGCCATGTCTGCTCCTTGTCTTACGCTCGGTATCGGCCCGCGATACGACGAGTTAAGTAGCAGTTGCACCAAATATCGACGGCAGGGGAGCAATCACGGACGGCGCCGCTTGGGGGAGCACGCCGCGCGCAGCTAGACGAGCGCGTGGTGTGATGGGGATCACGTTTCGTCAGTCGCCGGCCCACCAACCCAGGAACTCCTCGAAGCTGATCGAGCCGTCGCCGTCGGCATCGGTCGCCTCGAACGCCAGCAGGCATTCATCGCGCGAAAGCTCATCGTCGAGGCGCTGCAGCAGACTCACGAATTCGTCAGCGGCGATCCGGCCGTTGCCGTTGCGATCGACGCTATCGAAACTCTGGCGCAGCTCCGCCAGCTCCGTTGCATCCAAGGTACTCATTGCGCGTTCTCCCAGATTCGATGTCGTTATCGAGCGCGAGGAAATTTTTTCGCAAAGAAGTCATTCGACTTCCATTGCGGTTTCGATGTTGTGTTGGCAACACTCCAGAGGATGCGTAGGTTGACCCGCGCCAGATCTGCAGCCGCTGCGTAATCGACCGGCAGAGTAAGGTCATCGCTGGGTTGGTGATAGTGATTTTTCATGAAATCGAGACGCAGTGCGCCTGCATCGACCGATTTGTTCCGGGCTTTATGGCCGCTCGTCATGACGATAGACGGTATGCCGCGCTGGATGAACGAGAATTGGTCGCTGCGTACCAGCGAGACGTTCTGAGGGGCAGGATCGGGGCGCAAGCGGTAACCGTGCGCGCTGGCCGCAGTGCGTGCGATCGAGCCGAGCGTTGAATTCTGCTCGCCGCGCGCAATCAGATCGGTCGTCAGCGTGAGCGGCAAGGGCATGTCGATATTGATGTTTGCCGCCAGTGCCTCAATCGGCAGTGGTGGATGCGCGGCCAAGTAATCGGAACCGACGAGGCCTTTTTCTTCGGCCGTCAATGCGGCAAAAACGATCGAGCGTCGCGGGCGCATGCCGGACGCATGCAGTGCGCGCGCCATCTCCAACAGGATGGCCACCCCGACGGCGTTATCGTGGGCGCCGTTATAGATCGAGTCGCCGTCGATTGCTGCGCCTCGACCGAGATGATCGAGGTGTGCAGTGACGAGTACGAACTCGTTCTTCAAGGTGGCATCTGCGCCCGGCAGCATCGCAAGTACGTTCGCACTTTCGGTGCGACGCAGTCCGGTCGTTGCAGAAAGTGTCAGTAGGCCGGGCAGTTCGAAGCTTTGCGGCTCACCGGCTTCGGCGGCGGCGAGTACATCGGGCAAGCTGCGCGGTGCGCGCTCGAACAAGCGCATCGCTGCAGCATGATTGAAACGGAAGCGCAGTTTCAGTGTCTCGAATGCGTTGTGCGGAACGTCGTCTTCATCGACCCAGCGCATCTGCGGCGTCCAACTCATCGCGACGCTGCGCTCCCATGGCGTGCGGCGCGCATCTTCAGTCGAGTCGATCATCAGCACTCCGACCGCACCACGTTCCGTAAGGGTGCTGAACTTGCCGTTCTGCCAGCCGTAGTACGCGCGTTGTTCGGTCGGGAATGTGTCGGGCGCGCCGGTGAAGATCACGGCGATCCGGCCTTGCAGATCGATGTCTGCCAAATCGTCATGAGCGAGTTCGGGCGCACTGATGCCGAATCCTGCAAAGACGAGCGGTGCCGTCAATGTCGAGCTTGCTGAGGTGAAATCGACGGACGGCAAATAGTCCATGGCGTAGTCGAAGCGATGCGATTCGCCATCGACGACGAACTCTGCAGCCGAACCGGGCAAGACGGGCGTGGCTTCGAGCAGCGGCACCGCTTGAAAATATGTTGCCTCATCGCCGGAAGGTTGTAAGCCGTGCTGGCGGAACTGTGCAGCGACGTACGCGGCTGCAATATCGAAGCCGCGTGATGCGGCGGCGCGGCCTTCCAGTAAATCACTCGACAGAAATTCGACGTGACTGCGGATGGCGCCTTGCCGCACGTGTTGCCACGGTTCATCTGCAAGCGTGGAGGTCGCGCTTGACAGCAGAACCAGCGTTAGGAAGAAGCCAGACGAGCAGCGCATGGATGTCTAAGGAGCGAATGACCGCGACACACTACCTAGCGACACCGGCCCGCCGCAACATCGCTCGCAATCAAGCTCTGCATATCGTCTATTCATGGCCTATTCAGTGCTTGGAACTTAGCGTTGCGGCCTGCATTCTTCGCACGGCGAACCGTGGCATGCATCAAACGTTCAATCTTTCCCGCGTAGTGGGCTTGTGTGCAGGTGCCCTGATGCTCTCGGGGTGCAATACACCGCCGTACGACGCGACTCGAGCACCGACCGACCCGCTGGTCGTACCTTCCGTGACTCACGCACCCGTGGCGCTGCGGTTGCCCTCGCAAGCGTCCGACTATCAGCAAAGTGTCGGCGGCGAAATCGTCATCCGCGCCATTTCACTGCTGGGTTCGCCATACCAATGGGGCGGCAGCGGCCCCAAGGCCTTCGATTGCAGTGGCCTGGTGCACTTCATTCATAACGAGCTGGGTATCAGCGTGCCGCGTACGGCAGAGGATCAGTTCCGCGCGGCGCGCCGAGTGGACGTCGATGCGCTCGAGCCGGGTGACTTATTGTTCTTCAAGATTCGTGGCAAGCGAATCTCCCATGTGGCGATCTACGCCGGCTCCGGACGGTTCGTCCACGCTCCGCAGACCGGACGTCCGGTGGAAATTCGCACGCTCAGTGACAGCTACTATCGCCCGCGCTTGGCCGGAGCAGGGCGCTTGTTCTGATGGCGGATAGCCGCGCGCCAGCGGCTCGCGGCGGCAGCTACTGAGAAGCGCGATTCATCCGTTCGTCGACCAGACTTGCGACGACATTCGGATCGGCGAGCGTCGAGATGTCGCCGAGTTGCTCATGCTCATTCGCGGCGATTTTGCGCAATATGCGGCGCATGATTTTTCCCGAGCGCGTTTTCGGCAAGCTGGGCGCCCATTGGATGAAGTCAGGTGTCGCGATCGCGCCGATTTCCTTGCGCACCCACTCACGCAATTCGGCACGCAGCGCCTCGCTAGGCTGTTCGCCGACGTTGAGCGTGACGTAAACGTAAATCCCCTGGCCTTTGAGGTCGTGATTGAAGCCGACCGCGGCGGCTTCAGCCACTTTGGAATGCGCAACGAGCGCGCTTTCGATTTCAGCTGTGCCGAGACGATGGCCGGACACATTGAGCACGTCATCGACGCGCCCGGTGATCCAGTAGTAACCGTCTTCGTCGCGCCGCGCACCATCGCCGGTGAAGTATTTTCCCGGGAAGGTTTTGAAATACGTCTCGATGAAACGCTGATGATCGCCAAACACCGTGCGCATCTGCCCCGGCCAACTATCGAGCATGACGAGATTGCCTTCGCCGACGCCATTGATGGTTTGCCCATCGTTGTCCACGAGTTCAGGGTGTACACCGAAGAAGGGCAACGTCGCCGAGCCAGGCTTCTGATCGATGGCGCCGGGAAGCGGTGAAATCAAAATGCCGCCGGTTTCCGTTTGCCACCACGTATCGACGACGGGGCAGCGACCGTCGCCCACGACGCGGTGATACCACTGCCACGCTTCGGGATTGATCGGCTCGCCCACGCTGCCGAGCAAGCGCAACGATTTGCGCGACCAGTGTTTGACGGGCTCTTCACCCTCGCGCATCAACGCGCGAATTGCAGTGGGCGCCGTATAGAACAGCGTCACTTGGTGTTTATCGACTGTCTGCCAGAAGCGGCCTGAATCGGGATAATTCGGCACGCCTTCGAACATGACAGTGGTCGCGCCGTTTGCGAGCGGCCCATACACCACGTAGCTGTGGCCTGTGACCCAACCCACATCGGCCGTACACCAAAAGATGTCTTCTTCGCGCACGTCGAAGACGAGTTCATGCGTGAGCGCTGAGAAGACGAGATAGCCGCCGCTCGTGTGCAGCACGCCTTTGGGTTTGCCTGTCGAGCCCGACGTGTAAAGGATGAACAGCGGATCTTCTGCATCCATCGTCTCGGGCGGACATTCCTTCGGCTGATTCGCAACGACATCGTCGTACCAGCGATCGCGCGGATACATCGGCACCTTGGAACCCATCCGGCGCACGACGAGCACGTGTTTGACGCATTCGGTGTCGCGCGCAGTCAGCGCTTGATCGACGTTCATCTTGAGGGGAATGCGCTTGCCGCCGCGGATCCCTTCATCCGCAGTGATCACGACGCTCGAGCCGCAATCGGCGATGCGTCCAGCAAGCGATTCAGCCGAAAAGCCGCCGAACACCACCGAATGCACGGCGCCGATGCGTGCGCACGCGAGCATGGCAACCGCCGCTTCCGGAATCATCGGCAAATAGATCGTGACGCGATCGCCCTTTTGCACGCCGAGAGATTTCAGTGCGTTCGCGCATTGACACACTCGCTCATAGAGTTCGCGATACGTGATGTGCTCCGCGAGCTTGGGATCATCGCCTTCCCAGATGATGGCGGTTTTATCGCCGCGCATGGTCAGGTGGCGATCGAGGCAGTTGGCTGCGACGTTCAGCTTGCCGTCGTAAAACCAGCGAATCCGAAAGTCGTGTTCGTCAAAGCTCGTGTCCTTCACTTTGGAGAAGGGTTGCACCCAGTCGATGCGCCGTCCGATGCGTCCCCAGAATCCCACCGGATCGCGCACCGACTCTTGATAGAGCCGCTGGTAATCGGCGTGCTTGAGATGCGCAAGCGCCGCGAACTCTTCGGGCACGGGATAGAGCTTCTGACTCATCGACGGATCTCGCTTTGGGCTTATGATGCGGCGAGCGCGCGCTTGATGCGTTCGGCGTGCTCGGCGAGCTGAGTTTTATCGGCCATGTCGCGGGAATGGTGTCGCAGATCGCGGCCTTCGTAACAAGGCACGATATGAAAGTGGATGTGGAAGACCGTCTGGCCCGCAGCCGGCTCGTTGAACTGGATGACGCGCACGCCATCGGGTTCGAATGCCTGTCGCACGCCTTTGGCGACGTGCTGAGTCGTCTTGATCAGATGTGCGAGTGTTTCGGGCTCGATGTCGAAAAAATTGCGGGCCTCGGTTTTGGGAATGACCAGCGTATGGCCTTCGGACTGCGGCATCGCATCCATGAAAGCGAGGGTGCGTTCGTCTTCGTACACTTTGAATGCGGGGATTTCGCCGCGAAGGATTTTGGCGAATACATTGTTGGAGTCGTACATGGGGCTCCTTCAAATTCCTGCTTTGGCCAAAGTATCCACCAGACGCCGCAGCGCGATGCTGAGGGTGGGATGTTCCGCCTCGAACTGCACGGCCGCCTCGTTCAATTGGTCAGCCAGATTGGCATCATTGATGGCTGGCTGCGTATCCAGCAAACGTGTGATATCGCCCAATAGCCGGATCAGCAACTCGCGAGAGTCGTGATCGACGTGGTCCTTGCGCGCCAGTTCGCGATGCAGCGATTCGAGTTGCTTGCGCAGATCGTCACTCACGTTGGTTCTGCTCCTGTGGACGTGCGGTTGTCCTGGTCATTACCGGCCGGCTCCGCCGAGCGACGGCATCTGTTGCGGTTTGTAGCCCGCCGGAATGTCGAACAAGGAGCTCGGTAGATTCTCGTTGCTGACTTTCGTGACGACAGCTTCATGCACCGCCTTGCCGTCATCGAAGTTACGCGTGATGACTGGAATGCCGCCCAGGCGATCGAAGTTCTCCATCTGCCGCGTGCTCATTTGCTTCAGCATGCCGATATCGATGCTGTCGACCATCTCTTTGACGAGGGCCGCGACCTTCACCCCGGCATCGTACAGATCTTTGCTGCCTTGTAACTTCGATTGGGGAACGACGCAGAGCTCCGATTGCTTGACGTCGCCTTGCCATACTTCGGCATAGGTGCACGAAAAGCCTGCCGAGTTGCCAGTGCGTGAGGTTTTACGAATTTCCTCCGGCGGCGGTGGGGTGCTGCCCGACATCGACGTACCCAGCATGCGCTCCATTTGCGCGCGTTGCTCGGGAGGCAGATTCGCCATCTGCTCTTGCAGCATCTTCATCGCGGGTTTGAGCTGATCGGCCAGTTGCTTCATCGTCGCGCGATCGAGCGCTACGTACGTCTTTTTCTGGGGATCGAACGAATAAATCGTGTCGTCGCGAAAAATGGCGAATGAATCCTGAGCGCCGCCGGATTCGATGCGCATCTTGCCGTCCTGAGCATAGGTCTTGGCGCGCGCTTCACTCTTGTTCGTCAGGTCTCGATTGGTGATCTCGAGCACCGTGCCTGCATCGACGCTCGCAGCCAACAACAACAATCCGGCAAACGTAAAGCCTTTCATGCGTGATCCTCCAAAGCGGGCGGCCATTTTGCACGGCGCCTATCGCCGTGAACAGCCAGCGGTTGTACCGATGAAACCTGCTAGCGGTTGGCGTTCGCATCAGATGTGCCTGTTCACATAACGGTCATTGCTTGCGAGGTTTCGCGCGCGCGGTTGGCGTCGCCGTCAGCGGGTCATCGGGCCAGTAGTGTTTTGGGTAGCGGCCCTTCAGCTCTTTTTTCACATCGGGATAGCCGCGCGCCCAAAAGCTCGCCAAATCTTGTGTGACCTGCACCGGGCGATGCGCTGGGGATAGCAATTGCAATGTCAGCGCGACATTGCCTGCGCCGATCATCGGCACCGTTTTCAGACCGAACAGCTCTTGCAATCTCACGGCCACCGAAGGACTCGTCGAGGAATAGTCGATCGGTATGCGCGAGCCGGTCGGCACGACGAGGTGGGTGGGCGCGATCTGCATCAGTCGTTGCTGTTGCTGCCAATCGATGCGCGCGAGCAAAACGGCGTGCATGTCCAAGCGCGCGAGATGATCGCGGCGAGTGACGCCATCGAGCCAAGGCGCAAGCCAGGCGTCGAGCGACTCGAGCAGGCCGGCGTCGGAACAATCGGGCCAGGGCGGTTGTGCGCGCGGATCGGTGCGTCGTGCGAATTCGATGCGTGCCTGCAGGGCGCGTGCTTCTTTCGACCAGGGCAACTGCGCAAGACCAAGCTCGCGCACGCCGGTCAGCATTGCGGTGGTGAGTCGTGCTGGATCCGGGCGGTCGAGGCGTTGTTCCGCCAACTTGAGCGCACCCAGCCACCGTTCGCGACGCGCGAGGACGATCTGCTCGCGCGAATCCCATTCGATGCGTTCGCGGTTTTCGATCGACGCACTGAAGGCGCGCTCCAATGCTTCGCGCTCGATCGGTGCGGCCAGGCGAATCGTCGCTTCGCGCTCGCCGCCGTCGAGTTCAGCGATCACGAGAAACTCGGCACGCGCTAACGCATGCGTGCCGACGAGCGTTGCGCCGCGTCCTGCTGAGAGCACATATCGCCCACTGCCGCCGCGCGTCATTGCAATGCGATCCGGATAGGCGAGCGCCAACAGTACACCGGTGTCGGCGTCGACATCGTCGCCGCCGTCATCGCGTGGCGCGCGCACTTGCCGCGCGAGTTGCTCGATGGTGCGCACTACGCGCTGTCGAGCGCCTTGATCCACCGTTAGTCCCGCCGGCAGACGCCGACGATCGCGTAAGGCATCGATGCGCAGCCGCAGATCGACATCGCGCACCGTACCGCGACCGTCGCTGCGCAAGATGTCGCGTTCGCTGAGCAGTGCGGCGATTTCGAGCGCGAGACGCAACTTACCGTGTTCGATCGAGCGCACGATCATGTGCGCCAAGCGCGGGTGCGTGCCGAGTTGCGCCGCGCGACGGCCGTGGTCGGTGATGCGTCCCTGCGGATCGAGCGCATCGAGCGAACGCAACAGATCGCGCGCTTGCGCGAAGGCGCTGTTGGGCGGCGGATCGAGCCATTGCAGCGCCGCAGGATCGGCGATGCCCCAGTTCGCCAGCTCGAGTGCCAGCGGGGCCAGATCGGCGCCGACGATTTCCGCCGGCGTGTGCGCAGCCAGTGCAGCGTGCTCACTTTGCGACCACAGTCGATAGCACACGCCGGCTTCGAGGCGGCCTGCACGTCCGCAGCGTTGGTCCGCCGACGCACGCGAGATGCGTTGTGTTTCAAGTCGGCTCATCCCGGAAGCGGGATGAAAACGCATCCGTCGCTCGAGCCCCGAATCCACGACGATCCGCACGCCTTCGATCGTCAGGCTCGTTTCGGCGATGTTCGTGGCGAGCACGACTTTCCGCGTCCCAGCAACACTTGGACGAATGGCCGCGTCTTGTTGTTCGAGCGGCAGATCGCCATACAGCGGCATGATCCGTGTGCCTTGCGGCAAGATGCGCTCTTCCAAGAGCCGTTGCGTACGATGAATGTCGGCTTGGCCGGGCAGAAAGACGAGGCAATCGCCGTCTTCGCTTTCGAGTGCATGCTGCACCGTCGCGGCGATTAGTTCGTGCAGCGCGCGCTCCTGCGTCTGCGTACGTGCGATGCGCTCACGGTAACGGATATCGACCGGAAAACTGCGACCGCTCGAGGTGACGAGCGGCGCCTGATCGAGCAGTGCTGCAACCGCTTCGCCATCGAGTGTTGCGGACATGACGAGCACGCGCAGGTCCTCGCGCAGTGCAGCTTGCGCATCGAGAACCAAAGCGAGTCCCAAGTCGGCTTGCAGACTGCGTTCGTGAAACTCATCGAAGATGACGAGCGCAACTTCTTCGAGCGCCGGATCGCGCTGCAACCAGCGGGTGAGAATGCCTTCGGTGACGACTTCGATGCGTGTCGCAGGCCCAACGCGGGTGTCGAGCCGCGTGCGATAACCGACCGTGCGGCCGACACTTTCACCAAGGGTGGCTGCCATGCGCGTTGCAACTGCGCGTGTCGCGAGCCGTCGCGGTTCGAGCATGACGATTTTTTTGTCGCCCACCCATGCAGCGTCGAGCAACGCAAGCGGTACGCGCGTGGATTTGCCGGCGCCGGGCGGCGCTTGCAGGACGACATTGTTCGATTGCGCGAATGCCGCATGCAATTGCGGCAGAGTGTCGTCGATAGGCAGGCGATCAGTCACGGATGTCGATGTGTCATGGAGTCATCGCGCATCGAATTCGATGCGGTGATTTGCGGGCCGTAGAGCCTAACGAAAATCAGCAAGTCCGAGTAGGGCGGCGCGAAGGCGATACTGCAACCGCGCTACACTCGCGGCTATGAGTACCCCACCGAATGCCGCGCCCCCGGCGCCGCGCGATTTGAGCGAAGTGCTCGAGCTGGAACAGCTCGATACCAATCTATTTCGCAGCCGTGTCAACCAAATCAATCGCAATCGCTCGCTGTTCGGCGGGCAGATCCTCGGCCAAGGTTTGAAAGCCGCGGCGCTGACGGTGCATCCCTCGCGCACGGCGCATTCGCTACACGGATATTTTCTGCTCGCTGGCATGAGCGATATCCCGGTCATCTATGACGTCGAGCTCACTCGCGATGGCGGTAGCTTCTCCACGCGCCGCGTCGTCGCACGTCAGCGCGCCAAAACGATTTTTCATATGGAGCTGTCGTTTCATCGCGCCGAAGCAGGTTTCGAGCACGACGTGGACTTGGACGTCAATGTGCCGGATCCGGAGTCATTGCGCAGCTTGACGGAATTGAGTCAGGAGTACGCAGATCGGGTGCCCGCTGATGCCCTGCCACCTTTCGAGCGCGACATCGTCGAAATGAAACCGGTTAGTCCAGAAGATTATTTCTTGCGCAAATCGACCGCGACGCGCGGTTTGTACTGGATTCGCTCGGTGTCGAAACTTCCGGATGATCCGCTGACGCAAATGGCGGCGCTTGCGTACCTCTCCGATTACTTCCTCACCTCCACCGTTACGCTCAAACACATCCCCTCGACGATGTCCGGCGATGTGATGATGGCCAGCCTGGATCACGCGATGTGGTTTCATCGCCCCGCACGAGCGGATGAATGGGTACTCGTCGATACCCTGAGCCCGTTCGCAGGCGGCGCACGCGGTTTCACCCGCGGTCAGATTTACGATCGCGAGCGCCGCCTGATCGCCTCGGTGGCGCAAGAAGGTTTGGTGCGGCCAGTAAAGAAAAACGAACCGCTGTAGGTCGTACGACTCCTACTGCCTCTTCGTTCTCTTTTTCCTGACGCCATCGCGGCGCGGCGCCGATTCACTCGCCACCGTCAGTGTCGCCGCGCGCAACTTGTCGACGTCCTTCTTGCCGAGCAGCTTGATCTGACCTGGCTTCAGGCCAGGGGCGCGCAACGGTCCGATCGCCACACGCTCCAGCTCACGGACCTTCAAACCCACGCGCGCCAGCATGCGGCGAATTTCGCGGTTCTGACCTTCTTTGAGCGTGATGCTCAACAGCGTGCGATCGCCGCGACTGCGATCGACGAAGCGCTTCAAAATACGCACCGACTCCAGCGTCGCGCGTTTGGACGCCTTCGTGCCATCACCCGAAGGTGTAATGAGATACATGCCTTGTTTCAGCTTCTGCAGTTGTTCTGCCGTCACCAGGCCGGTGCACGCCACTCGGTATTCCTTGGCAACCCCGAACTTCGGATGCGTGAGCTGATAGGCGAGGTCGCCATCATTCGTAATCAACAGCAGGCCGGTGGAATCGGCGTCCAAGCGCCCGACGGGATACAGCCGCTCGGTGCGGCGTACATTGGGCGGCAATAGCTCGAGTACATTGCGCCGCCCTTCGGGATCGCGTGTCGTGGTGATCACGCCTTTGGGTTTATTGACCAAGTAGTAGATGGAGGCGCGCGGCGCATCCGTGATCGTATCGGGCAGATCGAGCAGCTGGTCATCGAGATGCACGACGTCGCGGCGCGGATCGATGAAACACGGCAGTTCGGTGACGACTTGCCCGTTCACCTTGACGCGGCCCGCCGCAATCATCGTTTCGCAATCGCGGCGTGCGCCGATGCCCGCATCCGCCATGGCTTTTTGCAGGCGAACGCCGGGGGTGGATTTACTCGAATCACGTGACATGAGCGCTGCAACCGGTCGAATAGAGGGCCAATGGCGGCGCAGTGTACCGGTTCAAGCGGTCTCGACGGCGCTACGTGCCTTGGCGAATTCGTGATTGAGCAGCGCGCGCAGCCGTACCGCCTTCAACGGCTTGTGCATCAGCGTCAAACCCGCGGCGCTGACTTTGCGCAATTGTTCGGTCGCCGTATCACCCGAAACCAGCACGGCAGGAATGTCCTCGCCCAGTGCGGCGCGCAGCGTGCGGATCGCATCGATGCCGGTGGCATCACCACGCAGCCGAAGGTCGGCAATGATGAAATCCGGTTTGCGGCCTGCCATCCCCGCGAGCGCTTCATCGGCATCCGAAGCAGTGAGACAGGTGCAGCCCCAACTCACGAGCAAACTTTCCATGCCGAGCCGTACCGAGGCCTCATCGTCGATGACGACGATGAATTTGCCGCCCAGCAGATTCGGCACCTTGTGCTCGACCGTGACCGTGGTTGTCGGAATGCGCGAAGGATCGGCGATCGGCACTTCGATCGTGAAGCGCGATCCTTTCCCAACGCGCGATTGCAAACGGACCGGATGATCCAATAGATGCCCGATGCGCCGTACCGTCGCAAGGCCGAGACCCAGGCCGCGCGTACGATCGCGCTCGGGATTATGGAGTTGATAGAACTCCTCGAAGATGCGTTCTTGATGTTCGGCGGGAATGCCGATGCCCGTATCCCACACTTCGATCAGAACTTTGTCGCCGCGACGGCGGCAGCCGACGACGATGCCGCCCGCCTCGGTGTAGCGCAGCGCGTTCGAGACGAGATTCGACAAAATGCGAAACAGCAGCGTGGCGTCCGTATTCACGTGCAGCGTCGAAGGCCGCAGGCGCAGTTTCAGATGCTTCTCCTGCGCTGGAATCGTGAACATGCTGCGCAGTCTGGTGAGCACATCATTGAGCGGCACGATGGTGCGTTTGACGGCCACTTGTCCGGCATCCAGTCGCGAGATGTCGAGCAGATTGTCGAACAAGCGCTCGAGCGAATCCGTGCATTGCAAAATTTGATCGACGAGTTTGATCCCCGCGCGACCCTCGGAGCCGGCACGCAGTGCCGTCGCGAACAGGCCGAGAGAATGCAAGGGTTGGCGCAGGTCGTGATTGGCTGCGGCGAAAAAGCGCGACTTCGACAAGCTCGCTTCTTCGGCCGCCACGCGTGCTTGTTCGGCAATCGCGTTCTGGCGACGTAGCTCAGTCACGAGCGCTTCATTCTCGACACGCAAGCGGATCTCGCCGGTGATCGCGCGTACCTGCTTGTCCACGAACAACAAGATGTAACCCAGCACCGCAAGCCACATCACGCCGAGCGCCGCGTTGCTGTAACCGCCGATCATTACGTAGCGCAGCGCGAGCATGCCAAAGATCGGCACCGTGAAGCCGTTCAGCGCCGGGGCGTAATACGCATGCGTCATCGTGCTCACGGTCGCGCGGCCCGCCAGGCACGCAGAAATCAGCGCAAGGGTCAGCGGCTGGTCGCCGGGCACGAGCACGAAGACCGCTGAACCCCAGACGATGCCGGCGACAACGGAAGCGCGCGCAAAACGCGCAGCCCAGGTGCGCGGATCGACCTCGTCGCGATGGCGTCGATAACTCTTGCCGAGAACCTGCAAGCCGCCCTGAATGGCGATGACGACGCCGACCCAGCTCAGTACGCGTAGCGGCGTCGAACTCGGCCAAGCGATAAAGGCGATGAGCGCCGCCATGATGAGTGCCGAGCTTGAAACGGCCCAGCGGTTCGCAAACAGCATCGCGACGCGTTGTTCTTCAACGCGTCGTAAGGAAGCGGCATCCATGAAAGGGTAGGTGGAGGGTTACTGCGAGGCGGCGGCGTAACCCGAGCCCGATGACGGCAAATAGCCACGTTTTTGTGCGACCAGCACCGCCTGGGTGCGGTTGCGCACATTGAGCGCCTCGAACACCGCGCTGACGTGGGCTTTGACGGTGCGCTCGGCGACGTCGAGCGCGCGAGCGATTTCTTTATTACTGAAGCCGCGGCCGAGCATGCTGATGACTTCGAGCTGGCGCAGCGTCAGGGCAGTCGAGGGGTCATTCTGAGCCGCCGGCTGAGTCGGTGCAGGAACGAACACATCCCCGTTCAGCACTTTGCGGATCGCGGCGATCATTTCATCGGCGGTGTACGACTTCGGGATGAATCCCGAGGCACCGCAAGCAATCGCGCGATTCACGACCGCTTCTTGTTCGTCGCCGGAAATCATGATGCATGCGGTGGTGGGGAATTTTTCCCCGATTACCTGCATGGCATTGAAGCCGTCTTCGCCTCGCAGGTGGATATCGAGCAATACCAGAGCAACATCGCCATCGCGCCGCAGCACCTGTATGCCTTCGGCCATCGACGAGACGCTCAGCACCTCGGCGTCCAAATCGCTCTGTTCGAGAACCGCGTGAAAGCCCGCACGAAACAACGGGTGATCATCGATGATGAGGATTTTCATATAGCGCCCTGCCTAACGATCCGAAATCCTGTCATGAGCATTGCAGGGCCATCCGTTGCCGTGCAGATCGTTCTGATATTGCGAGGTCCAGGTTATGTCATCGTACGTCGCGCTCAGGGTAAGGGGCAATGACCCTAATGACATAACTCGGATAGGCGATGGGCGATAGGCGATCGCGGATGGTAGGCGCTCGCGGCATTCGGGCTTCCATGCCGCGCAGGTTGGGGCGGCATCCATTAACCGCCAACTGCTAACCGCTGATCCACCCTTCCTATCGCCTATCGCCTATCCGCAAGCGCCCATCCGTCAGTGGTAACCAGCATCCGGCGTTACCTTCCCCTTGAACACCGAGTACGACCAATACGTGTAGCCGAGGACGGCGGGCAGCATGATGAGGGTGCCGACGAGCACGAAGCCCTGGCTCGAGGGTGGTGCGGCCGCCTCCCAGATGCTCAGATCCGGCGGCAGGATGTTCGGCCACATGCCGAGCACGAGCCCAACGAAGCCGAGGCCGAAAAACGTAAGCGCGAGAATGAACGGCGCGGTCTCGGCGCGGCGCATGACCGCGCGCCACAACCACACCGCGTTGACGAGCGCCAGCAACGGAATGGGCGATAGATAGATGAAATTTCCGCTCTCGAACCAGCGCGCCATGATCTGGCTGCTGAGAAACGGCAGCCAAGCGCTGACGAGGGCCATGAACGCGATCGTGACCGCCACGAGTGGGCGCGTCAGGTTGTAGGCAATGTTCTGCAACTCCCCGCTGGTTTTCAGAATCAGCCAGGTGCTGCCGAGTAATGCGTAACCGAACACGACGGCTACGCCGGTCAGCATCGAGAACGGACTGAACCACTCGAACGGTCCGCCGAGATATTTACCGCCTTGCAATGGCATGCCTTCGACGATTGCGCCAAGCATCACGCCTTGCGCGAACGCGGCGCAGATCGAACCGATACCGAAGCAGATGCCCCACAGGCGTTTCGATGAATGCGCCTTGAAGCGAAACTCGAACGAGACGCCGCGCAAGACCAACGCGATCAGCATCAGCAACACCGGCAGATACAACCCCGACAGCATGATTGCGTAGGCCTTGGGAAACGCGGCGAACAGCCCAGCGCCGCCCAGAACCAGCCAGGTTTCATTGCCGTCCCAGATCGGCGCCGCCGTATTCATCATCTGGTCGAGGTGCGAGGTGTTCTCGGAAAACGGCGCCAGAATGCCGATGCCGAGTACGAACCCATCGAGTAATACATACATCACGACACCGAAGCCGATGATGCCGAACCAGAGAACGGGGAGGATGGGATCCATTCGCGTTGCTCGTTGACCGTTGCAGGGACAAGACAGGAGCGTCGCGCAATCAGCTCGGTTCCACGGCGTCCTCCGGTACTGACATCGGACGGGCGGGGCGCTTGTCTTCGGGATGACGCAGATCGTCCGCGACAGGTTGCGGTCCCTTGCGCAACAACTTCAGCAGGTAATAACCACCTGCGATAAACACGAACAGATAAATAGTGCCAAATGCGACCAGC
Source organism: uncultured Steroidobacteraceae bacterium (assembly GCA_964543105.1). Taxonomy (GTDB): domain Bacteria; phylum Pseudomonadota; class Gammaproteobacteria; order Steroidobacterales; family Steroidobacteraceae; genus Steroidobacter. Next base: position 25,486 of record CAZIXV010000014.1, read on the forward strand.
GAGGTCTTTACGCTTGCTGCGCCGATGGGTGTCGCCGCCTCGCTCGTGCGCATGAGTCCGTAAATTACATAGGGTTGTCTGCCGATCTCTGTCGTGTACCAGCCCGCCAGCACGGCGATGAATCCGGTAGGCGCCATCCACGCCCACATGCGCAGTAAAGCGGGCGACTCGGCCAGGCGATTGCCGCGCCAGCGCCATAGCGACCAGAACGCAGTGATCAACATCAACACGCCAATGGCGACCATCACGCGAAATGCGTAGAACACGGGAGCAACGGGCGGACGCTCTTCAGGTGGTACTTCTTTGAGCCCCGCAATTTCGCCATCGAGATCGTGCGTGATGATGAGGCTGCCGAGTTTGGGAATGCCGACGGCATAGTGATTCGTTTCATTCTCTTCATCGGGTACCGCGAACAACAACAACGGTACGCCGCGGCCGGTTTCCCAGTGACCTTCGATCGCGGCGAGTTTCACCGGTTGATACTCGTGCACCTCGAGCCCGTGAAGATCGCCGATAAAGATCTGCAAGGGCACCGTGATGACGGCAAAGGCGGTCGCCATTTTCAGCATCAAGAGGCCGCCTTCACGATGCTCGCCGCGCAATAAATAAATCGCACTCACTCCGCCGATGACGAAACACGTCGTCAGAAAGGCGGCGAGCACCATGTGCGTCAGACGGATCGGAAACGAGGGATTGAAAATGATCTGCCACCAGTTCACCGCATGAAACACGCCATCGCGTACTTCATGGCCGGCCGGCGTGTGCATCCAGCTG
>CAZIXV010000015.1:0-26137 GCA_964543105.1 uncultured Steroidobacteraceae bacterium
ACGATGTGAGCGAGCGCGTTCGCGATCAGGCGCGCCTCGCCGAAGCCGAAGAATCACTGCGGCAATCGCAGAAAATGGAAGCAGTCGGCCAGCTCACCGGCGGCATTGCGCACGACTTCAATAATCTTTTGACCGGCATCATTGGCTCGCTCGACATGATGCAACGGCGTTTTGCGCAAGGCCGCACGGTCGATGTGAACGCGTACGCGACGGCGGCCATGACCGCTGCAAATCGTGCGGCATCACTCACGCATCGCTTGCTCGCGTTCTCGCGGCGGCAACCACTCGATCCGAAACCCGTCAACGCAAATCGGCTGCTGCAGGGGATGGAGGAGTTGCTGCGCCGTACGATCGGCGAATCGATCCGCCTCGATATTCCCGCGGCAAATGGCGTATGGCTGACGTGTTGTGATCCTCACCAGCTGGAGAACGCCGTCCTGAATCTCGCGATCAATGCACGCGACGCCATGCCCGCGGGCGGCACGCTCACGATCGAGGTGACGAACGCGCATGTCGACACGCATACAGCTGGCCGTACGCATGAGTTGGCGCCGGGCCAATACGTGTGCATCACCGTCAGCGACACCGGCACGGGTATGTCGCCCGCCGTTTTGAACAAAGCTTTCGAGCCGTTCTTCACCACCAAACCGCTGGGCCAGGGCACAGGACTTGGCTTGTCGATGATTTACGGCTTCGCGCGTCAATCCGACGGCTACGTGACGATTCATTCCGAAGTCGATCGCGGTACCGCGGTGAAGATTTATCTACCGCGCTACAGCGGCGATGGCGAGATCGATACAGAAGCCGACGCGCCGCCCGTGGATGCGCATCGCACCGAACGCGGTGAAGTCGTGCTGGTCGTCGAAGACGAGCATGTCGTGCGTGAATTGGTCGTCGACGTGTTGCTCGAACTTGGCTATCGCGCGCTGCAGGCGGAGGACGGCCCGAGCGGCTTACGCGCGATCGAGAGCGCGACGCGCTTGGACTTGTTGATCACCGATGTCGGCTTGCCCGGCCTCAATGGACAACAACTCGTCGATACGGCGCGCCTGCAGCGGCCCGACCTGAAAGTGCTGTTCATGACCGGCTATGCCCACAACGCGCAGTTCGATAACAAATTTTTGGGTGCTGGAATGGAGATCATCACCAAGCCGTTTGCGATCGAAGCCTTGGCAGCCAGGATCAAGGGAATGATCGAAAGCGCGCGGCGCTGACGCTAAGACTCGATCGCAAGTTCGCCGCTTGTCGGCATTTCGCACTGCGTTTTCGTGCGCTCGCGTCTTGCCAAGTGCGCGGCCAACGCCGCAAAGCACACGCCGAAGGCCAGCACCGCCAAATCAAACCCCGCGAGCGCCCAATCGCCCGCGTAGCCGCTGCGCGGCAACGTGACGCCGAGATGCCGCTCGGTAGTAAGCCAGTTCACCACCGGCAAGAGCGCGCACAGCATTGCCGCGAGCACGGCCAACTCCCGCCATGCCTGCGCGATCGGGCGCCGCGCGCAATACAACAGAATCAGCGCCCAACTGATGAACATCGCATGGGCTTCCCAGGGCGCCCGCCCCGGCAGGTCCACAGGAATGAGCCGATTTGCCCAGAAATACACAGCGATGGCGCTCGGCAGGCCGAGGATGGTGCCGACATTAAGACGTTCGACGAGTTGCAGACCTTTGACGTGTCGACCCGCGGCCGCTTGAGTGCGCCGTTTCACGGTCCACAACACGAGACCCGTGCCAACCATCGCGGTGCCTAGAACACCGCTCAGAAAATACAGCCAACGCAGTACCGTGCCGGCAAACAACCCTTCATGCAATCCGAGCAAGGTGTCGTGGACCTGCCGCGGCGTGGAGCGCTGCGGTCCGCGCGGATCGAGCAACGCACCACTGACGCCGTCGAAGATCATCTGATCGCTGCCGCTTTGCGTATTCGTGCGTGATCGCGCAATCGCAACACGTGCGTTGGCATCGCCCGGATGCCGAATATTGATCGAGCGGATTTCACTGCCGCCCCATTGCTGCTTTGCGATTGCCAGCATTGGCTGCAGCGGCGCAAGCGGCGCATGAACACCTGCAGCGTCGATTTGCTGTGCGATGGAAGGCGGCTGCGAGCGAAAGGCACGGCGGTTGTCGTCGCCGAAGCCGTACGTCGCGCTGACGATCAGCGGCATGAAGACGGTCATGTAAAACACGAGACCGCTATACGTGATCATCAAGTGAAACGGCAGCGCGGTGACACTGACGAGCGCATGCGCATCGAGCCAGGAGCGTTGACCTTTGCGCGGTCGAAATGTGAAGAAGTCCTTGAAGATTCTTTTGTGCGTGACGATGCCGGTGAGAATCGCCACCAGCATGAACATGGTGCACAGCCCGACAGTCCAGTAGCCCGTGCGCTGCTTCACGTAGTGCAGCCGATAATGCATTTTGTAGAGCAACTGACCGCCGCCCGTGTCGCGCCACTGCACCGGCGCGCCACTGATCTCATCGAGCACCTCGGTCACATTGCTTGCGCGCTCACCGGCAGGCGCAGCAATGCGCCAGCTGATGCGCAAGTCTGGCTCGCGGCCCTGAGGCGGCTGAATCGTCCACTGCTCTGCCTCCGGCGCCTGCCGCTGCAAGCGCGCAAGCGCCGCGTCGATCGCTTGCTCGGTATTCGTTTGCGCACCGCGTAACGGCCGCTCGGGCTGCATCCAGCGATCGATTTCCGTATCGAAGTAAGCGGTGGTGCCGGTCAGGAAGACGAAAAAAAGCACCCAGCCCACCACCAGGCCGACCCAGGTGTGCAACCACGCCATCGACTGGCGAAAGCCTTCTTTCATGACAACCCAGGGTTCGTGAGCGAGAGCAGCAGGCACATGACGGCGCTCGGCACGAGCAGTCCGAGCCAGGCCCGCCACGCGGTGCGCGCGGCAAACGCCCACATGATGGCGAACGCGTAAATCAAGAAACTCGAAAGCAGCGCAGTGGTCACCGCCGCTGTCTGATCGGCGTGCATGAGCCGCGAACAGAAGGCCGCCACCACGGTCGCGAACAGATAGCCGCCCACAACGGCCGCAACGATCCGCGAGCAGACCGCGCGGCGATACGCGGTCCAGTAGCCGAACACCGAGTGCGATGGATCCATGCGAGTGAGGCGCGAGCGGGGTGACACGCGTTTCATTCTCATCGCAGCGCGCGCGACGTCACGTTAATTACGGTTTCTGGTATTCGGTTAACGCGCTGTAACCGTAAATTACTGACGTTCTTGCGCGCCCGACTCCACCCTCGCGCTCCCAGGCTTAGCGCCGCTCAGCATGAGGCACTCCTGTGATCCAGCCGCGAACCGTCTTGGCGCCCGTCGTCTCCCTCACGCTCGTCACCCTGGCGCCGATCGTCGTGTACGCAAGCGAAGCGAATCGGACACAGGAAACCATCACGGTCGAAGCTGCGCGTGAACGCTCCGTAGATCTCGACGATGTCGCCTTCACCGGTTCGCGTCTTGGCATCCAGATCCGTGATCTGCCCGCGAGCGTATCCGTCGTGACCCAGGAACTGATCCAAGCAGCAGGGGCCCGAACCGCATTGGAGGCCATCGAATTCGCCGTTGGCATGCAGGGCAGCACCGGCGTGGGTTCGATTCCGAGCTATAGCACGCGTGGTTTCGGCGGCAACGACGTCACGGTCATGCGCGATGGCATCCGCCAGAACACGAACTCGCAAGCTTCGCGTCCGCTCGACTCCTTCTTATTCGAGCGTATCGAGGTTCTCAAAGGTCCTGCATCGCTGCTCTATGGCGAAGGCGCGGTGGGTGGCGCAGTGAATTACGTGTCCAAACAGGCGCCCACAACCTTCGTGGGAGAAACCTATTTGAGTGCCGGCGAATGGGACACCTATCGCGCCGGCTTGGGGGTAGGCGGCCCCAGCGGTATCGAGAACGTGTATTACCGCTTCGATGCATCGCATAGCACGAGCGATGGTTACGTCGCTAACAGCGGCTACGAATACAACGCCTTCGCAACGGATGTGCGTTGGGAAATCAGCGAGCGCACGAGCGTGTCGCTTGCCGCCACTTACCTCAAAGACGATGTCGCGAGCTATTACGGCACGCCACGCGTGTACGACGCCGTGATCGGAATCGATGGTATGCAAGAGGTGCGACGTGCCAGCTCATCGACCGACACGTTGGTGAATCCGCGCATCGAACGCGCCCACCGCCGCGTCAATTACAACCTGGAAGATAATTTCTCGCGCGCCGAGAACGCGTTCTATCGCCTGACTTTCCAAACGCATTTCGACAACGCCTGGGCGCTGCGAAACGAAGCGTATGCTGCAACCCAGGATCTGGAATGGCGCAATGCCGAGAGTTACGTGTGGAATCCGGCAACGCAGCACGTTGAACGGGGCAGCTTGTTTCTGATCTATCGCGACGACCTGCAACTCGGCAATCGCATCGACTTGACCTGGACGGGCAAAGTCGCTGGACGGCCGAATCGGTTGCTCATCGGCGCGCTGTATGAGGACAACGATCAGATCCGCAATGGCGGCCAACCCTCTCCTGCGCTGCCGCCGCCGCTGAGCGTACCGCTCGAAGGCGCAGCGCCCTGGTACAGCCCGGATACGCAGTTCATCCCCACCTCCAATGTCGTCACGACGACGACGGCGGCGTATGTGGAAAACGTGCTCGACGCAACCGACAAGCTCAAACTCATCGGCGGACTGCGCTACGACAGCATCGATGTGGAGCGCACGTCGCTGACGGAATCTGCAGCGCCCTTTGCCAAATCGTATTCGCCCTTCACCGGCCGCCTCGGCGCCGTGTACTCGATCACTGCTGACACGAATGTCTACGCAAGCTACAGCCGTGCTGCGCAGCCCGTCTCGCAGCTGGTGAGCCTGAATGCCTCACATGCCGACTACAGCTTGCAGAAAGGCACCCAGTTCGAGGTTGGTGTGAAAAGCAGCTTCTGGGGTCAGCGCGGCGATCTGACGGTCGCGGTGTATGACATCAAGAAAGAGGATCTGCTCACCTCCACGATCATCGATGAAGTGCGGTTGAACTCGCAGATCGGCGCACAAGTGGCGCAAGGCGCCGAATTCGCGTTGTCACTTGCGCCCGCGGCCGGTTGGCGCATCGATGGCAATCTCGCCTACACGTGGAAGGCCGAATACGAGGATTTCAACGAGAACCTCGGCGCCAACGGCATCATTTCACGTTCCGGCAATCACTCGACCAACGTACCCGACATCATCGCTGGCTTGTTCGTAGTACGTGACATGGGTATGTGGTCGTTTACCGCGGGAATGCGGCACGTGTCCGAGCGCTGGGCCAACACCAACAACAGCATCAAAGTCGACGCTTATACGACGGTGGATGCGTCGGCGACGGTGCGTATCGGGTCGGTCACCGCGACGCTGCGCGGGCGTAACTTGACGGACGAGCTGTATACGACCGGCGCCTCATCGCTGACACCGCGTCTGGAAGCGCCGCGCACTGCCGAACTGAGCATGCGGTACGTGTTTTGATTTCGGGCGCGGTGCAGTCACCTGGTCGTGATTAACGCCGGACGCGAAGATTGAGGCCCTCGGCTCTGATCCTGATCCTGCGTCTCGTTTCGCAGCAGGGCGATGCGTGCGTCCTTCTCCTCCCACAGGCGATTCATCCACGCCTGAAACAGCTCCCGAAACGGCGCATCGTTCGAATAGTCGCCGCCGACGAGCGCCGGCGGAATGGGCAGTTCGCGAATGTGGACGCGCACTTCGGGCACTCGATCAGCGAACAGATCGGTGATCGTCGGCACGCCGTGCGGATAAACGATCGTGACATCGAGGATCGAATGCATGGCATCGCCCATCGCATCGAGCACGAAAGCAACCCCACCGGCTTTCGGCCGCAGCAGATACCGATACGGAGACTTCTGGGTCGCATGCTTCGTCGGCGTGAAGCGCGTACCTTCCGCAAAATTGATCAACGACACCGGAATGCCGCGGAATTTCTCGCAAGCGCGGCGTGTCGCTTCGATGTCGCGCCCTGCAAGTTCGGGGCGGCGAGCGAGCGTCTCGCGCGAATAACGTTTCATGAACGGAAAATCGAGCGCCCACCAGGCAAGTCCCAGCAGCGGCACCCAGAACAGCTGACTTTTGAGAAAGAATCGCAGCATCGGCACGCGCCGGTTCAACAACGCTTCCAGCACTGGGATATCTACCCAGCTTTGGTGATTGGATAACACCAGATAATGGCCGTCGCGCCTGAAAGTCGCTTCGTTGTGAACGACGAAGCGCATACGCGTGAACCGGTGGATCAGGTGCGTGTTGAGTGCGTTCCAACTCTCCGCTGTACCAATTAACACGCGATCGCACACACGCCGCACGGATTTCAGCGGCAACACCGCCTTGACCAAGGCGCCCGCGACGACGATCGGCACGTGTACGAAGGTGCTGAGGATGACGATCAACAGCGAGATCGTGATACGAACGTAGCTCATCTCATTGGCTGACTGACGAACTTACTGCGGAATATCCCAGGCGCTGACATCTCGCATCGGCGTCGCAAACAGCAGTTTCGCTCGAAAGCTCGTCTTGCCGACACCGTACACCTCGTAAAGCGATTCGAACTGCGTCGCAGCGCCCGCATGCTGCGCAAGTACCTCGAGCGAGTCAGCCTGGCTCAAGATCTCGCCCATCTGACGCACGCCGGTATCGCGGGTTCCGGCAATCACGAGCACGCGATGGCCCGCCGGGCCTTCGAAGCTCGAAAAATAAGCATAGTCGCGATAACTATGATCGCCGCCCGGCTGCGGCATCGCCGTGCTCACGTAAGCCATGTCGCTTTCGTGATCGACCAGCTCATCGAATGAGCCACCGGGAGTGATCCGCGAAGCGGCGAAAACGGGATCACCGAGCACACCAAGACCGCTGAAGAATCCGACATAGACCACATGGCTCGATTTGAGCAGGCTGGGATCGAAATTCGACATCATTGCCACGTTGACGGGTTTGCGGCGGCCCAGAATCGGGGCGATGTCCTGCAAGACGAAGGCGCTCGACGTCGGCAAATAGCTCAGATTGATATTGCGGTATTGCTGGACGAACGTCGGATCCAGTTCCGTGTACTCGATGAAGTCGCTGTTCGAGTTGATGAAGAACTCGCGCACCAGGCGTCGCACGCTGCCGCTCTCGTCGGTTTCACCTAACAGTGCGTAGTCGCCGACGACGATCGTCACGGGAACATCGTCTTCCAGCACCGGTGCCCAGATCGGGCTCGCGCGCAGCGCCTCGAGTGATGAATCTGCATCTCCGCGCGTTGCAAGCCAGGCGAAACCTGCGCCGAGGAATAGTCCGATCAGCAACGCAGCCAGCGGCCATCGCCACGCGGTGCGCGGCGTTTCGGCCTGCACCGGCGGAGTGACCGTGGGCGTGGGCGTGGGCGTTGCGACTGCCGGCGCCTCGAGCACGATGCGATATTCGCCCTTTGGAATGACGAGTTTGCCAGGCACCCCCTCGCCCGATTTGGCATAAAAGTCATCGAGCCGACGCCGCAATTTGTGCACATACACGCGCACGACAGCATCTTGCGACACATCGAACGAGGGACTCTTGCCGAACACCTCAAGGGCGATTTCGATTTCTTTCGGCGCCTCATCCGCAAGCGAACGATCCAACAGGTAATCGAACAGACGCGACAGCGAACCCGGCTTGCCAAGCAAGCCGCTCGCGCGGAACTGCTCCGCCGCCGCCGTCAATTGCTCCCTGTTCGCCAACGTTCGACCCCGCCTCGTCTTCAAGGGCGTGCATCGTAGCAGCCCCTCGCGTAGTTAACGTCAAAGTAACGTCGAGAGAAACAGCGACTTAGGCCGAAGCGACCCTGGATCGTCCGACCTCATTTGCTGCCTGCGCGAAGCGCCGCTGCTGCGTCCCGGCTACGCGCCTTGCGATCGGCACGAGGGATGTTTAACGTCACACGCCGATGATTGCTTTCTCGTCGCTGCCGTTGAGCGACTGCCGGTGCCTGCCATGTCTCATCCGCCCAAACCGCTCGTCGAACTCGAAGGCACTACCCTGGTGACGAGCGCACTGCATGCGCAATTGCTCGAGCGGCGGCGCAACACCTTCGAGCATGATTTCAAGAATCTCATTCACGGCTTGATGTCCGGTACCGAGTTGCTGGGCCGCGCGTTGGCGAACGACTCGCCACGCGTCACGCCTGCGGAATGCGTGAAGCTTTTGCAGCAGCAATTGGGTCGCACGCAGGAGGCGCTGCAGCGCCTGCTTGAAGACATCGCGCCACGCGCGACACCGCCTGGCCCGGTCCGACTGTCCGAGCTGATCGAAGAGTGTCTGCGCGATGTGCGCCACGATCTTTATCGCGTCGATGTCTCACCAGCCATCCCGTCCGACAGATGCGTGCATGCATCTCGCAAGCTGCTCAAAAGCGCCTTGCTCTATTTGCTGCTGGATGCAGCGGACGCGGCGCAGCGGCATGCCGCACTGGAATTAACGACCCGCCTCGATGGCGATACCGTACTGCTCGAATTGCGCTATCCGCTCAAGGATGGCGCTCACCAACCACCTAGCATCGCGACGCTCACCGATGCGCTGCGTACTGAGAACATCCAGGTCGATATCAGCATGCGCGACCAAGTTGCGCAGATCGCGCTGCGCCTGCCACTCGTGCCGCCAGTACGCTCGAACGGACGCGTGCTGATCGTGGATGCACATCGCGATGCTGCGGACAGCCTGGCGATGCTGGCGCAACTCGAAGGCTGGGAAACACACACCGCGTATAGCATTGACAACGCGCTAGATGCGATCCGCGAACATGCTCCCGCAGCGCTTCTCATCGACGTCGATGGCGCGCTCGATGCTGCAGCATTGAGTGCGCAGGTTCGCGAAGTCATCAGCGATCCGCCACGTTTGATCGCGATGAGCCACGAGCAAGCAGCGCCGCACGCTAGCTTCGATACGCTTTTGCGTAAGCCACTCGACATGAAGCGCTTGCGCGAGACCTTGGCCGACTGACTTCTCTTTTGTTCCCAAGTGCGTGCGGGAACCTCTCCAGAATGGCTCGAGTTGCTGGTAAGAGCATGAGGAGAGTTGCCATGACTACTCGTAAAGACACGCCGGACGTTTCCGCTGAACTCGCCAATGCCACACCGGGCGTGCCGAACCATTTGGTCGAAAGCGCTCCCGACAGCGAGTTGTTCGATCCGCCGAAGGACTACAGCGCCGTCGGCGGCCCCGATACCGAAGCAGCCTACGGCCGGACCCGCTCGGTTGCCGGCGAGTATCCGTTCAATGCAAACGGCGGCGCGCATGATCGCGACGGACGCTTCCCACCCGCACGCGGCGGCTTTCAAACACGTCACCGCATCCAGCCTCTTGCGACGCCTACGCAGGACAATTGAGCGCGAAGCAGTTTGATTCACTAAAAAAGCCTTCCTGCTTGCACAGGGAAGGCTTCGTGGGCTGGATCACGTGCGTTGACGCTTAGCCGCGCGCGCGACGCGGCTTGTGTCGTTTCCCAGAGCGCTCGGTCAACACATCGAACTTCTTCAACTGCTGCTCACTTAACAGCTGTTCGAGTTGAGCGCGGGTTTGCAGTCGGGCTGCTTCGCGTTCAGCTTTCATTTGTGCGAAGTCTGGTCGCGTGGTCGAGGCGCGCATCTCCTCACGCTTCGCTTGCATCGCCTCACGACGCGCCTCGAGAAGTTTTTGCAGTTCCTGTTTTTGATAAGCATCGAGATCCAACAGGATTTCGAGCTTGTCGATATTCATGCGGCCATGCGTTGGCGCAGCGAGCGCCGGTTGAGCAAGCGCGGCACCGCTCATGAGCACCAACACGCCCGCCAGCCATCGAGTTTTCGTCTGCATCGTCATCTCCAAAACAGTCCACCCGAAGTTGGTGTGATCACACTGTATGAAGAACTCACTGAACGAGAGGTGAGAAATCGTTACCAACTGTTGACGAGACGACTGACATCAAGCAGCTGAACAGGAAATGAATGCGAAACTTACGAACGACTACGCCGCGCCGCCGCGTGGCAAAGTCAACGTCGCCTCCAATCCGTCTGGAACATTCTTCAATGCGAGCGCGCCGCCGTGAGCTTGTGCGATATCGCGCGCAATACTCAGGCCCAAACCGGTGCCGCCGGTGTTGCGATTGCGCGAAGACTCCAAGCGATAAAAGGGTTCGAACACGCGATCGAGCGACTCCTCCGGAATTCCCGGACCGCGATCGCGAATGCTGATGTTCAGCGCGGCGCCATCTTCGACGGTGACCTGGGCTTGCGCACCATACTGAATGGCGTTTTGGATGAGATTGCCGATGCAGCGCTTCAATGCGAGCGGCTTGCCGACATACGGTGCCTCGGCACGACCTGAAATCTCCACCTGAGCGCCTAGCTCCATGTGTTCCTCGCGGATCCCAGCCAATAAGGCGTTGATGTCGATTCCGACCGCGAGTTCATCGTCATTCAGACCACGGAATACGGCGAGCGCACCGCGAATCATTTCATTCATTTCATCGAGATCGGCAGTGCACTTGGCGCGCAATTGCTCATCGTCGATCGACTCTACGCGCAGACGCAAACGCGTCAATGGCGTGCGCATGTCGTGCGACATGGCGGCGAGCACGCGGGTACGGCTATCGATGTAGCGCCGCAAGCGCTCTTGCATGGAATTGAATGCGCGCGTCGCTGCACGCAATTCGCGACTGCCCTGCTCGGGCAAGGGCTCGACGCTCGCACCGCGCCCCACGGCATCCGCCGCCTGAGCAAGATTCCCCAATGGCCGCGTGATGGTGCGCGTCATCGCATACAAAGCGATGCCGAGGGTGAACATGAGCAAGCCGAAATCAAAAAAGATCCGCCGTGGCAATTCGGGGCCCGGGCGCGGCGCGGGCATGCGAAATGCGACGAGTTCGCCATCGGGCAGCTCGATCTCCATGGCGAACGGACGACCGCGCGGCACATCGCCCGCTACATCCAATTCCATCAAACGCTCGTCGTACACCGTGATGGGCTTGCGCGGTGGTCGATTGGGATCGATCTCGCGGACCACATAGTCATCGCCGAGCTTTTGCTGCACGCGCGCCAGCACGGCGCGTTCGAGCATGTCGCGGCTTTCACGCCGTGAGGAGATGTGCTCGCGCCAGCGCTGATCGATTCCGCGGCGTTGCGCCCGCAGTTCCTCCAAGCGCTGATCACGCGCCACGGGCGGCATCGCGCCGAGTTCTTCAGCGGTATCGGCGATGCTTTCGAGAAAGGAATCGGAGCTGCTTTCGAGCAGCGAGTACTCACGGCGCTCGCGCACGATGAGGGCCAGCAGGATCAACAAGGTGATCAGGACGACGCCGATGGTGCCGAGGAACAACCGCGCAAACAGCGAATCGGGCCAGTAACGCAGCATCACAGCGCTTCGATGGGTACGCCGATGACGTAGCCCTCGCCGTAAACCGTCTTGATGACCGTAGGCGAGCGGGCGTCATCGCGCAGCGTTTGGCGTAAACGGCTGATACGCACATCGATGCTGCGATCGAACGGATCGATGTCTCGTCCGCGCAGCAGTTCCATCAGCTGCATGCGCGACAGCACGCGTTTTGGATGCGCCAGCAGAATGCTCAGCAAGCGGAACTCGGCGCCACTCAGATTCACGGTCGCGCCATCGGTATGAGTGAGCGTGCGAGTCGTCATATCCAGATGCCAACCGCCAAAGCGATAACCGTTCACGGCTTCGGGCGCAGGCTCACGCGGCATGTAAGCGGTGCGCCGCAGGATCGCTTTGATCCGCCCGACCAGTTCGCGCGGGCTGAAGGGTTTCGCCAGATAATCATCCGCGCCGACTTCGAGCCCCACGACGCGATCGACTTCCTCCGCCAGCGCCGTCAGCATCAGCACCGGTATCTGCGATTTCGCGCGCAGTTCGCGGCATAACGTCAGCCCGTCTTCGCCGGGCAGCATGAGGTCGAGCACGATCAGATCGACATGGGATTGTTCGAGCGCTCGACGCATCCCCTTGCCGTCGGGTACTGCAGTCGCGCGGTAGCCGTTCTTTTCCAGAAAATCCCGCAAGAGTGTGCGGATCTCTCGATCGTCATCAACGATCAGTATGTGCTGTGCTTCGGTCATGTCGACTGAGATGATGACGCGCGAAACTGTCTTCTAGGCTTGCGGATTGTAACCAAGTGTACGTAAGCGCCTGAGCGGCGCACTCGCTGCGCGGAGACATGCATGAAAAACATCCCGACTTCGCCGATTCGTCCCGACGAGAAATCGGCACGTCTGCGGCGCCTGCGCTCGCTTGCGTGGTTGCTCGATAACTCGATTCCCTTGCCGGGCGGGTTTCGCATCGGTCTCGATGCCGTCGTGGGACTCATTCCCGGAATCGGCGATGCGATGGGCGCATTGGTTTCGGCATTCATTCTGAACGAAGCGCGCTTGCTCGGCGCACCCCGCAGCGTCCTGCTGCGTATGTCGGGCAATGTCCTGCTGGATACGCTCATCGGCGCGATTCCAGTGGCCGGCGACCTGTTCGATGCCGGATTCAAGGCGAACATGCGCAATCTGGCATTGCTCGAGCGCTATCAACTCGATCCCGTCGGCAGTGTGCGCAGCAGCCGCTGGTTCGTGCTTGGCTTCATGCTCTTCCTGGTGCTGCTCGTAGCGGCTATGGTCGCGCTTCCGATTCTCATCATCGTTGCGATCATTCGCGCGTTTTGATCCTTGGATAATCTCACCCATACCTTAGTCGGCATTCTCGTCGGAGAAACGACAGCGCGCGTGACCGCGCCGAGTGGCAGCCTTTCCGCCACCGTGCGACGCAATGTGTTCGTGACCGTGATGGCGCTCGGCAGCAACGTGCCGGATCTGGATTTCATTCGCTCGCGCGTCATCGACAGCAAGCTGGATTACTTACTGCATCACCGCGGCCATACGCACACGATCCTCGGTGCGCTTGCGATCGCGGCGGTGCTGTATCTGGCGAGCGTTGCCTGGTGTCGCTGGCGACGGCATGCAATGCATCGGATCGATCACCTGCAGATCGCGGGCATAGCCGCGCTTGCTACGCTGCTGCACATCGGGCTCGATGCCACGAACAGTTATGGCGTGCACCCGTTTTGGCCGTTCGACAATCGCTGGTATTACGGCGACGCCGTTTTCATCGTCGAGCCGCTGTTCTGGGCGAGTTGCGCGCCACTGGCGTTCATCCTGCGCTCCACGTTCGCAAAGGGCTTCGTTGCATTCGTTGTAGTGCTCGGGATCGTGCTCAGCTTTGCCATGGGCATGGTGCCGCTACTGATGAGTGTGCTGCTGACGGCATTCGCCATCGGCATGTTGATGCTTGGGAAGTTCGCGCCGCCGCGAGCGGCGCTGCTCACCGCATTGGGCCTCTGGTTTTCGATCAATGCAGTGTTCGCACAAAGCAGCCGCATCGCGCAGCGCCAAGCCACAGCGATCGCCCACCAGGAATTCCCCAGCGACCGGCTGCTCGATGTCGTATTGACGCCGATGCCGGTGAATCCTGCGTGCTGGCAAGTGCTATTGATGCAAACCACATCTGAGTTCGCTTACGTACGCCGCGCCACCTTGTCGATCGCGCCAAATTTCATCGCGGCGGCCGACTGCCCAAGCCGCGGCGATTGGACGCTCACGACGGCAGACTATGCGGACATCGGCGCAGTGAGTTCACGCACGATCAGTTGGCGGGGCGAGGTTGCGACACCGCTCGATACGCTGCGTGCGACGGTCGATCGCGATTGTCATGCCGCAGCCTTCATGAAATTTGCACGCGCGCCTTGGCTTGTGCAGCAAGCAGGAGCCTGGATTTTGGGCGATGCGCGTTTCGATCAGGAACGCGCCTTGAACTTTGCCGAAATCGAACTCGGCACGAACGAGCCGTGCATGCGTTACGTCCCGCCGTGGATCGAGCCGCGCCGCGACTTGTTGCAACCGTCGCTGAGCAACACGCACGAATAAAAAAGGACCCGGACGTAAACATCCGGATCCCCTGATGACTGTCGTTCGTTCGATCAGCTCGCCTTGCGCTTGGCAGTGAAGTTGCCTTCGCCGAATTCACCGAAAGTCGCCACGCCCTTCATCGTGTCGCCTTCGACCACACCCTTGTAGTCGATCTGCAAGGTCATGCCTTGGGCATCGAACGTGAAGCCGAACGCCACATCTTTGCCGCCCGTGACCGTGCCCTTGTAATCAACCGAACCCATTTGCGTGGTAATCGTCCCGCTCAGCGCATTGCCAGTCTGTGTGACGCTCATGTCGCTGTCTTGCGCGCCCATCGGGCTCTCGGTCGTCAGCACCCATTCACCAGACAGGTCAGGACCCTGCGGCTGCGGCGCCGTCGAAGCGCATGCGGCCAAAAGCGCCGCGATCCCCATCAACATCAACCCTTTGATCATCTTCATTGCGAATTCCTCATCGCTTCTTCGTAAATAGAGCTCGCATGAGACGCGAGACGACCGAAGCTTAGCGGAGCCGTCGCAGGTTGATAATCGAGAATTGACAGTTTGGGGCGCAGGCAGGACGCGTTGCTATCGCAGCCCTGCTCTGTTCCGAGGAGAGTTAGGGATCATCGCTAATCCCTCCCCTGCGTCAGCGGGATGATGGATGCATCGTTATCCCCTCCCCTGCGTGAGCGGGGGAGGCCGCTCTTGCGCATCCATGCGCCCGCGGCATTCGGGCATCCTGCCCAGCAGGTTAGGGAGGGGGCGCCAGCGCAGCCGCTAGCCAACCAGGACCTGCGCCTGCGAGCGCGATCTGTTTCCTAACTGTGCCTCACGGCTCGCGCGAATCGGGATATTCGCGCAGCACGGTTTCAACCAAGCGCGCGGCGTCCGACTCCGATAGCTCCGCGCTTTTCAGCTCGACATCGAGCGCTCCGCTCCACACCTGCGCATTCTGTTGCGCATCGATGATGTCGAGCGTGAAGGTCCCGGAATAGCCGCCTTGACGTCCGATCGGCAGTGTCACGCCGATACCGCCACCGACGCCGCGTGATCCGCCGCCGACCCCCACGCCAACGCCCGGCTTTGCTTTCGGCACTTCGCGCGTGCGCAGGTGATAGGCGATTTTGCAATCCGCCTGCGCGGTCTGGTCTTCGGCGATCGCATAACCCTTGTTGCGCAGCGCCGTCATGGCCGCGGCTTTCACACGCTGATCGGCGAACGATGCCGCATCGCCCGTGACCGGATGCCACGCGAAGGTTTGACACCGTGGCGGCGCGTCATCCGCTTGATGCACGCGCACCTTGGCGGGCGTCGCGCAACCGCCGAGGCTCAGGGCGGCGAGAGCCGCAAAGACCGTCATCGCTCGCATACGTTGCACTCCATGACTACGTGCAATGAACGAATGGGCGCTGCCAAGGGATCCTCAGCGACGCGGACGCTCGCGTCGCATTTTGTTCACCTGTGTCTTCAAAGCACGACTGATCTGTAACGGTTGTCCAGCAACACGCACTTTTTGCAGATTCTTGAAGACGTCCTTCGGCATACCCTCGGGTAGATCGACGAAGCTGTGATCACCCTCGATGACGATGCGACCGATGAAACGGCCATCGATACCGGTTTCATTGGCGATCGCACCGACGATGTTCGCGGGCTTCACGCCATGCTGCTTACCCACCTCGACGCGATAGGTTTCGAGCGTCGAATCGACTGTGCGCTCACGCTGCCGTTTTGCCGTGAACTCGTCCGCCGCAGCGCGCTCGTTCCTGCGCGGCTTGTCGCGTGTCACCGGCGTCTCGACCGGCGGCAACTCCCCGCGCAAGCGCGCTTCGCGTTTTGCCGCACGGCGCTGGGAATGCGTCATTGTCTCAGCAGGTTCAGTTGCAGTTGCAGTTGCAGTTGCAGCTGCTGCCACCCGCTCGGAACGCACCGCTTCCGTCGCCTTCGCTCGCGGCTTGACACCGTCGACGAACAACGGCGTCTTGCCTTGCACGAGCGTCGCCAGCGCCGCAGCGATTTCAGCCGCCGGCACATTGTGCTCGCGCTCATAGCGTTCGATCAGATCGCGAAAACGCCCAACTTCACTCGCACCCAACGCTTGCGTGATGCGCTCGTTGAAGCGCGCGACACGACGCTCATGCACGGCCTCGAGCGAGGGCAATTCCATCGGCTCGATGACCTGACGCGTTGCGCGCTCGATGACGCGCAGCATGTTTCGCTCGCGCGGCGCGATGAACAAAATCGCCTCGCCGCTGCGTCCCGCTCGACCCGTGCGGCCGATGCGATGCACGTAGGACTCCGGGTCGTACGGCACATCGAAATTGACGACGTGGCTGACGCGTTCGACATCGAGACCACGAGCGGCGACGTCAGTGGCAACGATGATGTCGATCTGTCGGGCCTTGAGTCGCGCAACCGTGCGTTCGCGTTGCGCTTGTTGAATATCACCGTGCAAGGCATCGACGGCGAAACCGCGCGCTTCCAAGCGCTCGGCCAGATCGCTCGTCGCCTGCTTGGTGCGCGCAAACACGATCATCGCATCGAACGCTTCGGCCTCCAGAATGCGCGTCAGCGCATCGAGTTTGTGGACGCCGCTCACCATCCAGTAGCGCTGCCTGATGTTGGCTGCAGTGGTCGTCTTGCTCTTGATGGTGATCTCGGCCGGCGTGCGCAGATGTCGCTGCGCGATGCGCCGCACCTCGGTCGGCATCGTGGCGGAGAACAGCGCGATCTGTCGCTCTTTCGGCGCCTGTTCGAGAATCCATTCGACATCGTCGATGAATCCCATGCGCAACATTTCGTCGGCTTCGTCCAGAACGAAATGCGTGACGGACGCGAGCGACAGGGTGCCGCGCTTCAAGTGATCCATCACCCGGCCCGGCGTACCGACGACGACGTGAGCGCCGCGCTTCAACGCCTGCAATTGCGGCGTATAACTTTGGCCACCGTAGATCGGCAGCACGCTGAAGCCGCGCATGTGGGTCGCATACTTGCGAAAGGCTTCGGCGACCTGGATCGCAAGTTCACGCGTCGGCGCAAGTACGATGGCCTGTGTCGTGCGTTGCTGCGTGTCGAGCTTGGAAAGAATGGGCAGCGCAAAGGCCGCGGTTTTGCCGGTGCCGGTTTGCGCCTGACCCACCACGTCCTTGCCTTGCAGTAGCGGCGGAATCGTCAACGCCTGAATCGGCGAGGGTGATTCGTAACCGACATCAGTCAAGGCGGCGAGTACCGGCTCGCTCAGACTTAAATCGGCAAAAGAAGAAAACTCAGACAGGGCAGCTGCGCACACGATGATATTCCTGGAAAAAAGCGTGGCGCGGGGACTGGGCGGCACGGTGGGGGCGCGGAGTGTAGCTGAATCGGCGTAAACGATGCGAGGCGCGATGCCCCGTCAATCCATGAACACTCGACTCGCGCACACTGCGCACAACCTGCTCACTCATTCGCCGAACGCGTCTCGTCCGTTCGCGTCCGAACGCACCATCGCAGTGGAATGTGATGCCGTGTAGTCATAATGCCACGGCTCATTGGGTGACTTGAGCGGACCTTCGAAAGGCGCCCCCGAGGCGACGATCGCCTCCTTCAAGCGGCGGCTCCAACCCGTCGCCTCCCATTGCGTGGCGACTGCGCCGACATTGGTTGCGGCCACGATCCGACCCTCGCGCAAGATCGCGAAATCGACTGCACGCATGCGTCCATGCGCCGACAAGCCAGGCGCTGCAAGCGGTGCGACCGGCGCCGGACGCCAACTCGCAAGAAAGCGTTTGAAGGCTTCGAGCGACGCTGCGTCCGGCCGCGGTGATGCCGCCACCGAACTCGATTGCACGGCGGCCAGCAGATTCGCCGCGGTCTTGCCGACACGTGGATTGGCATTCCAACGCTCCAGTTGCACATCCAAACTGCGCACTTGGGTGTTTGCATAGAGCGTGTAGCCGGGATTGCGCCTCTCGAATTCCGCACGCACTTGCTCGAGATCGTCGAGCAGCTGGCGGTATTCGCCGGAGCGCTCGTAGCGTTGAATCTCCTCGTCCGTCCAACTCCAGCGCGACTCGAGATTGGCGCCTGCGCGCACATACGCTCGCAATGCCAGGAGCTGTCGATCGAGTTCGGGAATTTGCGTGAGCGCCTGACGCTCGCGTTCACCGAGCGTGGCCACGACTGCGGCGAGATGCCGCGCCAGGTGCGATTCGCTCGCGCGCGCTATCGAGCCCGTGTCGACGCTAAGCGCAAGCGCGCACAGCCCGATGCCCGCGCAGAGTTGGCGCAAAGAAAACATACGTTGAAGACGAGTAATGCTCGGACAAGGTTCCTACGGCAATCCCGCAGCATGACTGCGGGATAAGACGAACTCAGCCAATCAGCGCCTTCAAGCGTGCATGGCCGGTGCGCGACATCGGCAATTTTGCGCCGTCGGACAAAATCGCCAGCCAGCTGTCTTTACCGTACAGATCGATTCTCGCCAGCCGTTCGATGTTCATGATGAACGAGCGATGGATGCGCACGAACTTCGTCGGGTCGAGCTGAGATTCGAGGTCCGTCATCGTCTGCTGCTTACGAAAGCGTTTACCGCCGGTCGCGAACTCCAGGTAGTCGTCCTGCGCCTCGACGAAGTCGATCTTGTCGACCGGGATCACATGCACGCGGCCTTCGTGGCGGATCAACACTCGCTCGAGCATCTTGCCGGGCGGCCGCGCCGCGGCGGAAAGCGCCTGCGCCGAAGGTTGCGGCGTGTGCTTTTCGAGCCGCTCGGCAACCCGCTCCACTGCTGCCGTCAGACGCGCCGGCTCCACCGGCTTCAGCAGATAGTCCACTGCATGCACTTCGAAGGCGCGCAGCGCGAACTCATCGAACGCGGTACAGAACACCACCGCGGGGGCCCGCTCGCCAAGCAGTTCGAGGACTTCGAACCCCGACAACTTCGGCATTTGGATATCCAGAAAAATCACATCGGGCGCGAGCTCTTCGGCGAGCTTCACGGCCTCGAATCCATTGGACGCCTGTCCGATCACCTCGACGTTCTCGATCTTGCTCAAGTGTTCGATCATGAGCTGTCGAGCCAGGGTCTCATCGTCAACGACTAGGGCACGCACGCATTCACCTTAAGTTGCTTGAGTTGCGGGCAACAAAATAGCGACCCGAAAACTCGTCTCACGTGCATCGACATCGACGCTGGCGCGATTGCCGGCCAGGGTTTCGATGCGCGAACGCACGTTGTTCAAACCAACACCTGTCCCGCGTGAAGGTGGGCGGTCCGGGTCGCAGGGATTCTCTACGATGATCTCGACCAAGCCCTCACGATGCCGCGCCGACACGCAGACCTCACCGCCCTCGAGCAAATGTGCTACGCCATGATGCACGGCGTTTTCGACGAGCGGCTGCAACACGAGCGGCGGCACGGCAACGGCGCGCACATCCTCGGCCACTTCGAACTTGGTGCGCAAGCGCTCGCCAAAACGCACGCGTTCGATGGCAAGAAACGTTTCGACGAGTGCGAGCTCCTCCGACAGCGGAATGGAGCGCTCGCGCGCGAGCGTCAAGCTCTTACGAAAGAACTGCGCCATGAGAAAACACATCTGACGCGCTGCTGCCGTATCGGTGCCGATCAAGGCCGCCACCGAGTTCAAACTGTTGAACAGAAAATGCGGATCGAGTTGCGCGCGCAACGATTTCAGTTCGGCTTCGCGCGCGAGCACCTGCATTTCCAACGCGCGTCGCTCTGCGATGAGCGAGCGCTGAAACGCGCCGACGAGGTAATGACCGAGAATGGCGAGCAGGATGCCGATGGCGCCGGCGAAAATGAGCAACGGCAGCATCGCCATCGCGCCTGCTGGATATTGCTCATCCGGTCCGAGCAGGAACTGACTCCACGCGTAGGCAACACCGAGCCAGACGATGAGCGAGGCGACGCCCGCCACGCACCAGATAAGCGCCATCCGTAGCGGCGCGGTTTCGCCCGGCGGCAAGGCTTGCACCAGATACCAGAACGACAGCGACTGCAAACCGAGCGCCAGCGCAATCGGCATTGCGAACTCGACCGCCCAGAGCATGGGCGCGCTGCCGCCGAACACGAGTACGACGGACAGCAGCAAGCCGAACGCAATCCAGACCGAGAGGTAAAGAAGCAGACGGCTGCGGCGAGTGAGAATGGGGTGCATGTATTTGCGCCAGCGGTTATTGAGCCGACTGGCGAGCTGACCAGAAAGTCGCGAAGTCACTGCGCATCAATCGATTCCTCTCTTGCTAGCCGCCGAATCTCCAGCTGGCTAGTTCTTCACATCAATCCCGCCCATGATCGCGAAGCCGTCGATGATGAGCGTCTTCGTCGGCAAAGTCGTCGTCGGGCGGCGCTTGTCAGTGAAGCCGCCGAGGAGCGTGGCGACTTTGCTCGTGACCGTCCAATCGGGCGGTACATGAATATCGATGCCGCCGGCAAAAGCGAACACGTCGATGCGCGCCGTATCTCCCTCCATGCGTGCGGAGGTGAGATCCAAGCTGACACCGCCCAGCACTGCGCTCAAGTCAGCACCGCGAAAAGGTCGCGACATCGGCCGCAACTCGCTGCTCGAAAGCATCGAGAAGGTACGAATGTATTCGGCGTGTTCCTCGTCTACACGTTGATAGATCGTCGAGGCCTCGGCATCGGGGTCGGTGGAAGAGAATGATCGAGTCGGCTCGTCAGAATGCGGTGCGACCCCATCGCGGGTGCGGCGCAGCGACGGCGGATTCAGCGAGCGATACACCAGTATGCCGCCGACGGACAACAACAACACCGGGAAGAGAATGCCCCAGAAACTGAAATCAAATAGTCCTAGCTTGCTCAAGAAGACCCACAGACCAACACCGATGAAAACCCAACCTTCGTTGCGACGGCGGCCGCGGCGCGGTTTGGAGAGGATGGCGATACCGATGACGACGAAGATGAGCGGCCAAGCAACGCGCAGGACGTCGCGCGCTTCGATCCAGCCCAGGCTATCGAACAGGAACAATGCGCCCAGGGCGATGATGGCGACCCCGACCGCGAAGCGGGCTGAGAAGATGCCATCGCCCAGTTCACGACGGTCCATCTGGTCGCGCATTCGGTCCCGCATTTTTTGCTGATCAAAGCTCACGGCGCGCCTCGTAACGTTTTTCCTCATCCTTGAATAGGATCAGGTCGATGCCTGCCGCGATGATGAAGATGGGCCAGGCATTCCACCAGCCAAGCCCAAACCAGTGTGACATGCCGATTTGACAGTACAGGCCCGCCACGAAGAGCCACATGCCCCCCGAGCGCCGCAAATGGCGGCTGGGAGCGATCAATCCGACCAAGCCGATTGCCATCAGCAAAAACGGCCAATACAACAAAATTCCCCAAGGAATCCCGTAGCCCAGATTCGCGGCCAGCAAGATGCCGCCCACCAGGATCAAGAACAGACCCAGAACGAGGTGCGAGCGATTGCGAGTTGGGGGTTTGGGATTGGTCATGGGATTCGGGCGCTTAGCCGTAGTGCAACCTTACGGCGCTGCCCCACACCGTGCCAGTCATCACCGGCGAACTGCCGCTCAGAGCCGGCGCATGTCGTTGGCACGAGGAAGAAGGGGTGCCAGCGCCGAGCTGGCGCGCAATAACGCTGCGTGGCGTTAGCGACGCTCGATCCGCGAATGACTGCTGGAGCGGCCAGAGCCGTGACTATTCGGCGCTGAACGCTGCATGCGCGGTGCGCGTTCCGTGCGCGGTTGCATCTGACGCTGTGGCGCTGAATACGAACGTTCAGCGCGGGGCTGGGTCTGGCGAGGCGCGGCGTGTGATCGTGGCTGAGCTTGCGGCCGGGATTGTGGTGGTGGCGAGAACGAGCGCTCGGGGCGAGGGCTTGATGCGCGCTCCGGGGTCGTTTGCAGCGACGGGCGCTCGCTTCGGCGCTCCATGTTTGGTCGCGCGACATCCGAACGTGTCGGCGCGCGATCGCCACGTGAAGACTCGCCGCGAGTCGACCACTCACGCCGTGGTGTGTCGCGGGCCGCTCCGCCGGTGTGCGACTCGCGTGGGACGGGCGTCGCCGTACGGGGCGACTCGCGATTGGGTGAGGTGATGCGCGACTCGCTGCGCTGCTCGCGCGGTGTACGTCCGCTCACATCCGAACGCATCGGTGCGTCGCTACCTGCAGCGGGACTGCGTTCGCGGCGCGTCTCGATCGCGGGGGCGCTGCCGCCGTGCTCGCGCGCTGGCGCCGTCTGCAAGCGCTGACGAGTCCCTGCGGGTGTCTCTGCTGCGCGCTCGAGCGTACGCGCTGAGCCGCGGCGCTCGGCACCTGCACCGCGCACGATTCGTACATCGCTGCGATCCTTCGATTCGGCGCGATGCAGTGCGCCGCGCGTCACCGGCCTTCCGCCGTTCGCCTCGATGGCGCGGCGTTCCGTCTCGAAACCGACCCGTTCAGGCAATGCACGGCGCGTCGCGATCGAGCGTGAATCGCGATCTGCGCTCGAGGTGCGAATGACGCGCTGACCTGCCAGCACGCTCTCGCGCACTGGCGCGATCGCCGGCGGCCGCGCGGAATGACCCCAGCGGCGTAACTCGCCATCATCGACGCGCGCGACGTGACCGCCGACCGGTCGTCCGCGCACGAAGTGCTCGCGCTCCACGACCGTCACTGCGTGCGGACGGCTGCGATAGCGATAGTCGAGATCGCGATACCGGCCGCGGTAGGCGCGGTTGATGTACGTGTTGTTGACGATGATCGTGTTCGAGACATTCACACGATGAATGTAGCGGCGCGTGTGCCAGTAGCCGGGCACGTAGATCTCGCGCGGTCCGAGCGGAAACCAGCCCACGCCGTGCCCGAGCGCAATATTGACGCTGACATTGCGGCCGCCCACCCACGCGACCAAGGCAGGCGCATACACCGCCCGCACATGCCGCGGACCGGGCACCCAACACCAACGCTCGCGCACGTACGCCCAGCGACCGTAGTGAGACGGGGCGAAGCCCCAACGCGCATCGTCGATCCAGGTCCAGCCCCAGGGCGACACCCACGTCCAACGTCCATACCGGTAAGGCGCCCAGCCGGCGACGACATGGGTCGGATACCACACGTAACCGTATTCGGGCTCGCGAACCCAGC
This sequence comes from uncultured Steroidobacteraceae bacterium, assembly GCA_964543105.1. Lineage (GTDB taxonomy): Bacteria > Pseudomonadota > Gammaproteobacteria > Steroidobacterales > Steroidobacteraceae > Steroidobacter. Next base: position 23,025 of record CAZIXV010000015.1, read on the forward strand.
GACCGTGATCGTCGAGGTCTTCGTAACCAATGACCCCTTCGCCAACATGCTGAGCCGACGCCGAGCGTTCGTTACGTTGCGCGCGTTCATTCGCCCAGGCTTCAAATGCAGTCCGCGCACCGAGCGCGCCGATCTCACCCTGGGGCTCCAAGCCACGGAAGACGCCGGCTTGATTGGCATTGACGGTATAGGACGCATTTTCGCCGACGACTTCCGCCGCGCCGCTGCGCGCCTTGACGACGGTCGTCTCACCCGCGGCATCGACTTCGATGTGATATTCGCCGGGGTGCAAAAGCGCGATGCTCGCATTCGGCGTGCTCACCTCGATCTCTTCACGTTCGCGCTTGCGCAGAATGCGGATCGTGGCGTTACCTTCGATGAGGCTCATCGCCATCGCATCATCGTCGAGTTCGATGAATGCGAATTCGGTAGCGCTGTCGAGATGAATGGTGGCCGAGCCGACCTGCAATTCGGCGCGTGCACCCAGATCGACGAACAGCCGGTCTTCGCTCGTCAAGGGACGATTCAACACCGCCTCGCCCCATTCCTGCGTGCCGGCCGGCGCCATCGAAACCTCGCCCTCGATGAGACTCAGGCGAGCCACGCGTCCGGGCGGATCGGAGGCCGTCTGCGCAAACGCAGGTAGCGCAAGCAAAGCAGCAACTACAGCGAAGAAATGGCGCATGACGGTGGGTACCCGGAATGGCGGTGATGGCCATCATCCATTGACGTGTGTGAACTCAAAGTGAACGTTTACGTGCACTCGCTGGTTGCTCTGTTGCTCGTTGACCGCCCGTCTCGCCTATCCTTGCGCTGCGGCTCCGCCTGACCGTCCGCCCAACCCCAAGGACCTATGAGCATCCTCCACCGGTTCAGCTTGCTTCTCGTCTCGACATTGACCTTGGTTGCATGCAGCAGCGCACCGTCTCAGCCTCAACCTGCGCGTACGACGCTCAATGCAGATGCGCTCGTCACCGAGGCGCTCGCCGTCATGAAACTGCAGCGCGACGGCACACGTGCGTGGAATCTGCTGTCGAACGCGACGCAACAAGCGCCGCAACGCATTGAGCTTGCTTATCTGCAAGCACGGCTGTGCAGCTTGATCGCTGGTTGTCAGCCGGAACCCTACGAAGCACGCGTGCGCCAACTCGATCCTGACAATGGCGCGATCTGGATGCGTGCACTCGCCGATGCACAGCGGCGTGGCGAACCCGTCGTGGAAGCACAGATCGTCGACGCTATCGGCCGCGCACAGCGCTTCGATGTGTACTGGAATGTGCTCGGTGCACGCGTCGCCCAAACGCGCATCGCCAATGGCGCACGGCCTGATGCGGCGCTGGATGAAACGGTGTCGTGGATCGGCGAAATCCTGGTGCCGAGTATGCAGCCGCTCACGCAAGCGTGTTCACGCATGCGCACGACGGACGCGGCATGGGCTGAACGTTGTGCGCGCGCCGCGCGCGCACTGATGAACGGCGATACCTACATTGCCGAATCCGTCGGCACGAAGCTCGCACAACAAGTCGCGACCGATACGGCAAAGCAAATGCAATTGGCCGAGCGCGAACGCAACGCGCGCTACTTGTGGCGCATTTACGCCGCCATCTCCACTTCACAGATCGAGCGCGACAAATATGCGGCGGAACTCGTCGACTTGATGAGCAAGCTACGCCGCGAACAAGACGTGCACATGGCAGTGGCGCGTTGGGCCGGGCGGCCCGTCACACCGCCGCCTGGATGGATGGACGAATAGCGTTCAAGCCGCCTGCTTCTCTTTTGCCATCTCACCGCCCAGCGCTTGGGTCAGTTCGGTGAGCAACTGCGACAATTCGCCCGTCATCAAAATGAAATCCATATCGAATTGCTCCTCGGGCGTAATTTCGGACGCACCATCATCCTTTTCTTTTTCGATCGCCAAGAACTGCACGCGCTTGATTTCGAGCTTTTCGGTGAGCACGAATGAGACGCGATCGGCCCAGGTGAGGCCCAGGCGCGTCACGTACTTACCGGAATTCAGGTGCTGCTGGATCTCCTTACCCTCGAGCGGATGGCGCACGTATTTCACGGTCGCCTTGGATTGATCCACTGCCGTCAGTTCCAGATCCTGATCGAACACGAAACGCTGCGGCGCATCGCCGAGCATCAACCATGCCGCCATGCTCGCTTGCGGTGAGCGTTCGGTTTCGAGAAACGTCACCGGCAGACTGCCCAACGTATCGCGCAAGGTTTCGATGAGTTCATCGGCCTTCGCACCGCCGGCCGCATCGATGATGAACCAACCGTTTTGCGGATCGATCCAGGCGTGTGTCACACGGCGCCGCGAAAAGGCGCGCGCACGCAACTCTTCGGTGACGCGCTCGCGCAATTCGCGCAACTGCCGGCGCCCGACCGGATAGCCTTGTTGTTGCTCGAGTTCCTCAGCGCGCTCGGTGGTGACCTGCTTGATGATCGAACCCGGCAGCAACTTTTGCTCGACACCGAGCGCGATCATGAGATGGCCGTTCGTCGCATGGACGTAGCGCTTGGCCACACTCGAATGCACCCAGCCCCGGCTTTGCATCTCGAAAGCGCCGCACGGGTTCAGTGGGCGGCCCGCCAAGCGATCTTCGAGTTCGTGAGGCGTGATCGACCAGCCTTCTGGTAAGCGATAAACGATGAGATTCTTGAACCACATGTGGCGAGGCCGTCTTGCCGAAAAGCCGGGGAGTATACGGACCGCACCTGCCACGACCAGTCCTTGCTTTGTGGAGCAAAATCCTCCACGCGATTTACCGCGCTTGGAAACACCGCAGGGCGGGAGTACAAAACGCCCTTCATCGAATCACTCGCATAGTCCATCTGCATGTCCCCTAACGAACAGCGCGCGTTACTCACGATTTGCCTGATGGCCGCATTCGCAGATGGCCTGAAGGATGACCGCGAGCGCGACGCCATCAAGCGCTTGGCCGAGACGTTGGCCGGGCCGAACGAAGTACCGCAGCTCGCCTCGTTGTATCAGGACGTTTTGCTGCAGCGAGTCGATCTTCCACAGGTCGCCGCGATGCTCACCGACCCCGCACATCGCCAGCTCGCCTACGAACTTGCGATCGGCGTCTGCGATGCCGACGGTGAGA
>CAZIXV010000016.1:0-5873 GCA_964543105.1 uncultured Steroidobacteraceae bacterium
TGCTGCCTGATACGGGTGAGCGGTATCTGAGCACGCCGCTCTTCGAAGGCATTGAAGACGCGTCCGACGCGGAACCCTAGACGACGAGGTGATCTAAATGACATCGCGGTGATGACCGCATGTCATGGATTCGAAAATTTCTCATCACGCCGCAGCGCAATCTGTGATGCGATCATTGGCAGTCAAGCAGTTGAATTTACGATTCTTTGCAGCCTGTCAGTCTTGGAGAGGGTGGCCCTGCGCATACCTTCGCCCTGCGCGTTGAGTCATTCGCAATTCGTTACGTTCTTTGCGCTTGCTTGCGCGTATCGTTCCGTCCGGTTCATTTAGCTCGTGCCCTTCGGCGGTGAGCGTCGATGGGGAAATTCATGATCGTGAATCTTCGTAGCATTGCGGTTGGTGCCGCTGTAGTAATTGCCGCGGCAGGACTCGGTTGGTTCGCCATTTCCAACGGCGATTCGCCCGCGCCCGGAGCCGTGCCGTCAGAGTTATCGCAAATGCCGCCCGCCGCCCGCGGCTTCGGCGGAGGTGCGCCCGTGACCGTCGTGGCGGTGCCGCTCAATCGAGTGCCCTTCGCACAGCAGATGGAAGCCGTCGGCACCGCACGTGCGAACGAAGCCGTCGACATCACTGCCAAAGCGTCCAATCGAGTGACGGCCATTCACTTTCGCGAAGGCGAGCAAGTGAAGGCAGGGAAAGTTCTCGTCGAACTCGACAGCGTGCAGATTCGCGCGTCGCTGGCGGAAGCAGAAGCCGCATTGAGTGACAGCCGCAGTCAATACAATCGCGCGCGAGAGCTGTTCGCTACCAAGGCGCTCTCCGAAGCACAAATGGATCAGTTGCAGGCGACGTTGAAAGCCAACGAGGCGCGCGTCGCCGGGGTGCAGGCGCAATTGAGCGATACGATCATTCGCGCGCCCTTTGCCGGCCGCGTCGGATTGCGCAATGTCAGCATTGGCAGCTACGTCACGCCCGGCACGGTCATCACGACGCTCGACGATACGAGCATCATCAAACTCGATTTCTCGGTGCCGGAAGTGTTCTTGTCGACGCTGCAGGTGGGGCTCGAGATCACCGGACGCACGGCCGCGTATCCCGATGTATTCACCGGCAAAGTATCGAGCATCGACAGTCGTCTCGATCCCGTCAGCCGCTCGATCACCGTGCGCGCACAGATCGACAATAAAGACGGCCGCCTGGTGCCTGGCATGTTCATGACCGTGCGTTTGATGCGCAACGACGCGCCGGCGCTCATGCTGCCCGAAGAAGCGCTCGTGCCCGAGGGTTCACGCAAGTTCGTGTTCGTCGTGCGTGACGGTCGCGCGGAGCGCGTCGACGTGGAGACAGGGCGTCGTCGTCCTGGCGAAGTAGAAGTGGTGAGCGGTCTCGACGAAGGTGCGCTCGTCATCACTGAAGGCACACAAAAAGTCCGTCATGGCACGGCAGTCACGGTGATACAGGCGGCCGCGGGGCCCGCATGATCCTCTCCGAACTATCGGTCAGGCGACCGGTATTCGCGATGGTCCTCAGCTTGTTGCTGGTGATCATCGGACTGATGGCCGCTGATCGGCTGCCAGTGCGTGAATACCCAGATATCAGCGCGCCCATCGTCAGCGTCGACACGTTTTATCGTGGCGCCACCGCTGGCGTCGTCGAATCGAAGATCACGCAGATCATCGAAAACCAAGTCGCAGGTCTCGAAGGGATCGAGAAGATCACTTCATCGAGTGCTGAAGAGCGCTCCCGCATCACTATCGAGTTTGGTCTCAATCGCGACATCGAATCCGCCGCCAATGACGTACGCGATCGCGTCTCGCGTGTGCAGGCATCACTGCCCGACGAAGCCGACCCACCGCAGATCAGTAAGGTCGACGCCAATAGCGACTCGGTGCTATCGATCGACCTGTCGAGTGATCAACGCTCGATCCTCGATCTGAACGATTACGCAGAACGCTACCTGGTCGACCGCTTTCTCGTCGTCGAGGGCGTCGCGATGGCGCGCGTGCTCGGTGAGCGGCGTTATGCGATGCGTATTTGGCTCGATCGGCAAGCATTGGCCGGCCGCCACTTGGCGGTGCAAGACATCGAAGCGGCATTGCGGCGCGAGAACCTGCAGCTGCCCGCCGGGCGAATCGAGTCGCTCAATCGCGAATTCACTCTGCGCACGGACACCGGCTTCTATACGGAAGAAGATTTCCGCCAACTCGTCATCGGCCGTGGCGTCGATGGTTCGCTGGTGCGCCTGGGGGATGTTGCGCAGGTCAAGCGCGATGCGGAGAACCTGCGTTCGATCTCGCGCTCGGGCGGCATTGCCGGCTTGTCGCTGCAGATCATCCCTACCTCGACAGCCAACGTGCTCGACGTCACGCGCGGTGCGAAGGAAGAAATGGCGCGTATTCAGCAAACGCTGCCGGATGACATTCGCATGGAGGTCAATGTCGACAACTCGCTGTTCGTAGAGCAATCGATTTACGAGGTGACGCACGCGCTCATCGTCGCACTGATTCTCGTCCTGGTCGTGATCTATCTCTTCATGGGAAGCCTGCGCGCGACGCTGATCCCCGCGCTGACGATTCCAGTGTCGATCATCGCGACGTCCACCATCATGGTGCTCGCCGGTTACTCGATCAACGTACTGACCTTGTTGGGTGCAGTGCTGGCGATCGGTCTCGTCGTTGACGATGCGATCGTCGTGCTCGAAAACATCATGCGGCGGATGGAAGCAGGCGAACCGACGTTGATTGCGGCCGTCGACGGCAGCCGCGAGATTGGCTTCGCTGTCATCGCCACGACGCTCGTGCTGATCGCTGTGTTCCTGCCGATCTCCTTTCTGCCCGGTAACCTCGGGCGCCTGTTCAGCGAATTCGGTGTGACGATCGCCGGTGCGGTCGCGTTCTCGGCGCTGATCTCTTTGACGCTCGTGCCGATGATGACGTCGAAGTTCTTTCCAAAAGGCATGCAGCGCACGCCGTTCACGACACGCGTCGACCATTTCTTCAAATGGTTATCTCAGCGCTATGAAGCGACGTTGCGCGCGACGGTCAAGCGGCCCGCGATCGGCATCGGCCTTGCCGTCGGTGCACTGCTATTGGGTGTCCTGCTGTATCGCGTGCTGCCGAGCGAATACGCGCCCAGCGAAGATCGCGCAATGGTGATGTTGATGGTAGTGGCGCCGGAGGGCTCGAGTCTTGCCTATTTGAATCGCTACCTGAGCCAGGTCGAGGCGATTGCAACTGCCGAAGTCGACCGCGGCAACGCGCGTCGGGTCTTGGCGCGTTCGGGCTCGTGGGGCGGCAGCGATGTGAATCAGGGACGCATCATGTTGCCTTTGACGCCCTGGGGTGAGCGCGAGGATTCAGCCTCGACGATCGTGCAGCGGCTGCGGCAACGCACCGCTGATCTGCCAGGCGTGCGTGTCATCGTCATTCAACCCGGCGGCATCGGATCGCGCGGCGCGGCTGGACCGCCGGTACGCATGGTCCTCGGTGGGCCGACCTATGAAGATCTCGTGAAGTGGCGCGATATCGTGCTCGCACGCGCGGCGGAAAACCCGGGCCTGGCGAATCTCGACTCCGACTATTACGAGCGCAAACCGCAGCTCGATGTCTCTGTCGATCGCAATCGCGCTGCTGCGCTCGGCGTATCGCTCGAGAGCGTGGGGCGCACGCTCGAAACGATGATGGGGTCGCGCGTCGTGACGACGTACATGGAAGGCGGCGAGGAATACCGCGTCATTCTGCAAGCGCGCGATACCGATCGTGCGAGTCCGAGCGATCTCGACAGCATTTACGTGCGCTCGCAGACGAGCGGGGAACTCATTCCGCTCGCCAATCTCGTACGCGTCGTCGAGTCCGCGGGCCCGACTGATTTCAAGCGCTTCGATCGCATGCGTGCCGTCACCATCAGTGCAGGCTTGGCACCGGGATATTCATTGGGCGAAGCGCTCGAATACTTAGAGAACATCGTGCGCGAGGAGTTGCCGCCCGAGGCGAGCATCAATTGGGACGGCGAGGCGCGTGAGTTCCGACGCTCAGGCGGCGCGCTGTACGTCACGTTCGTGCTGGCGTTGGTGATTTGTTTCCTCGTTCTAGCGGCGCAATTCGAAAGCTTCCGTCATCCGGCGATCATCATGGTCACCGTGCCGCTCGCCGTTACCGGCGCCTTGATCGGCTTGTTCGTCGAGGGCGGCTCGATCAACGTCTTCAGTCAGATCGGTTGCATCATGCTGATCGGGCTTGCGGCCAAGAACGGTATTTTGATCGTTGAATTCGCCAATCAGCTGCGTGACCGCGGTCGTGAGTTCGTCGAGGCCGTGATCGAATCTTCGGCAATCCGTTTGCGACCGGTGTTGATGACGAGCCTGTGTACGCTGTTCGGCGCCATGCCGTTGCTGCTTGCTTCCGGTGCGGGCGCTGAAAGCCGCCGCGCAATCGGCTCGGTCGTCGTCTATGGCGTCGGATTCTCGTGCTTGTTGACGCTCTACATCGTGCCGACGATCTACATGTTGCTGGCGCGCAATTCGCGTTCGCCCGAATACGTCAGCAGGTTGCTCGAGAAACTGCGCAGCGCGCGTCAATCGGCGCCACCAGCCGCCCAGACGCCTGGCGAGTGAGCGCGCGATCCTGAGTTACGGATCGTCGGGCTCGCAGCCCTCGGCTTTCATGTCACCGACGCGTAAAAAAAGCCGGTGAGGGGGAACCACACCGGCTTCGTCCAAAGCGCAACTTTCGTGGCGCTCTCGCAGGAGGACAGAGGGTCAGACCGGGCTGTGCGGCCGAAGTTTCCCCGGTTTTCCGCGTATTACAGCTTTGTGAGTTTGATGCCGCTGTCCAGCCGCGTGCGGTGTTTCGTGCTGAAAAGCGGGGATTTGCTAGGGACAGGTGATCTGCGGCGCTAGAATCGCGGCGATTTTCCGCAACCCACTCGCTTCGAGCTGCGCCATGTCTGCCGTTCCGAATTTCCCGTCGAACAACTTCAAGAAGCTGCAAGCGCACCTGCGTGGCCTCGTCGGCAAGGCAATCGACGACTTCCGCATGATCGAAGACGGCGATCGAGTGATGGTGTGTCTATCGGGTGGCAAGGATTCCTACACGATGCTCGACATCTTGCTGTCGTTGCAGCGTTCCGCGCCGGTGCGTTTCGAATTGATCGCAGTGAATCTCGATCAGAAGCAACCCGGCTTTCCCGAACACGTGCTGCCCGAATACCTGCAAGGTCTCGGCGTGCCGTTTCACATCATCGAGCAAGACACCTACAGCGTCGTGAAGCGTGTCATTCCGGAAGGCAAAACCATGTGTGGGCTGTGCTCTCGCATGCGCCGTGGTGCGCTGTATCGCTACGCGGCCGAGAACGGCATCACGAAAGTTGCCCTCGGACATCATCGCGACGACATCGTCGAAACGCTGTTCTTGAACATGTTCTTTGGCGGCAAGCTGAAAGCGATGCCGCCGAAGCTCAAATCCGAAGACGGCCAGCACATCGTCATCCGCCCGCTCGCCTACGTGCCGGAGAATGAAATCGAACGCTACGCGCGCGCACGGGAGTTCCCACTCATTCCATGTTCATTGTGCGGATCACAAGAAAACATGCAGCGTAAAGAGATCAAGAAGATGTTGCGCGAATGGGAGCAACGCTATCCAGGACGCACCGAAGCGATCTTCTCGAGCCTGCGCAATGTGGTGCCTTCGCATTTGGCGGATACGGCGCTGTTCGATTTTGGGTCCGTTCGATCCGAGCGTGACGTTTGAGCGTGTAGAGGCGGGACAGCGTTTTTTGTCGTGTAGACGTGTAGACGTGTAGACGTGTAGACGTGTAACGGATCGAGCGTTGCAAATAACCATTGACGGCTAAATAACGAGGATCGATCGTCACAC
>CAZIXV010000016.1:5973-25915 GCA_964543105.1 uncultured Steroidobacteraceae bacterium
GTTCACACGTTCACACGTTCACACGTTCACACGTTCACACGTTCACACGTTCACACGTTCACATCGCAACCATGCCGCACATCATTTTCTCGCACGGTAAAGACGGTCACCCGCAGGGTCCGAAAATCATTGCCATGACCGAGGTGGCGCAGCGCCATGGATTGCAGGTCGAATCGATCGACTATCGCGGTATGGATGACCCCGCCGCGCGAGTGGCCAAAGCCATCGAGGTCTGCCGTGCATTACGTGAGCCGCCGATTCTCGTTGGGTCGAGCCTCGGCGGCCATGTGAGTGCCGCGGTGTCGGCACAGCTGCCAACGCGCGCCATGTTTCTGTTGGCGCCGGCATTCTTCATGCCCGGCTTCGAACGCTTCACACCGACACCGGCGGCCTGCCCCATCGCCATCGTGCACGGCTGGAATGACACCGTCGTACCGGTGGAGAACGCCATCAAGTTCGCACAACTGCATCGATGCGCACTGCACGTGCTCGATTCGGATCATCGCCTGACGAGCAGTCTTGCGCCGATTTGCGAACTGTTCGATCACTTCCTGGCTCGCGTATTGCGCGGCTAAGTCAATCTCCGTTGCTGCGGCGCCCTGGGGCGATGCATCATCCGCCCGCAAATAAAGAAGGAGTCGACATGAACTCTGTCTTCAAATCAATGCTGGCATTGTGCTGCACGGTTGCGTTCAGTGCGTGCGGCCGACAAGAAGCTGCGCCGATGCCGGTCGAGGACACCGTGTTCAGCGAAACGGTGGGCGCGATGGACAAGGCGCGCGCCGTCGATGACGTGACGCGGCAACACAAGCAAGATCTCGATCGCGCGATGGAAGCGGCGGAAGGCGCGCCTTGATGCGTCATCGACGCGAACCCGATGCGCTGCGCATTACTCGTCGAATGTTTTGATGGCTGATCTATCCGCCTGGGACCGCGTACTGCTGGCACTGCTGCGGCGTCCATTGACGGCGTGGGCCCGGCCTCACGTGCTTCCCGACAACCTCAAGGCGCGCTTCGGTGAACCTCAGCGCCCGGTTTGCTACGTGCTCGAGATGCACGGGGTCGCCGATCTCGTCGTGCTCGAAAAAGTCGCACAAGCCTATGGGTTACCGCCGCCTACGCAAGCATTGAAGCCGCCGCTGCCCGCGACGAGCGTGTTTTTCCTCGAGCGGTTTGCGGATTTTTGGGGCGATCGCATCGATCGGCGGATCTCTGCGCCGTTACGCCAGCTCGCACGTGCGGCAAGCAGTGATCCGACGCTCGATGTCGATCTCGTTCCGGTCAGCGTGTTCTGGGGGCGAGCGCCGCAACACGAACGCTCGTGGCTGCGTGTGTTGCTTGCGGAGACGTGGGATCGCGTCGGGCGCTTTCGTCGCTTTCTGTCCGTCATCGTGAACGGACGGAATTTATTCGTGCAATTCGGCGAGCCGATTTCGCTGCGTGCGCTCGTCGATGAGGGTACCGATCCTTCGCGCGCCGTGCGCCGTGTGAACCGCGTACTGCGCGCGGCGCTCAGCCGGCAACGTGTCGCCGCCATCGGCCCGGATTTATCGCATCAGCGCACGATGGCGACGCAGGTGCTGCGTACTGCCGCAGTGCGCAAAGCAATGCGCGATGAAATGCGCGCGAAAAAGCTCTCGCGGCGCGAGGTGTTGAAGGTCGCGCAAGGCTACGCAGCGGAAATCGCCTCGAACTACTCACATGTGGTCATCGCAGTGCTCGCGCGCGTGTTGCGCTCGTTCTGGACGCGCCTGTACGACGGCGTCGAGCTGCATCATTTCGAGCAACTGCAGAAGATCAGCGAAGGCAATGAAGTGGTGTTCGTGCCGTGTCATCGCAGTCATATCGATTATCTGCTGTTGTCATACACGGTTTACTACAAGGGTTACGCCGTGCCGCATATCGCCGCCGGCATCAACCTCAACATGCCGATCGTCGGGAGCATCCTGCGGCGTGGCGGGGCCTTCTTCATGCGTCGCAGCTTCAAGGGCAACACGCTCTATACGATGGTGTTCATGAAGTACCTCGGCCTGATGATGGCCCGCGGCCATTCGATCGAATACTTCATCGAAGGCGGTCGCAGTCGTACGGGCCGCTTGCTGCAACCGAAGACCGGCATGCTTTCCATGACCGTGCGCAGCTATCTGCGCGATCCGCGCCGACCCGTCATCTTCCTGCCGGTGTATTTCGGCTATGAGCGGCTAGTCGAAGGCAAGACGTATATCGGCGAGCTGTCGGGTAAGCCGAAGGAGAAGGAATCTCTTCTCGGCATGCTGCGAGCCCTGCCGGCGTTGCGAAAACGTTTCGGCAAAGTGCATGTCAGTTTCGGCGAACAGGTGAGGCTTGAGGCAGTGCTTTCAACCTTCGCGCCCGAACGCGCGCCCGGTACGCCGGAACGTGCGGAACGACCACCTTGGCTGGGTGCCGCGGTGAATCATCTGGCCGGCCGCATCATGACGAACATTAACAGTGCCGCCTGCGTCACGCCGATCAATCTCTTGGCGCTTGCGATGTTGGCAACGCCCAAGCAGTCGATGATCGAAAGCGACTTGGCACGCCAACTCGAACTGTACGCCTCGCTCTTGCGCCAGTACGCGTACTCACCGCTCGTGACGATTACCGAACTGGACGGCACGTCGGTGATCAAGCACGGGGAGCGCATGGGCGTGCTCGAACGTTTGTCTCATCCGCTGGGCGACATCATGCGCATGAATGAAGAAAACGCGGTGCTGATGACGTATTTCAGGAACAACGTCCTGCACCTCATCGCCATCCCATCGCTGATTGCGTGCTGCTTCTTGAACAACCGGTCCATGACGACCGGCGACATTCAGCGCTTGATGTGGCGCATCTATCCCTACGCGCGCGATGAGTTATTCCTGCGGTGGGAAGAAAACGAGATCGCCGGCGTTGTACTCGAAGTTCTGGATGATCTGGCAAACCACGGTTTGCTCGAACGCGCGGAAGATGGCGTGTGGCGCAGGCCGCCCACCGATGCTGCAGAGTCTGTGCAGCTCTCAGTATTGGCGCAAACGACGGTGCAGATGATCGAGCGGTACTACCTGGTGATTTCAGTAATCCTGAAGGCGGGCAGCGGCCGCCTCACGCAAGCCGTGCTCGAATCACAATGCCAGCTCATGGCGCAACGCATGTCGATCTTGCACGAACTCAATGCGCCGGAATTCTTCGATAAGAGTTTGTTCGCGAACTTCATCGATCTTTTGCGCGAGCGTAAGGTCCTGACCGTGAACGCCGAGGGACGCCTCGTGTACACGGACATGCTGATCGAAGTGGCGCAGGATGCGCAGATCGTTTTGCATGAGCAAATCCGTAACAGCATCTTGCAGGCGACGCATCGATAACCCCGAACGTCGTGCTGGTGCATGCCACGATGTTCAGGCGCGTATTGCCTGGGCATGATCCGCCCGTCGAGTTCTCGAGTATCAAGATGAAGTGGAGCGTTTTCGTAGCGCTGGTGTTGTGCGTACTGCCGATCGGCGCGCGCGCCGATATCGTGCTGAGCACGGCGGCGCCGCGAGTGGTCGAAGGCGGTAGGTTCGATTTGGAGCTGACGTTCCGAAATGAAGGCGCCGAAGCGACGAGCTTCGAGTTGGCATCGCCATTGCGCCTGCGATTCGAGACAAATGACTCAGTCGGCATTGTGGAGGCCATGCCAGATCGCAGCGGCGCGATCACCGTTGCGCCGAGTCAGTTTGCCATCGTTCGCGTGAGCGGCGCGCTGCCCGCCGAGGCCAACGGCGTCGCGACACTCACGTTGACGGGCATCGAGACGAACCAGGTAGCTCTCATCATCGAGCCCCGCACGACGGATGACGTTGTACAAGCGGCGGCCGAACCGCGCTCGAGCGCAGAATCCCTGCTCGTCGACAAACCTCCGCCACTCGCGGTATCCGTCTACGAGCCCGTGTACATCATCGTCGGTGGCGATGGTGGCCTGAACGCAAAATTCCAGATCAGTTTTCGTTATCGCTTGTTCGATGATCAAGGTACCTGGGCGCGTCAATTGCCATGGATCGATGATCTGTATCTGGGGTTTTCGCAGACTTCACTGTGGGATCTGAACGAAGCATCGAAACCTTTCAGAGATTCGAGTTACCGGCCGCGGCTCTTCTTCGCTGATTACGATTTGACGCGGTTCCTGGATGGGCGTCTGCAGTTGGGTATCGAAGCCGGCGTCGGTCACGAATCGAATGGCAAGGATGGCGATGCGTCACGCAGTATGAACATGCTCTACCTGCGCCCGACGCTCACATTTGGCGATCCGGATGGACTACGCGTGTATGCCGCTCCGTTGATCCACAACTACATCGGCATAGATGACAACCCGGACATTGCCGACTATCGCGGCTACGTCGACTGGGTGATCGGCGCCGGCAGCGCCGGTGGACTCAACTTCTGGGCGACGTTGCGTAACGGCAAGCGCAGCTCCTACGGCAGCGTGGAGCTGAATCTGTCGTACCCGCTATCGAAGCTGAGCGGTGGCGATCTCACAGGCTGGCTGATGCTGCAGTACTTCGGCGGCTACGGCGAAAGTCTCCTCGACTATAACCGCAAGATCGATTCGCAATTGCGGCTGGGAATTGCGGTGGCGCTTTAGGAAGGTGATGCGGTGATCAGGTGATCCCGTGATCAAGGTCAGAAGCTGCACCTCGACACCTTGTCCTTGGCAAGCCGAGAGCTCCTTCTGTTTCTGGCCGCGATCACCTGATCACCGGATCACTTCATCACCCATCACTCAAAGCTACGCACCTTGCCGCGCGCGGCCTTCGTTTGACCGCGCTGCTGTTTGCCCTCGAGGCGGCGTTCTTTCGAAGCGCGGGTGGGTCGGGTGGGGCGGCGAATCTTCGGTTCGATCGCTGCTTGTTCGAGCATTGCAGTCAGGCGCTCGAAGGCGTCGCGTTTGTTGTGTTCTTGCGTGCGAAATCGCTGCGCGCTGATGACGATGACGTCGTCATCCGTGAGGCGCCTGCCAGCGAGCACTTTGAGACGTGCACGCACACGTTCGGGCAGATCGGGCCACATTTTCAAATCACAGCGCAGCTGCACGGCACTTGCGACTTTGTTGACGTTTTGACCACCCGGGCCGCCAGCGCGAATGAAGCGCAGCTCGATGGCGGAATCCGGTGGCGTGAACATGGCGACAGCAGCGGTTACGGCTGCGGGTCGGGGTGCACCCCGAGTTGCCGAGCGTTATCGCCCTGTTTCATCTCGAACAAGATCTCGCGCTGCGCGACCGGGATCGTGATGCCGTGTTCTTTGAATAGCCGCCAGATTGCTCGGTTGGCATCGGAGCGCACATTGTTGACGCCTTCCTGTGGATCAGCGATCCAGAAACGCAGTTCGAGATCGAAGCCGTAATCGTTGAAGCCCATCAGGCGCGAAACGGGCGGCGGTTCGCGCAGGATGCGTGGATGGTCTTCAGACGCCTTGAGCAGCAGCGATAGCGCGAGTTCCGGATCGTCCTTGTAGCTGACGCGAATCGGCAGCTTCAGCCGCACCCGCGGATCGGTGTAACTCCAATTGATGACCGAGCTCGTGATCAGCGTGTGGTTTGGTACGAGCGTTTCGACGCCATCGCGATCGCGCACGACGATGTAGCGACCGCGTAGTTCCTGCACCCAGCCGAACCCTTCGGTGCTCGTACCGGGCATGCCGGTGAAACTGATGACATCGCCCGGCTTGATGGAGCGGTCCATCAGGAGCACGAAACCGCTGATGAAATTCGCGACGATGGCCTGCAGACCAAAGCCCAGGCCGACACCGATCGCACCGGTGAGCACGTTCAAGGTCGTCAGGTCGAGGCCGGAGGCGTTCAGGCCCAACAGAATCGATAGCGAGATCAGGAAAGTCTGCGAGAACTTCGCGATGCCGATTCGCATGCTGAGTGCGAGGCCTTGCATCGCCATCAGTCGGCTCTCGAACCAGCGTGCAAGCCAGACGGCGACTAGAATGAAGGCGCCGACGGTGAACAGAATCTTCAGCACCGACCAGAGCGTGATTTTTCCTTTGCCGGTCCTGACACCGACGCTGTCCATCGCTTGGACGAGCGGATCGAACCAGCCGAGCACGTGCAAGGCGAGCACGCCCCAGATCACGAAGGTGATGGCATTGCCAAATCCCTTGGTGCGATCACCCAATGACAAACGGACGACGTACACGCCCAGGCGAATGAGCAGCAGCAATCCGGCCAAGGTAATCGCCAGATCCACGATGCCGCTTTGCGCTTTGAGCGCATGCAGGATGCCGCCAAAAGTGGCAATCAGAATCAGCGCGGTGACATGCGGGCTGGCAATGAGCAGTGCTTCGGCAACGCGTGCCTGGAAGCCGGTTTGGGAGATCGCGAGGCGCGCCCTATCCGTATTGCGAATCTTATGAGCGAGCCACCATGCGAGCAGGATGCAGAGCGTAATCGTGCCGAGCTGGATCAGAGACGCAGGGGTGAGAAGCGATTCGATCTGCTGGCCAAGGTTGCGAAGCAAGTCCTGCATGAGCAAATCAATGGCTAAGCATTGAGATCGGGAATCAACTCGCTTTCGAGCCGGGCGATCTGATCTTTGAGCATCAGCTTGCGCTTTTTCAAACGGCGCAGCTGGACTTCATTGACATAGAGATCCAGCTGCAGGCGATTGATCACGTCGTCGAGGTCACGATGCTCGATGCGCAAGTCGCGCAAGCGTTCGAGGCGACGAAAAGTCTCCGTTTCGACTTTGTTTTCGGGATTGTCTTCGGCGTCACTCATCGCGCACGTACTTTAACGAAGTAGGCAACGTATGCACAGCGCGCACGGTCTCCTTCGGCGAAGCGAAGGATCAAGCTGCACGGCGAGTGCAGGATGCGCTCCGTGTGGGACTTGCGCGAACGGCCACGCATCCACGGATACTCGACTCGCACGAGGTCTCAATCACCCGGATTTGTGCCGTTAGGGCGCGAATCTTCGGAATGACGTGTCGCTGAACGCTGACGCGCGCGCCATTCGTCGAGGCTCAGGACATTGGCCGACGGGGGCAGGTGCTGCACGTCGACGACGCGTTCGGGTACGACGACCTTGGGCTGCGGCGCATCATCATCGCGCGCGTAGCCGACCGAATCGACGCGCCGATCGGTGAGTACGACGAATCCTTGGCGACGTTCGATGCTATTGGCGGTGTAGTCGAACACGTAAGTGCGGCGCAGGCTGAAAAGCTTGTGCGTGCCGCGGACGAATTGCAGCCGGGCGAAGGCGACGGTGCCGTCCAGGAATTGCAAGCTCAGTCGCTCGCACGCTTCCATCGCCGCGGCATTCGCGCGCTCGCGCGCCGCCAGGCTGTCCTGCCAGAACCAGGCGACGAGTGCGGCGACAATCAAGAAGGCGAGGGCGGTCCAGCCGAGTTGCATTTGGAGGGGTCTCAGGCGCGCGAAGGACCCCTATGATACGACCGCTTCGCTGTCGAGCGCCGTCGAGCTGTCGAGTAACGTGCAATCCATCACCGGCTTTTCCTCACCTTCTGGCATCGATTCATGGCCGGACGTGGATATCGTTCTGCTGGATATGGACGGTACGCTGCTGGATTTGAGTTTCGACAACTTTTTCTGGCTCGAAGCAGTCCCAGCGCAATACGCGGCGCGTCGCGGCCTGACGCTCGAGCAAGCCAAAGAAATCCTGACATCGACCTTGGCCGCCAAACGCGGCACGCTCGATTGGTATTGCACCGACTACTGGAGCCGTGAACTGGGGCTCGACATTGTCGCGATGAAAGAAGCGGTGGGCGAACGCGTACGATTCCTGCCGGGTGCCCAAGCATTTCTACGCAGCTTGCAAGCCAGTGGGATTCGCACGGTACTCGTCACGAATGCGCATCAAGATGTCTTGCGCATCAAAGCGGCCCGCACCGGACTGCTCGACTATTTGAATGAAGCGCTCAGCTCGCATCAATTCGGGGCGCCGAAGGAGCAGCCGGCCTTTTGGTCTCGGTTGGAAACAGAGCTGGGTATCGATCGCAAGCGGGCGCTGTTCGTGGACGACAGTATCGCGGTGCTGCAGGCGGCGCGCGATTTCGGGATCGGTCATATCGTCGCGATCGCACACCCCGACACGACACAGGAACGTCGTGTCGTCGAGGAGTTCGCGAGCGTTCACGCGGTAGTGGAGTTACTGTCGCTGTCGAACGCCCCGCGGATGATTCAACGCTAGAGGATTATTCGCTCGGCGGAGGCTGCGAACCGGGTCGAGCCGTCTTGCCGCTGCGTCGGCGTCGTCGGCGCTTCTTCGGTGCATCACCATCGGGCGCCTGCCCATTGCTTGCTGCTTGATCCACCGGCGCCGACTGGCTGGGCGATCCGCTGTTTGCGCTCACCTCCGGCTGGAAGGGTGGGTTTTCCTGGGGACGCCGCCGCGGCGCACCGCCGTTGCGACCTCGCGGTGCGTTACGCCCGGAACCGTTACGGCCGCCGCCGCGCGGACCACCTGAACCTCTTGGCCCTTTGCCGCTGAAGCGGCGCGGCGGCAGTTCAAGCGGTGGAATGTCAGCCAGCAGTTCGGTCGGTACCGGCGAGACTGGGATCTTTCTACCGATATAGGCCTCGATATCGGGCATCGAGATCACATATTCCTCGCAGCCAAAACTGATCGCATCGCCTTCGGTACCCGCGCGTGCCGTGCGGCCAATACGGTGCACATAGTCTTCTGGGTCTTGCGGCAGGTCGTAGTTGAAGACATGGCTGACATCAGGAATGTGCAAGCCCCGAGAGGCAACATCGGTGCCGATCAGGCAGGCAAGGGTCCCATCGTGAAAGTCGCGCAGCATCCGTAAGCGCTTGCGCTGCGGCACATCACCTGAGATGGCTTCGGCATTGATGCCGTTGGTTTGCAGCATGCGTTCGATGATTTCGGCGGCGCGTCGTGTGTTGACGAAGATCATGCTGCGTCGCGGATCCATCTGCTTCAGCAAGCCGACGAGCAAGCGCGGCTTCTCGTCATTCGAGGGGTAGTAGATCACCTGACGCACGCGATCGACCGTCATCTTGTCGGGCTCGATACGTACGAGCTGCGGATCGTTCATGTGCTCGTAAGCGAGTTCGAGCACACGATGCGAGAGCGTCGCAGAGAAGAGCATGTTCAAGCGCTCGCTCGGCGCGGGCAGCCGACGCAACAGGTATCTGATATCCGCAATGAAGCCCAAGTCGAACATTCGATCGGCTTCATCGAGGACAAGCACCTGCACCGAGCGCAAATCGATCACTCGTTGCTTGAAGAAATCAATCAACCGGCCCGGTGTGCCGATCAGAATATCGACGCCTTGTTCGAGATGATGACGTTGTTTGTCGTAATCCACGCCGCCGAATGCGAGACCCAATCGCAAGCCCGTATGCGAGCCGAGAACTTCTGCATCACCATGGATCTGTACGGCCAGTTCACGCGTTGGGGCGATGATCAGCGCACGCGGTGCCGTCGACGTGCGCTCGGTGGGACTCGGTTCTTTCAACAATCGCGCATATAGAGCGACTAGAAAGGCGGCTGTTTTTCCCGTGCCGGTTTGTGCTTGTCCCGCGGTGTCCATGCCCGCGAGTGCGACGGGCAACGTCTGCGCTTGAATGGGTGTGCAGCGTTCGAATTGAGCATCCGCCAAGCCTTTTTGTAGTGACTCAGGAAGGTTGAGGCTCGAGAACGAGAGTTCTGTTAGGTGCGATTCAGCCATTGATTAGGTGTATCCGAAGCGAATGAATGCGGTTTGAGATATGGGTGCGAATTGCGAAAGTCGAGGCTTGCAAAGTGAAAAGAGCTTAGGTTCTAATAAGCCTCAACGAGCGGACTCAATCCGCACCCGCCCCGACCGGATCACCGGCACCAAGCCCAAGTTCGTAGACCAAGCTGACCAAAGCTCCTCGTTTGAAGTGGGACCCCGTCGGGGGTTTGGGCGAGGCTCGATCCAAAACTGATTTCAGTGATCAAACACTGGCGCTCAAAACACGAGCCCGACACAGGCTAAACGCGAGCGCAGAGGTTGTACATCGGAGGCTTTACCGCCGCAATTGTGCCCGACCGAGCACGCGTTAGCCAATAACGGTCGCTTCTTCTCCCGCGTTTGCCTCATTCGTACCGAACCGATGAACGACGTTGGGTTAGCTGATCCGTAGCAACGCAAAAGTTTTTCGCGTCTTAAACAAAGTCCGCAACTCGTACACGCATACGTATTCAAAGCCGGAGGTCCTGGTGAGCAGCGACACGATCAAGCACGTCACTGATGCAAGTTTCGACGCAGATGTCATCAATGCTAGTGGTCCCGTATTGGTGGATTTCTGGGCGGAATGGTGCGCCCCCTGCAAGATGATCGCGCCGATGCTCGATGAGATTGCCGGTGAGTACCAAGGCAAGGTCACCATCGCAAAACTGAATATCGACGAAAGCCCCAAAACGCCGTTGCGCTACAACGTACGCGGCATTCCAACCCTCATCCTCTTCAAGAACGGCCAGGTCGAAGGCCAGAAGGTTGGAGCCCTCCGCAAAGCAGACCTGGCAGCATTTCTGGATACCAAACTGTGAGAGGCTACCTCGGTAATCAAGCCCGTAATCGTCCGGGCAAAGGCGGCGGTCGTCCCAACCGCGGCAATGACGGTAATCGTGGCAATCGCAACCGCGATCGCGATCGTGACGGAAATCTTCAACAGCACGACGATTTGCCGCAGGATGATTTCGACAACGATGACGTTGGAATCATCTCCCCATCGGAGCTAGCGGCATCGCGTCAGTCGATGAATCTGACGCAGCTCAAGCTCAAGCCAGTGCCGGAACTCGTCGAGATCGCGCAAAAGATGGGCCTGGAGAATCTGGCTCGCTCGCGCAAGCAAGACATCATTTTCTCGATCCTCAAGGCGCATGCCCGCAGCGGTGAGGATATCTACGGCGATGGCGTGTTGGAGATCCTGCAGGACGGCTTCGGCTTTCTGCGTTCGTCCGACAGCTCGTATCTCGCCGGGCCTGACGACATCTACGTCAGCCCGAGCCAGATCCGCCGTTTCAACCTGCGCACGGGCGACTCGATCTCGGGCTTGATTCGTCCACCGAAGGACGGCGAGCGCTACTTCGCGTTGCTCAAGGTCGGCGAGATCAATTTCGATTCTCCCGAAGGTGCGAAGCACAAGGTTCTGTTCGAGAACTTAACGCCGCTGCATCCCACGAAACGCCTGAAGCTCGAGCGCGGCAATGGGTCGAGCGAAGACTTGACCGCGCGCATCATCGATCTCGTGGCGCCCATCGGTAAGGGTCAGCGCGGCCTCATCATCTCGCCGCCGAAAGCCGGTAAGACGATGTTGCTACAGAACATCGCGACCTCGATCACTGCAAACCATCCTGACGTATATCTGATCGTGCTGTTGATCGACGAGCGTCCGGAAGAAGTGACTGAAATGGCGCGCACAGTGCGCGGCGAAGTCGTCTCCTCGACGTTCGATGAGCCGGCAACGCGCCACGTGCAAGTGGCCGAGATGGTCATCGAAAAGGCCAAACGCCTCGTCGAGCACAAGCGCGACGTCGTGATTCTGCTCGATTCGATCACGCGCTTGGCGCGCGCCTACAACACGGTCGTGCCGAGCTCCGGCAAAGTGTTGACGGGTGGTGTCGATGCGAACGCGCTGCAGCGCCCGAAGCGTTTCTTCGGTGCGGCTCGTAACATCGAAGAAGGTGGTTCGCTCACGATTCTCGCGACGGCGCTCATCGATACGGGCTCGCGCATGGATGACGTGATTTACGAAGAGTTCAAAGGCACCGGCAACTCCGAAATCCACCTGGATCGCCGGGTCGCCGAGAAGCGCACGTTCCCCGCCGTCAACATCAACCGATCGGGTACGCGTCGCGAAGAGCTCATCACGAGCGCTGAAGAGCTGCACAAGATTTGGATCTTGCGCAAGCTCCTGCATCCGATGGATGAGCTGGCTGCGATCGAGTTCCTCATCGACAAGATGAAGGATACGAAGACGAACGGCGAATTCTTCGACGCGATGAAGCGTTGAAAAGACGAAGCAAGGCGATAGCGGTTAACGAGGCGCCGACGGGCGACTCGTGAGGCCGCTACCGCCCGAGCCGGAACTCTCGGATGTCTCGACCCCCGATTCCACCTGACCAGGTCACCGCTGAAGGCGAAGCGTATCTCTCCGCGCCACAAAGGCTGCGCTTCGTCAGTTTCACACCGCCGACGCCCGGGCAGGCCATCGAAGTGGCGCCCGGCGTGCGCTGGTGCCGCATTCCGCTGCCGATCGATTTGAATCACATCAACGTGTGGTTGATCGATTGCGATGACGGATGCATCGCGGTGGATACCGGCATGGCAGCTCCCATTGGCGAAGAAGCATGGATCGCGCTCGAGCGGGAAGTATTCGCGCGCACGCCGTTGCGTGGTGTTTTCGTCACGCATATCCATCCAGATCACCTGGGGCTCGCGCGCTTTCTGCAGCAACGCTACGACGTGCCGGTAATGATGTCGCCGCGGACGCTCGAGCAATTGCAGCTGTTTCTGACGGCGAAAGCAGATAGTGCGGTCGCTGAAGCCGAGCATTTCTTCCGCACGCACGGCGTGACTGATCGCTCGCTGTTGCCGAGTCTGTCGCCCGCGCGCTTTGCGCGGATGACGAGCGGCCTGCCCGATGTCGAGCGCACGATCGTCGACGGTGAGGTCGTGCGGTGGGCTGATGCGCGCTGGCGCGCGATGGAAACGAACGGCCATGCCGAAGGGCACCTGTGCCTATACGAGGATGGCGCGCGCGTCCTGATCAGCGGCGATCAAGTGCTGCCGACGATTTCGTCCAATATTGGCTTCACCTGGCGCAATCGCGACATGAATCCGCTGCGCTCTTTTATTGAATCCCTACAGCAGCTGCGATCCTTGCCTGCGGACACCTTGGTTCTGCCCTCGCATGGGCTGCCATTTCAGGGTCTGCATGCACGCTTGGATGATTTGATCGCGCATCACCAAGAGCAACTCGACAATGTCGCGCGCGCCTGTCGCGCGCCGAAAACGGCGCTGGAGATTCTGCCTGTGATGTTTCGCCGGCAACTCACGGGCATGCATTTCTTCCTGGGCATGGCCGAAGCGCTGGCGCATCTCGAATATCTGGTGGCGGATGCGCGTCTTCATCGCGAACTCGATGCGGCCGGTGTCGCGCGCTATATGAGTGTGCAAGAAGCGTGATGATGGAATCGTTCGGCCACGTCAGCAGTCTCGGCCAAGTCATCCAGCTGGCTGTAGCGCCGGTGTTCTTGCTCACGGGCGTGGCCGGCATTCTCAACGTCCTGGCGAATCGCATTGCGCGGATCATCGATCGTGCGCGGCCGATGGAGGAGCGCTTGGCCTCGGCGGATCCGGAAACTGCACGCGAACTGCAAGCGTGGCTCAAGGTGCTCGCACGCCGTGCGACGTACATCAATCGCGCAATCGCCCTGTGCGTGCTGACCGGTTTGCTAATTTCGATAGTCGTTGCCGCGCTGTTCGTGAGTTCGTCCTTGCGGCTGGATCTGGCGATGGCGATTTCGATCACCTTCGTAATTGCACTATTCAGCCTTGCGGTATCGCTCGTGTATTTCTTACGCGAGGTATTCCTGGCGACGACGGCATTCAGTTTCGGCGGCGTGCGCAAGTCACGTAGCGTCGCTCGCGAATGACACGAACTGACGATTCGTGTCAGTCGCTTGCCTGAATTCCGGGTGGCCGCATCCGCGCCGATGAATGACCGCGGATTCCGTGATCCACTGCACACCCCTTTGAAATCGACATCCGCATCATCTTCGTCATGCAGTCACTGCCTGAAGTCTTCGTTGATGCAGATTCGTTTCACGTCGCGCGCCAGCAGACTTTGCTCGCGTGCGAGTTGCGTGCGGCGCTTGCCATCTGTATTTACGACGACACGCAAGGCGTAGGCGGCCTACTGCATCTGCGCTACGTTGCAACCAGCAACGATCAGCCGCTCGATCTCACCGATAACACCCTGAGCTCCAATGTGCTGCTGATGGACCGCTTCTGTAAGGAGTTGCGATCTGCCGGCGCACGCAAACAGAGCTGGCGCGTCAATATCGTCGCGCATACCTCCCATCAGCCCGGCATGCAGGCGCCTGCGGCGACCGTGCTGGATCTCGTCAAAGCCTATTTCGCCGATGGACGTCTCCCCGTTCGCAGCCAGGAGCTGCAGCGTGAACTCGGCTTGTTGGTGAGGCTGCACGCTCGTGACGGGCACCTGTGGGTCACCGGCACCCCTGGGACCGCGAGGAGTCCGCGGTTCGCTGCGCCGCAGTTCGCTTAAAGCGTCAGCGCTTTTCGTTTCTTTTCTTCGCGGCGCACGCCAGGCTCATATTGGCGCGTGTGGGCGCAGCATCGTCCTGTATCCTTCCGGCGGGGCGGATCGAAAAGTACAACTCCAATGCAGCATGACCTCCGGCAGCGCACGCCGCTGTATCGCTCGCTTTATTTCCAGGTCATCGTCGCCATCGTCATCGGCATTTTGCTGGGACATTTCTTTCCTGAAACCGGCGCGATGATGAAGCCGCTCGGCGATGGCTTCATCAAGCTCATCAAGATGATCATCGCGCCCATCATCTTCTGCACAGTCGTTGCAGGCATCGCGGGCATGGAGGACATGAAGGCGGTCGGCCGCACGGGCGTACTGGCGCTGGTGTATTTCGAAGTCGTCAGCACGATCGCCTTGGTCATCGGCCTGCTCATCGTCAACATCGTCAAGCCCGGCAGCGGCATGAACATCGACGTGGCGACGCTCGATGCCAGTGCGGTTCAGAGCTACGCGCAGGCTGCCGAGCAGCAAAGCGTCGTCGACTTCCTCTTGCACGTCATTCCGCAGACGTTCGTCGGTGCATTCGCGAGCGGCGAAATTCTTCAGGTGCTGCTGATTGCGCTGATGTTCGGCTTTGCGCTGCATGCGGCGGGCGAGCGAGGCCGGCAGGTCTTCGATGTGATCGATGGTTTCTCGCAGGTGTTGTTTCGCATCGTGGGCATGATCATGTACGCCGCGCCGATCGGCGCGTTCGGCGCGATGGCGTTCACGATCGGCAGCTACGGTATCGAGAAACTGGCCGATTTAGCGTACCTGATGGTCTGCTTCTACCTGACCTGTTTGCTGTTCATCTTCGGTGTGCTCGGCACGATCGCCCGGATGCACGGGTTTTCGATCATGCGGCTGATCCGATTCATCAAGGACGAACTCTTGATCGTGCTCGGCACATCGTCTTCTGAATCGGTGCTGCCGCGGATGATGTCGAAAATGGAGACTGCGGGTGCTGGCAAATCCGTCGTCGGTCTCGTCATTCCGACGGGCTATTCCTTCAATCTGGACGGCACGTCGATTTATTTGACGATGGCTGCCGTGTTCATCGCGCAGGCCACCAATACCCCGATGACCCTGCTCGATCAGCTCACCCTCCTGGGCGTGTTGCTGCTGACCTCAAAAGGCGCGGCGGGCGTGACGGGTAGCGGGTTCATCGTCCTTGCGGCGACGCTCTCGGCCGTTGGTACGTTGCCAGTGACTGCGCTGGCGTTGATCCTTGGCATCGATCGGTTCATGTCCGAGGCGCGCGCGCTCACGAACCTGGTGGGTAATGGCGTTGCGACCCTGGTCGTCGCCAAGTGGTGCGGTGCCCTCGATGAAAGGAAATTGCGCGAACAACTAAATTAGGCGCCTTGGCGTGGTTGTTCTGACCGCAGCCGTGGCAGTTCTGACGGGCCGACGCCGCTGGTAGCGGAACCGCTGAATGCCTTATGGAGTTCACCGCTGCGAGGCCCATCATCGGTGCGCACGGATGGCTTGGCCGTGCGACAAGTATTCGTGGCTGATACCGAGGGCTTAAACTCAATCGATGAGTGTTTCGATCGACAACGGACGGGATGCCTCGGAAGGGGATTCGCGCCAGGTGCTCTCCACGTGGCTGGACGATTACATCGCCGGTCGGTGTGATCGCGCCAAGATGCACGACTCTTTCCTCGCGGTTTGCCGTAGCAATCCCGAGGCACCCTGGGATGCGCTCGCGCTCCTGGATCAATACCAACGTCGTGGACGCGTCGATGAGAGTCTTGCGCGTTCGCTGAAGACCGAAATCGCGCAACTCGTCTTCGGCGTACCCAACCAAACCGAAGATCCTCCGGATACCGAAGACACCGTCGATACGACCGGCGCGCGTTGGCGCAAATTGCACGCGCAACGGGAAACCCCGGCGCCATCTGAGCCTGAGCCTGTCGCACCAGCACGCGAATCTCGCGCCAGCGCCGATTCAGGCTTCGCCGTGGGGCGCCGCGACTTTGGACGCGGCTTCAAACGCGATACCGAATTCCCGCGACGAGATTTCGAGCCCCCGCTCACTCGACCGCCTCCCATGGCGCGAGCGCCCGATCCGCAAGATCCGGCGACGGCGCCGACTGACGCGGCGATTGGCGTCGGCACGATTCTGCGCGACCGCTACGAGTTGATGGAAATCTTGGGCAGCGGGCCTGCCGGAACGCTTTACCAGGCGTTCGATCGCCATCGCAGCCACCTGCCTTCGCCTTCCTGTTACGTTGCCGTGCGCGTCTTGGAGTCGGCGCGTGAGGTACGCGGCGCGACGCTTGCGGAGATCGAGCGCGAAGCCTACGAAGCGCAATCGCTGTCGCATCCCAATATCGCCACCGTGTTCGATCTGGACCGGCACCAGGATGTGTATTTCGTCGTCATGGAGCTGCTCGAAGGTGAACTCCTGAGCGATGTGATGCGGCGTCTGTCCGGCAGAGCCATGTCGCGCGAGCGTGCGCTTGCGGTGATCGGTGCAGTCGGCTCAGCGTTGATGTATGCCCATCAGCGCGGCGTCGTGCACGGCGACTTGAAGCCCGCCTCGATCGTCTTGACGACGGATGGCGACGTGAAAGTGCGCGAATTCGGTTTCGCACGCTCGAAAGCGCTGGGCGTGCACCAGGCGCGCGAATTCGATCTGCGCTCGCCGAGCGTCGATGGCGCCGACATCCACGGCACGCTCGCCTACGCCAGCGCCGAACGCCTGGACGGCGAGTCGCTACATCCGCGCGATGATGTCTACAGCCTTGCTTGCATTGCCTATGAACTGCTCTCGGGCCGCCATCCTTATGGTGGCCAAGCGCCGACCCTGGGGCGCCCGCGCCGCGAGCCGCAGAAGATTTCGGGCATCAGCTTGCGGCAATGGAATGCGCTGCAGATGGCGATGCATTGGAATCGCGAAGAGCGCCGGATCGATGTTGCGGGCTTGCTGAGCGCGCTGGATTGCATCGAAGCCTCTGCGCAGACGCCGACGCCGCAGGTGGCATCGTCACTGGATAACCCCTTCGGACGCGGTAAAGGCGTCTTGCTGGCGATACTGCTCATCATCGCGCTTGGCGCGCTCGCATGGTGGCAGCTGCCGCGGTTTATCGAACCAGCGAGCGTCAGCCCGTTGCCAGCCGCATCCTCGCCCGACCCGGCACCGCAGCCGACGAGTGAGCCGACGCAAACGCCGCCTGTTGCCGCAACCCCGCCGCCGGCAACACCACTCGCCGAAGAACTCACCGAATCTCCGGCGCCCGGCGCGATCGTCGCCGCAACTGCGGAGGAATCTGCGAGCACGACGCCGCAAACAAGTAGCCGCGTCGAATCGCCAGCCGCGCCCGCCGAGCGCACGTCCGCGCCCGGAGCCGGTTCGAGTGCCGCAGGTGCGCCGACGGTCGAATTCGACAAAGACACCTACGTCGCGACCGAAAGCGACGGGGTGGTGACGCTGACCGTGCGTCGCAATGGCTCAACCCGCGGAACCGTGAGATTCCGCTGGGCTTTGCGTCCGAACTCCGCAGAACCTGGAACAGACTACGCAGCGATCGGTCCGGACATCGACGAAATTCCCGCCGGCAGCCGCACGACCACGATTTCGATCCCGCTCGTCATGGATGCGACACCGGAAAACACCGAACTGTTTCTCGTCGAACTCGAAGCCGTGGAGGGCGGACCAGCCATCGGCGCGCAAGCGCACGCGGCGGTGATCATCGTGGACGATGATTGACGGATGAACGTCAAATTCTCCACCAACCACATTCGATGCCGGGCAACGCGCGCTGACTTGGATCGGCTGCTTTCCGGTCGCGCGCTCGCTCTCGAGGTGGCATTGCCGCGTCATCACACCTTTCGCGTCAATGTGTGGCCGGGCGCCATTGGTGGGTGGCAGCTGGAGAGCGATCCGACCGGTATCTGGATCACGATCGCCAAGACGGAATTACAGGCGCTCGCTGAATCGTTACCGAGCAAGGAAGGAATCTCGAAGGAGTTCGAGACGGATGAGGGCGTCGTGACGGTGAGTTTCGAGGTGGATGTGAGGGATAGGAAGGCGATAGGCGATCGCGGATAGCGGATGGCCATCAGCGGATAGCGGTTGGTGAAGACAAGCTACTTTCTAAGGCTGGGCCCCTATCGGCTATCTGCGATCGCCTTCTTCTCCTCACGAGCGATCGCCCTGAAGCCAATATCGCGTCGATAGTGGATGCCGTCCCAGGTGATTGCATCGGCAAGGGCATAGGCCGCGTGTTGCGCGGTTTGCACCGAGTCGCCCAAGGCGACTGCGCATAACACACGTCCGCCATTGGTCACGACGGTTTCGCCTGCGAGCTTCGTACCGGCGTGAAACACCTTGCCCGGCAATTGTGCCGCGACATCCAAACCACCGATGGCATCGCCCTTGCGCACCGATTCTGGATAGCCAGGCGCGGCCAGCACCACACCGACGGCGGCACGGGGGTCCCATTCGGCCGTGACGCTATTCAAGCGGTCATCGAGCGCTGCTTCGCACAGATCCACCACATCGGAGCGCAGCCGCATCATGATCGGCTGAGTTTCGGGATCGCCAAACCGGCAATTGAATTCGAGTACGTTCGGAGTGCCGTCCGGCGCAATCATGATGCCCGCGTAGAGAAAGCCGCGATAACGTGTGCCATCTGCGAGCAGGCCGCGCACGGTCGGTTCCATGACTTCGCGCATGATGCGCGCATGCATCTCTGGAGTAACGACGGGTGCTGGCGAGTACGCGCCCATGCCACCGGTGTTCGGACCGAGGTCGGCGTCGTCTCGACGTTTGTGATCTTGTGATGAGGCGAGCGGCAGAATGTCGGTGCCCGAAACGATAGCGATGAAACTCGCTTCCTCGCCCTGCAGGAATTCTTCGATGACGACAGTGTCGCCAGCAGCGCCGAACTGACCGTCGAACATCCCGCGTGCGGTGCGAATGGCTGCTTCGATCGTGTCGCAGATGATGACGCC
The DNA here is from genome assembly GCA_964543105.1 of uncultured Steroidobacteraceae bacterium. GTDB lineage: Bacteria > Pseudomonadota > Gammaproteobacteria > Steroidobacterales > Steroidobacteraceae > Steroidobacter. Next base: position 25,246 of record CAZIXV010000016.1, read on the forward strand.
CTTGCCGGAAGCCAAGCCATCGGCTTTCACGACGAGCGGTGTGCGCTGTCGGCGTACCCATTGCTCATCGAAAGTCTCTTTCGTGAAAGTCGCATACGCTGCCGTCGGAATGCCGTGGCGTTTCAAGAACTCCTTCGTGAACGCTTTCGAGCCTTCCAGGCGCGCAGCGGCTTGCGTCGGACCGAAGCAACGCAAGCCAGCCGCATCGAACGCGTCCGTCACGCCCAACACGAGCGGCGCTTCGGGACCGACGATCGTCAGATCGATGCTTTCGCGCCGCGCGAATTCCACCAAGCCTTGGACGTCTTCTGCTTGGATATCGACATTCGTCACGCGCGACTCGCGTGCCGTACCTGCATTACCTGGTGCGACGAACACTGCCGAAACGCGCGGCGACTGCGCCACTTTCCAAGCCAGCGCATGCTCGCGACCGCCGGAGCCAATGATGAGTACTTTCATCGATCACTCCGTGAGCGCTGCGCGGAGCGGGCCACCGGCGACAGGCCACAGGCCACAGGCCACAGGCCACAGGCCACAGTCAGAAAGTGCAGTGCGAAATATGCGGTGGTTCATTGATGCGTCGTCAAACAATTTGGTCTTCACTCTGGCCGTAGCCCGTAGCCCGTAGCCCGTAGCCCGTAGCCCGTAGCCCGTAGCCCGTAGCCCGTAG
>CAZIXV010000017.1:0-25484 GCA_964543105.1 uncultured Steroidobacteraceae bacterium
GATCCACGCGCCGAACTCGTGCGGCGTCTGCAGGAGTACGAACGCTTCAAACAGGCCGCCGAGGACATCGATCAACTGCCGCGCTTGGAGCGCGACACGATGGTGGCGTCGGCCGAACTCATCGAGCGCAAAGTCGTGCGCATTCCGCCGCAGGTGAGCTTGCAGGAAATGCTGCTCGCGTTTCGCGACGTGCTGCAGCGCGCCGACATGTTTGCGCACCACCAGGTGCAGCGTGAGGCGCTCTCGATCCGTCAGCGGATGTCGGACATTCTGAGCACGCTGGGAGAATCGGCCTTTCAGGATTTCTCGAATCTGTTCAAGGCCGAAGAGGGCCGCATGGGCGTCACGGTGACGTTCATCGCCATTCTTCAACTGATGAAAGACGGGCTGATCGAGATCGTGCAGGCAGAGCCTTACGCGCCCATTCACGTCCGCCCAGCGTCGGGCGCACGTCATCTCGCGGTCGTTGGCGAAAACGCAGGTGCGGCGACTTCCGCCGATGCAGACGCCGAAAACGAAGCCGCACTCGCGCAGCCTGCGTATCCAGATGAAGACGAGGACTATGTCGAGCCGGATGTGGAGATCACCTCCGAGGAATCGGAGGAGGATTCCGCCCTCGATGACGCCACCTTGCAAGCCGCAAATGAGGACGCAGGCGACGCCCCAGGCATCGACGCGCCAGAGGTCGCCGAAGCAAGCAGCGAAGACGCAGGGCTCGCGGATCCATCCGATGAGGAGACGGCAGCGGCGCAGCCAGAGATGGCAGCAGGAATGTCCGAGGGTTCTGCCACAGCGACTGACGAATCGGTCGAGCAAGCAATGGACGATGAGCTTGCGCAACAGCAATCCACCGACGCCGCAGACGAGCCACGCGACGATCGCGATCCGCAAGCGGTGGCAGCGACACCGCGCGAGTCGTCAGCCGACGACACAATGACTCCCGCAGGGGAGGACGATGAAACTACAGGTCAAGCTCAATGAATGAACACGATCTCAAGATCACGCTTGAAGCAACGTTGCTCGCTGCGGGTCGTCCCGTAACGACGCAGCAGCTGCTCGACTTGTTCGATGAGCGTGAGCGTCCGAGCAAAGAGCAATTGCAGGCTGCGCTCGAGCAACTCGCCAGCGATTACGCAGAGCGGGGTATCGAACTGCTCGAAGTCGCAAGCGGCTGGCGGATTCAGATTCGCCAGCGGTGCATCGACGTCGTCTCGCGCCTGTGGCAGGAGCGACCCTCGAAGTATTCGCGCGCGCTGCTCGAAACCTTGGCGCTGGTTGCCTATCGTCAGCCGATTACACGCAGCGAAATCGAGGAAATTCGCGGCGTATCGATCAGTTCGACGATCATGCGCACCTTGCAGGAACGTAACTGGATTCGCGTCGTCGGACATCGTGAAGTACCAGGACGCCCCGAACTGTTGGGAACGACGCGCGAATTTCTCGATTACTTCGGTTTGAAGAGCCTCGATCAGTTGCCGACGCTCGCCGAACTGCGCGATGTGGAAAGCATCGGCGTGCAGCTCGAACTGCCGAACGGTGAGGGTCAGGACGCGGCGGCGAGCGAAGACACGCAGACCGCAGAAGGCGAGGGCGCTGCAGACGCAGCGGCGGAGAACGCAGCGGAGGAAGGCGCTGCAGCGCTGGCTTCCGCCGAAGCGCAGACATCAGAGCCGGAGGTCGCAGCGGGCGACACGGCAACCACTGACGAAGCGACGGACACGCCGGTTGCTGGCGACGAAGTTGCCGCCACCGACGCGTCTGCGAATGAGGCAGACGCGGTTTCGGATGACGCAGCGGACGAAGCGTTTGATGCAACGGCTGAAGCCGGCGAGGCCACCGAAGCAGCCGCTGATGACGCAGCAGACAGTGAAGCTGCAGCTGCCGAGGCATCCGCTACGGACGAGGCGGTCGATGAAGACGATGCGGTCGAAGACGCCAGCGACGACAGCGTCGATGACGACAGTGCAGATCGTGAGCATACCGCCGATGACGATGGCGATCCGACGCTCGATGCGAGCGATGATCCCGAGTTATCGGCCGATGCGGATGAAGATGCTGAAGACGTGACACCGACGTTGGTTGCATCGAGCGAAGACGACGCGTCGCGTCGCTTCAACGAGCCGCCGCGCGAAGATTGATCACCCTGCCGCGAGACGGCGGGCAGATCAGCATCGTTCGGCGTGTAGATCGATTCTCGAATTCACGGGCCGAACATGTCTGAACGTTTACACAAATTGTTGGCTCAACATGGTCTCGGCTCGCGACGCGAGATCGAGAAATGGATGCTTGCCGGGCGGGTCATCCTCAACAACAAACCGGCGCAACCCGGTGATCGCTACGTGAGCGGCGATCGGGTCGTCGTCGACGGCAAGGATGTGACTTCGCGCTTGTCGCTGAATGCGACACGGCATCAAGTGCTCATGTATCACAAGCCACAAGGTCAGCCGGTCGAATCGCGTAGCGCAGCGCTGTCCACGGATGCATTCGACACGTCAGCCGAAACGGTGATCGAGCGTTTACCGGCCGTACGCGGCGCGCGTTGGCTTGCGATCAACACGATGCAAGCAGGCGACAGCGGCTTACTGCTGCTCACGACCGATGGGCACCTGGCTGACGCGTTACGGCGCCGCTCCGAACAGATTCCTGCAGCGTATGCAGCGCGCGTGCTCATCCCTGATCCGGACTTCGACGCCAGTTCGATTGCGACGGTCGTTCGCTACGATGAACAGGCGATCGAGTTCAGCAAGATCGAAGATATGGGCGGCGAGGGGACGAACCGCTGGTTTCGTGTCGAGGCGCCGCGTGCGCATCGCCGCGCGGCTGTGCGTGCCCTGTTCGAGAGCCGCGGCTTGGGTATCAGCCGTATCATCCAAGTGAAATTTGGCGATCTCGAGCTGACGCGCGATGTGCCACGCGGCAAGCATCGCGCGCTGACGCCGCAAGAAACCGAGGCGCTTTACGCGCTTGCGGGCCTTGAGGTGCCTCGTCCGGATCCGACCGCGGGCCGACGCGAGCGGCATGGCCGCAGCGCCGGCGTGCGGCGCGTCAGAGTGGCTGGCAGTCGACGACCTGACCGCTGACTCCGCGGCTGTCCGATCCCAGCAAATACAAATAAGGACCGACGATCGATTCTGGTGTCGCCAATGTGTTGCGATCCTCGGCCGGATAGGCTTGCAAACGCATGTTCGTACGCACGGCGCCGGGATTGATGCTGTTGACGCGCATCGCAGGTTTGTTTTCCAACTCATCGGCGAGCATGTGCATGAGCCCATCGCTCGCCCACTTCGATACCAGATACGCACCCCAGTAAGCGCGCGGTCGCGGCACGACACCGCTCGAGGTGAAAACGATGCTCGGATCGTTCGATTTGCGCAGCAGCGGCATGCAACGCTGCGTCAGCAAGAAAGGGATGTTCGCGTTGATGTGCATCGTGCGCATCCATTTCGAAACATCGTAGTGTTCGATCGGTGCGCGCTCGCCGAGTATGCCCGCGTTGTGCAAGAGCCCATCCAAACGCCCGAATTCCTTATCGACCGCCGCGATCAGCTGATCGAACTCCGCCGGCCCTGCTTTTTCGAAATCGAGCGGCACGATCGAAGGCCGCGGCCCGCCAGCGCCGATGATGGTGTCGTATACCGCTTCGAGCCGTTTGACGTTGCGTCCATGCAGAATGACGCGCGCGCCATGCGTTCCAGCCGCAATCGCGACGGCGCGGCCGATGCCATCGCTGGCGCCAGTAATGAGGATGACGCGATCACGTAAAGCGTCGGCGCTGGGTGAGTAGTCTTTGGGTGTCATGAGCAAGATAGAAGGCGATAGCGGATTGGCGGATGGGTTCATCCGGCGCGGCGCGCGTAGCGCCACGCAATCCAGGGTTTGCGAACAGGTCCGAGTTCGATGCGCTCGGGTCCCACATCGAACTCACGCTGCTTGATGCGAGCAAGGAGCGCACGGTGCAGACCGGCGAGGACGAAATGGGGGCGCAAGTATGCCTGCATCGCTTTCGGTATCGAAGTCAGGACAGTGTCGAGCTCGGTGGCAGCAGTGCTCGCCAGCTGCTCCAACGCTTGGCGAGCGGCGGGCGGCGTATGTTTTTCGCGCAATGACTCGTGATCAGCGCCGAACCGGTCCATCGCATCGAGCGGCACGTACAGTCTGCCGTCGTATGCGTCTTGCCGTGCATCGCGGATGATCTCCGTCGTGCGTACGAGCGCGCCGATCCGATTCGCTGCTTTGCGCGACTCCTCATCCAGCGTATGCGGGTGAGCGAGCTGCATTGCGAGCAATTCAGCGACGGCGCCGCCGCTGCGTGAGCAATACGAGCGCAGCTCTTGCTCGTTCAGATACGTCATGCGCGCCAGATCCATGTCGGCGGCGGCGATGAGTTCATGAAGCTTCAAAAATTCCCGGCGATCGAGCGCAGCATCACGCAACTTTTGCGTGGCCGGGTGCTGTGCATTGCCATTCGCGAGGCGATCGATTTCCTGACGCCACCATTGCAACCGCGTGTGCGCCACATCGTGGCTCGCGCTTTGCGCAGATTCGCGAATCTCGGCATCGACGACGAACAACGCCATCGCGGCATCGCGCTGTTCCGCCGGCGCATAAAGCAGGGCGAAGTAGCGCATCGATCCGGGCGGCGCAGCACGGTTGGTGTGGGAGGGTTCGAGCATGGACGAGAGGCCGGGCAAGAGGTTACAGGCGGGTCACAGGCTACAGGCTACAGGCTACAGCCAGAGGGGGTAGCGTAAGGGCTGCTGGGCTCTCGGCTGCTAGCCAGCGAAGAATGGATTTCTGGCCGGTACTTGCATCGCGCTTTCTGGCTGTAGCCTGTAGCCCGTTGGCTGTAGCCCTTTTGCTGTAGCCCCTCCCTCACTGCGGTTTCTCAAACAAATCATCCGCCTCTTTGATCTGCGGTTCGCGTGCCAAGCGATCGATGGGTTCGATTTGGTCGATTTGACGATCGGAGCGCACGCCCAATTCGGTGAACTTGCGCGCACCGGGCAGCACTTGCCGCTCGAGCGAGCCGACGGCGCTGTTGAAAGCGTCCACCGTCGTGCCGAGATTGCGGCCCATCTTCGTCAGGTGAGTCGCGAAGACGGCGAGGCGCTTGTACAAGTCTTCGGCGAGGGTGCGAATCGTCTCGGCGTTTTGCGCGAGCGCCATTTGACGCCAGCCATAGGCGACCGCCTTCAGCAGTGCGACGAAGCTCGACGGCGTGGCGATGATGACGTCCTGCCGGATCGCGTCTTCGAGCAAGGTGGGCGTCTCAGCGAGCGCCGCAGACAAAAACTGATCGCCCGGAATGAACAGGATGACGAAGTCGGGACTTTTCTCGAACTGACTCCAGTAGCTCTTTGCACCAAGTTGCCGTACGCGCTCGCTCAGTTGTTGCGCATGTCGGCGCAAGGCGATGGTGCGCGCCTCATCTGTCGTCGCTTCCACTGCTTCGAGATACGCATCCAGCGGCGTCTTGACGTCAACGACGAGATCGCGTCCGTCCGGCATGTGCACGATCATGTCCGGACGCAGGCTGCCTTCTTCCGTGCGGATATGCACCTGCTCTTTGAAGTCGCAGTGTTCGACCATGCCGGCCAACTCGGCGAGGCGTCGCAACGTCATCTCGCCCCATTGGCCGCGCACTTCGGGTCGCCGTAAGGCGTTGACGAGGGTGCGCGTTTCGCGTTGTAGCGCCTGCTGGGCAAGCGCGACCGATTCGAGCGAAGTCTTCATCGATCCGAACGTCTCGGCGCGTTCCTTTTCGATGCGCGCCATTTGCTGTTCGGTTTTGGTGAGCGCATCGCGAATCGGTTGCAGCATCGTCTCGATCGCTTTTTCTTTCTCACCAAGTGAGGAAAGTGCTTTTTGTTGATGCTGGCTCAAATGCTCACGCGCGAGCTGCAAAAACATTTCGCTGTTCGATCGCAGCGACTGTCCGGCGACGGCGTCGAACGTCGAGGTGACCCGTTCGACGGCGAGCTTCAACGACTCCTGTCGTTCGCGTTCGAGTTGCTCTTCCGTTTTGACTTGCGACTTCAAGATCGCAAGTTCGAGATGCAACGACTGCGCACGGGTGCGCGCACGCCATGCGGCAAACAGTGCGCCCACCGCAGCACCCAGAAGGAGCGCGATGATGGCGATTGAGACGATGCGGATATCAAAAAACAATGAAACGTTCCTCGTGGATGGTAGGGGTCTGTCGGTTTTGTCGTGGCTCTCCGGCCGCTGATGTGTCTGGCCCGTCGCTCGCGCTGCCCCCTCCCTAACCCTCCCCCGCTCGCGCAGGGGAGGGGATAAGATTTTGCTCAGTCGGCTTCGACCGCATTCAAACCGCGCTGCCCCCTCCCTAACCCTCTCGCGCAGGGGAGGGGATAGGAATCTCGTGCGGCTTCTCTTGCCGTCGCCTGTAACCCGTAGTCCGTCTACCCGTCACGTCCCGTCCGTGCGCCGCAAGTGCATCATGTAATTCACATCCACATTCGCACTTTGTTTTGCGACTTCTCGAAAGGGGTCGTATTCGAGGCCGGCGATATCGACGACTTCGAGGCCGGTTTGTCGCGCCCAGCGGGCGAGCTCTGAGGGGCGGATGAAGCGTTCGTAGGTGTGGGTGCCGCGATCGAGCAGATTGAGCACGTATTCCGCGCCGACGATCGCGAGCAGATAGGCCTTCAAATTGCGGTTGATCGTCGAGACGAAAACATCACCGCCCGGTTTCACCAAGGTGCGCAAGGCTTGCAACACGCTGTGCGGCTCGGGCACGTGCTCGAGCATTTCCATGCACGTCACGATGTCATAGGCACCCGCATTCGACAGTGCGTGCTGCTCGGCCGATTCGCGTAAGTAACGAACCGCGACGCCGCTTTCGAGCGCATGCAATTCGGCGACTTCAACCGTTGCGGGCCCCAGATCGATGCCGGTGACCGTCGCGCCTGTCTTCGCCATGGCTTCGCTCAACAAGCCGCCGCCGCATCCGACGTCCAATACCTGCTTGCCACGCAGCGAGGCGCGCGTGTCGACGTACGCCAGGCGGACCGGGTTCAGGACATGCAACGGGCGGAAGGCGCCGTGTGGGTCCCACCAACGCTGCGCGGTCGCATCGAACTTGGCGATTTCCGCCGGGTCGTGCGTGCCGTGGGTCTGCGTGTGTGTTTGCGTGTTCATAGAGCGGATCCGGAAATTCGTGAGTGCCAAAGCTGGGCGCGGCGCATCACGTCTGCGGCATCGATCTGGGTGAGCGCGCCGTTCTCGAGCAGTGCTCGACCGGCCACCCAAACATCCGTGACCTGATCGCGCGATGCTGAATAAAGCAGTTGGACGGCTGGATCGTAGACCGGCTGTGTATGTGGCTGATTGAGATCGATGCAACAGATGTCAGCCCACTTATCGAGCGTGAGCGAGCCGATTTGATCCGCAAGGCACAACGCACGTGCGCCATTCAAAGTCGCCGCTTGTAACCACTCGTGCGCCGTGATCGCTACATCATCTGATTGCGCCGTGCCATTCGCGAGCAACGCTGCCGTGCGTAACTCATCGAGCATATCCAGATCGTTGTTGCTGGCGGCGCCATCGGTGCCGATCGCAACGTTGATGCCATGCTCGCGAAACGCGGCGACGCGGGCGATGCCATTGCCGAGCTTCAGATTCGACTGTGGGCAATGAACGATGCTGATGCCGCCGCGCGATGCGCGTTCGAGATCGTCATCCGTGGTGTGCACCATGTGGATCGCCGTGAGCAAGGGCGAGAGCAATCCGAGCCGTTCCAGGCGGGCGATCGCGCGTTCGGTGCCTGCAGGGTTGTCGCCAGCCGATTCGTTGAGATGCATCGTGACCGGGCTGTCGAGTTCATCGGCGAGCCGTTGCACGCGTTGCAGCGTGGTATCGCTCACGGCCCAGGAAGCGTAGGGCGCGAGCATCGTCGCAATCAGCGGATCGCCTCGATATTCATCGAGCAGCTTGAGCCCTTTGTGAAGGCATTCATCCGCCGAGCCCGCCCAGGCCGTCGCAAAATCAGTGATGGGCGCGGCGATGCAGGCCCGCATTTTCACTTCCGCGGCGGTTTGTGCGGCGACTTCCGGATAGAGATGCATATCCGCAAAGCACGTCGTCCCGCTCGTGAGCATATCGGCGATGGCGAGTTCGGTGCCGTCGCGAACGTATTCGGCATCCAGCCAGCGCTGCTCGAGCGGCCAGACCTGCGACTTCAGCCAATGATCGAACCGGCCACTTTCCGCGGCGCCGCGCAGTAAAGTCATTGCGCCGTGCGTATGGGCATTGACGAAACCGGGTAACAGAACATGGCTGGGCCGCGAGAGCAGCTGAGTGGCGGAAAAACGCTCCAGCGCCTGTTTTTCCGGCTCGATCGCCACGATGCGGCCGTCACGGATCGCGATCGCGTGATGCGCGAGCACCGTGTTAGCGGGCTCGATCGGGATGATCCAACGAGCAGTGATCAGCGTGTCGACGTGTTCCATGAAGCGTCCGGATGCGAATGGCGAAAGTATAGCGATGAGCGCCCTAAAACGGTTCGGATGAGCCGCTTACTGTGCTACTATTTGCCGCTTCGTTGCACTGTGTTTACGGCGCATAAACATCGCTTTCCGAGCGGGCCGGTTCGCGGCGGCTCGAACGCCGCAAACAAACCCTTCGAAAGATAAGGTTCAAGACGATTCATGGCTGAAATCGCCCGCGAAATATTGCACGTCAATCTCGAAGACGAGATGCGCCAGTCGTATCTCGACTACGCAATGAGCGTCATTGTCGGGCGCGCACTGCCCGACGTACGCGACGGCTTGAAGCCGGTGCACCGCCGCATCCTGTTCGCGATGCACGAGAGCAATAACGTTCACACGCGCCCGTACGTCAAGTGCGCCCGCGTGGTCGGTGATGTGCTGGGTAAATACCACCCGCACGGTGATACCGCGACTTACGATGCGCTCGTGCGCATGGCGCAGCCCTTCTCGATGCGCTACCTGCTGATCGACGGCCAAGGCAACTTCGGCTCCGTCGATGGCGATCCGCCGGCGGCGTATCGATACACCGAATCGCGCATGACGGCGCTCGCGTCCGAGCTGCTGGCCGATATCGAAAAAGAAACGGTCGATTTCGCCGATAACTACGACGGCAAGGAAAAAGAACCGACCGTTCTGCCGACGAAAGTCCCGAATCTGCTCGTCAACGGCGCCTCCGGCATCGCCGTCGGTATGGCGACGAACATTCCGCCGCACAACTTGAACGAGGTCATCAGCGCATGTATCGCGCTCATCGATGATCCGAACATTTCTATCGCGGGTTTGATGGAACACATCCCGGGCCCGGATTTTCCGACGGCAGGGATCATCAATGGCACTCAAGAGATCGCGACTGCGTATTTGACGGGCCGTGGCCGTGTGTACATGCGCGCGCGCGCGACGATCGAGGAGGACGACCGCGGTCGTCAGACGATCATCGTCACGGAGTTGCCTTATCAGGTTAATAAGGCGCGTTTGCTCGAACGCATCGCCGATCTGGTCAAGACGAAAACCATCGAGGGCATTGCCAGCGACGGCTTGCGCGATGAATCCGACAAGGACGGCATGCGCATCGTCATCGAGCTGAAGCGCGGGGAAATTGCCGATGTCGTGCTGAACAATCTGTTCAAGCACACGCCCATGGAGTCGGTCTTCGGCATCAACATGGTCGCCCTGCAGGACGGCCAGCCGAAGCTGCTCAATCTGAAGGAAATGCTCGACGCCTTCCTGCGTCACCGCCGGGAAGTCGTCACTCGCCGCACGATTTACGATCTGCGCAAGGCGCGTGAACGCGCCCACATCCTCGAAGGTCAGGCCGTAGCGCTTGCGAACATCGATGAAGTGATTGCCGCCATCAAGGCATCAGCGACACCGGCGGAAGCGAAAGTGGCCTTGATGGGCCGCGCGTGGCCCGCAGGTGCGGTGCCGTCGATGCTCGAGCGCGCAGGTCAGGTGCCAACGCGTCCGGACGGCTTATCCGACGCATTCGGTTTGAAGACGGACGGCTATTGGCTCTCCGATGCACAGGCGCAAGCCATTCTCGAACTGCGTCTGCATCGCCTCACCGGTCTCGAGCAGGACAAGATCGTCGCGGAATTCCAGGAGCTGTTGGCTCAGATCGCGGATCTGATCGACATCCTCGCGCGTCCCGAACGCTTGCTGATGGTGATTCGCGCCGAACTCGAAGAGATCAAAGCGAAATACGGCGATTTGCGCCGCACCGAAATCGTCCACACGCATTCGGATCTCACGATCGAAGACTTGATCGAACAGCAAGACATGGTCGTCACGCTGTCGCATGGCGGCTATGCAAAGGCCCAGCCGGTCACCTCATATCAAGCGCAACGTCGTGGCGGCCGCGGCAAAGCGGCGACGGCGATGAAGGATGAGGATTTCGTCGATAACCTGTTCGTCGCCAATACCCACGACACGCTGCTGTGCTTCTCGAGCGCCGGCAAGGTGTATTGGATCAAGGTTTATCAGCTGCCGCAGGCGAGCCGCGGCTCGCGCGGGCGTCCGATCGTGAACTTATTGCCCTTGCAGGAGGGCGAGCGCATCAATGCCGTGCTGCCCGTTCACGAGTTCGAAGAGAACAAATTCGTGTTCATGGTGACGGCGCGCGGCACCGTCAAGAAGACTTCGTTGGAAGCGTTCTCGCGGCCACGCCAGGCCGGCATCATCGCGATCGAACTCGACGAAGGCGATCGTCTCGTGGGCGTCGACATCACGGACAGCACGCGTCAAATCGTCTTGTGTTCGAGCGGCGGTAAAGCGATTCGCTTCGATGAAGCCGATGTTCGTCCGATGGGACGCACCGCCGGCGGCGTGCGCGGGATTCGCTTGCCGGAAGGCGAAGAGGTCATTTCTCTGATTGTCATCGGCGAGGAACAAGGCATGGTGCTGACCGCTTCCGAGAATGGATACGGGAAGCGCACGCCGGTCGAAGATTTCCCGGTGCATGGTCGAGGCGGGCAAGGCGTCATCGCCTTGCAGGTTTCCGAACGCAACGGTCAGCTGGTCGGCGCGCTGCACGTCAATGCGGAAGACGAAATCATGCTGATCAGCTCCGGCGGCACGCTCGTGCGAACCTCGGTTGCCGAAATCTCGATCCAGGGACGCAACACTCAAGGTGTGCGTCTGATCCGGCTCGATGAAGGCGATCGCCTCGTCGGCTTGGAACGCATCGTCATCGAGAATGGCGAAAACGGCGAGAACGGCGAAGACGGCTCGGATGATGCCGAGGAGGAGTCCGCTCCGCCTGCCGAGGAATGATCAACTGCTGCGTAATCGTATCGACGTGTGAACGTGTAGATCCTTGACCTGAGAGCGCTACACGCGATCCTCGACATACGTTTGCACGCTTACACGCTTACACCACATAGACACCAGATACGACATAGATCCCATGCGCGTTTTCAATTTCAGTGCCGGTCCTGCTGTTCTGCCTCTCGAAGTTCTGGAGCAAGTGCGCGAGGAAATGCTCGATTGGCGCGGCTCCGGAATGTCGGTCATGGAGATGAGCCATCGCGGCAAGGAGTTCGTTTCGATCGCACAGGAAGCGGAGGCGGATCTGCGCGAGTTACTTGCGGTACCGAGCAACTACAAGGTGCTGTTCCTGCAAGGTGGTGCGACCGCGCAGTTTGCAGCCGTGCCCATGAATCTCACGACACAGGACGGCGGTGCCGACTACGTGAACACCGGCGCTTGGTCGAAGAAGGCTATCGGTGAAGCGAAGAATTTCTGCAAAGTGAATGTCGCCGCCGATGCGGGCGCGCCGTACAACTCGATTCCTGCGCAGTCGACCTGGAAGCTCTCGCAGAACTCGGCCTATGTGCATTACACCCCGAACGAGACGATCGGCGGCGTCGAGTTTCATAGCGTGCCAGATATCCAAAACGTGCCGCTCGTCGCCGATATGTCGTCCACGATTTTGTCGCGGCCCATCGACGTATCGAAGTTCGGCGTGATTTATGCGGGCGCGCAAAAGAACATCGGTCCGGCCGGTTTGACGATCGTCATCGTGCGCGAGGATCTGCTCGGACGCGCGCGTCCTGAGACGCCGACCGTCCTGAACTGGGATGCGATGGCGAAAGACGGCTCGATGCTGAATACGCCGCCGACATTCGCATGGTACGTCGCCGGCCTCGTCTTCAAATGGTTGAAGGCAAAGGGCGGTCTCAACGCAATCGGTGAACTGAACCGCGCGAAGGCAGAAAAGCTCTACGGAGCGATCGAGGCGTCACCGTTTTATGCGAACCCGGTGGAGAAGAGCGCTCGCTCGTGGATGAACATTCCGTTCACGCTCGCGAAACCCGATCTCGATAAGACGTTCACGACGGAAGCAAAGGAAGCGGGGCTCGTCACGTTGGGTGGCCACCGCAGCGTCGGCGGGATGCGCGCGAGCATCTACAACGCGATGCCGATGGAAGCCGTCGACGCGCTGGTCGGCTTCATGAAGGAGTTCGAGCGCAAGTACGGTTGAGTGCATGGAAGGCGATAGCGGATGGGCGATAGCGGATAGGCCCATGGCAGCTGTTTCGTAGTTCCTATCCGTTATCCGCTATCCGCTATCCGCTAAAAGTAGTTATGACTTTCAAGATTCTGACTCTCAACAACATCTCCGTGCGTGGTCTCGATCGCTTGCCGCGGGATCGCTACGAAGTCGCCTCGGACATCGGCCATCCCGATGCCGTATTGGTTCGCTCGGCAGACATGCATCAAAGCGAGTTGCCAAAGAGCGTGAAAGCCGTCGCGCGTGCAGGCGCGGGGACGAACAATATTCCGGTCGCGAAGTATGCGCAGCTCGGCATTCCTGTGTTCAACGCTCCCGGCGCGAATGCGAACGCCGTGAAGGAGCTGGTGGTTGCAGGGATGTTTCTCGCCGCGCGCAACATTTGTCCGGCCTGGGAATATGTGCGCGGTCTCTCTGGCGCGGGTCGCGAACTCGATGAGGCGGTAGAGAAGGGTAAGAAAAAGTTTGTCGGCTACGAGTTGCCGGGACGCACGCTCGGCGTGGTTGGATTGGGTGCGATCGGTGTGCAGGTCGCGAACACGGCGCATGCCTTGGGAATGCGGGTGCTGGGTTTCGATCCGCAAATCACCGTACAACGTGCATGGCAATTGTCATCCGGTGTGGAGCAGGCGCTATCGCTCGACGATCTGTTCTCGCGCTCGGACATGGTCACGGTCCACGTCCCGTTGCTCGATGCGACGCGCGGACTCGTGAACGAGGCGCGACTCAAGCTCATGGGGCAGGGCGGCGTGATTCTGAATTTCGCGCGCGGCGGCATCGTCGATGAAGCGGCGATCATCGAGGCGCTGGATTCAGGCCGCGTGAGCTCCTACGTCTGCGACTTCCCGACCGCGAAGCTCAAGAACCATCCGCGCGTCGTCGCGCTGCCGCACCTCGGCGCGTCGACCGGTGAGGCAGAAGAGAACTGCGCCGTCATTGCAGCCGAAACGCTGCGCGATTTTCTAGAGAACGGCAACATTCGCAATTCGGTGAATTTTCCGGAAGCCATCCTGCCGCGCACGACGGGAGCCTCACGTTTGGCCATTGCCAATGAGAACGTGCCGAACATGGTCGGCCAGATTTCAACCGCGCTCGCCGAACACAATCTGAACATTGCCGACCTGTTGAACAAATCGCGTGGCGATCTCGCATATACGCTGATCGACATCGACGGCACGATTCCGGAGGCAGTGGTCGCAAAGATCGGCAACATCGAAGGCGTGCTCGCGACACGCATCATCACCTGAAGACATCATGCCTCGGAAAAAAAGCGGGACAAAAAAACAGCGCAGCGCGGGCCCAGCCAAAGCTGTGAAGTCCGACGCGGTAACAGCCAAGTCAGCGAAGGCCAAGCCGGCGAAGGCGATGGCAGACGAGGCCACGGCGCCCGCGACGGCGCCGCTCGATATCCAGAACATCCGCGTGCAGATCGATCAGATCGACGAGCAGATTCACGCTTTGCTGAATCAGCGCGCGCGCTGTGCCCAGCAGGTCGGCGTATCGAAGCAGGCGCAGGGGATGCCCACCGCCGAGTTCTATCGCCCCGAACGTGAAGCGCAGGTGTTGCGCAAAGCGATCGAGCGCAATCGTGGTCCGTTGCGCAACGAAGAAATCGTGCGGCTGTTTCGCGAGATCATGTCCGCCTGCCTCGCGCAGGAAGAACCGCTGAAAATTGGTTTTCTCGGACCCGAAGGTACGTTCTCACAGCAGGCGGTTTACAAGCACTTTGGGCATTCGGTTCGTGCGTTGCCATTGCCGGCGATCAGCGAAGTATTCGAAGAGGTGCAAGCCGGCCATGCCGACTTCGGTGTCGTCCCGATCGAGAACTCGACCGAAGGCACCGTCAACAACACGCTCGACATGTTCTTGAATTCCTCGCTCAAGATTTGCGGTGAGGTTGAGCTGCGTATTCATCAAAACCTGATGGGCAAGATGAAAGGGCTCGAGAACATCGATCGGGTGTGTTCGCATCCGCAATCGTTGGCGCAATGCCGGCAGTGGCTGGATGAGCATTTGCGTGGCGTCGAACGTGTTGCCGTGAGCAGCAATGCAGAAGCGGCTCGCCGCGCGCGGGACGAGGAGGGCACGGCGGCAATCGCGGGCCAATCGGCCGCAGAAGTCTACGGGCTCAATATCATCGTGCCGGAAATCGAAGACCGGCCCGACAACACGACGCGCTTCTTGGTGATCGGCCGTAAGCTGTTCAACGCGAGCGGTAAAGACAAGACGACACTGCTCGTCTCTGCAGGTGATACCCAAGCGCCGGGTAGCCTGCATCGCTTACTCGAACCCTTCGCGCGGCAGAACATCAGCCTCACCCGCATCGAGTCGCGCCCCTCGCACCGCCGCAAATGGGACTACGTGTTCTTCATCGACGTCGAAGGTCATGCTGACGACGCACCGTTGAAAGAAGCGCTCGAGGAACTCAAAGCCCAGTCGTCGCTGTTCAAGGTGCTGGGGTCGTATCCGTGCGCGGTGGTGTGAGCGCTTACAGGTGACGGGCTGCAGGCTGCGGCCACAGGCCACAGGCCACAGGCCACAGGCCACAGGCTACAGGCTACAGCCAGAATTCTCGCCCACCCCGTACATTCGTGATGAATGGCAGGTCCGTTCTATCAATTGTGAACAGCCATCTTCAACGCACGCTCTGGCTTGTAGCCTGTAGCCTGTAGCCTGTAGCCCGTAACGCCGTAGCCATAGCCCGTAACGCCGTCGCCATGTTCAACCCCACCTCCCTTGCTTCGCCCTCCGTTGCCACGCTGGCGCCCTACATTCCGGGCAAGCCGCTCGATGAGCTCGAGCGCGAGTATGGGATTCGCGACAGCATCAAGCTTGCGTCCAATGAAAATCCATTGGGACCGGGACCGTTGGCGCGTGCGGCGATGTCGCGTGCCGCAGAAGACATCGGGCTTTATCCAGACGGCAATGGCTTTACGCTCAAGCAGGCGCTGGCGCGCAAGCATGGTTGCGCGCTTGATTGCATTACGCTCGGCAATGGCTCGAACGAAGTGCTCGTCATGTTGGCCGAGACCTTTCTTACGCATGAGTCCGAAGCCGTTTATTCGGAATATGCGTTCGCGATCTATCCGATCGTCGTGCAGGCGACCGGTGCGACTGCACGGGTAGCTCAAGCGTTTCCGGCCTCGCATCCGATGCCGCTAGGGCATGACCTGGACGCGATGGCTGCGCTCGTCAATGAACGCACTCGGCTCGTCTTCATTGCCAATCCAAACAATCCGACGGGCACGTGGGTCGATTCCGCTGCATTGCACGCGTTCCTGAAGTCGATGCCACAGACGACGCTCGTCGTTCTCGATGAGGCGTATATCGAATACGTCGAAGACGCGAGTTTCCCCGATGCCAGTCGCTGGCTGCACGAGTTTCCCAATCTGGTCGTCACGCGTACGTTCTCGAAGGCGTACGGACTTGCCGGGTTGCGCGTTGGATATGCGCTTTCACATCCTGGGGTCGCCGGCTTGCTCAATCGCGTGCGTCAGGCCTTCAACGTGAATTCCTTGGCGCTCGCCGCCGCGACTGCCGCTCTGGATGACGACGAGCATCTGCAGAAGTCCATCGAGCTCAATCACGCCGGTATGGCGCAACTTGCCGCGGGGCTCGACCGCTTGCCGGTGACACGCGTGCCATCGCGCGGCAATTTCGTGTTGATCGATTGCAAACGCCCGGCCGGCCCGTTGTACGAAGCCATCCTGCGGCAGGGTGTGATCGTGCGTCCGGTGGCGAATTATGGATTGCCCAATCACCTGCGCATCACGGTCGGAACGGCTGCACAAAATCAGCGTATGCTCGCGGCGCTCGAAGTGGCGCTGAAGGGTTGATGCTTGGCGGCCAACGGCCAATCTTTAATGCAAGCGTTCAGTCACTAACTGCCAACCGCCAACCGCTTTTTTTCCGCTAACCGCATCGAAGAGTAATGTCCGACTACCTAGTACATCCCAGCCCTGGTGCGAGTGGCAGCATTCGCGTGCCGGGCGATAAGTCGATTTCCCATCGAGCGTTGATGCTCGGCAGCATTGCAGACGGCGTCACTGAGGTTCGCGGTTTCCTGGAGAGCGAGGACTGTCTCGCAACAATGGCAGCCATGCGTGCGCTCGGCGTAAAGATCGAGCGGACCGGGGCGCAAGAAGTGCGCGTCCATGGCGTCGGCCTGCACGGTTTGACGTCTGCGTCTCAGGCGCTCGATATGGGAAATTCCGGTACTGCGATGCGCCTGATGACCGGTCTGTTGTCTGGACAATCGTTCGCGAGCGAGCTGATCGGTGATGCCTCGCTCATGAAGCGTCCGATGGAGCGGGTGGCTACGCCATTGCGGCTCATGGGCGCCCATATCGAAACGCTCGATGGCAAGCCGCCGGTGAAAATTTCCCCGGCCAGCAATCTGCGCGGCATTCGCTACGATTTGCCCGTCGCGAGCGCGCAAGTGAAGTCGGCCATTTTGTTGGCGGGCTTGTATGCACAAGGCGCCACGGAAGTGGCCGAGCCTGCCGTTACTCGCGATCACACCGAGCGCATGCTCGTGGGCTTCGGCTGTACCGTCGAAGCTGCACAAGGTCATGTGCGGCTCGACCCCCCGGCGCGCTTGGCTGCTTGCGCACTCGAAGTACCCGGTGACTTCTCATCGGCAGCGTTCTTTTTGATCGCGGGTGCGATCAGCCGCGGTGAAGGTCTCACAATCAAAGGCGTCGGCATCAATCCCACTCGCACCGGATTGCTCGACATCCTGGCGTTGATGGGCGCGGATTTGCAGGTGGTCAATCATCGATCGGCCGGCGCCGAACCGGTAGCCGATATCGAAGTACGTCCATCGCAGCTGCGTGGCATTCACGTGCCCGAGCATCTGGTCCCGCTCGCGATCGACGAGTTTCCAGCGTTGTTCATTGCCGCTGCGTGTGCAGAAGGCGAAACGATCGTGAGCGGTGCGGAAGAGCTGCGCGTCAAGGAAAGCGATCGGATTGCAGTAATGGCTGACGGCTTGAAAGCCAATGGCGTCGCGTGCGAGGTCAGGCGAGACGGCATGGTCATTCAGGGCCGGACGGACGATGCCGTATTCAGCGGCGGAGAACTCGACAGCCACGGCGACCACCGCATTGCCATGTCGTTTTCGGTGGCCAGCCTGCGCGCGGCGGCGCCGATTCGTATCCGGGATGTGGCGAATGTCGCAACCTCGTTCCCTGGCTTTGTGCAGACGGCGGCCTTGGCCGGACTGAATGTGAGCGAACAAGCCTGATGTCGGCGGACGTTTCCGTCCTCACGATCGACGGTCCGAGCGGCTCGGGGAAAGGAACGATCGCGCGGCGGGTCGCCACGCAGTTGGGATGGCATCTGCTCGATAGCGGCGCTCTGTATCGGCTCGTGGCGTATGCGGGTCGGCTCAAAGGCCTTTCGCTGTCAGATGAATCCGGCTTGGCTCGCATCGCAGCAAACCTCGACATCCGGTTCGGCGTCAGCGAACTCGGCGATGAACAGATTTGGCTCGATGGGAATGAGGTCAGCCGCGACATCCGCACGGAGCAGGCAGGCGAGGGGGCCTCGCAAGTAGCCGCAATGCCGGCGGTGCGGGCGGCGCTCCTAGAGCGTCAGCATGCGTTCGCGGTCCCGCCAGGTCTCGTGGCCGACGGGCGCGACATGGGTACCGTCATTTTTCCGTCGGCAAAGCTCAAGATCTTTCTCACGGCGAGCGCCGAAGAGCGCGCGCGTAGGCGCTATAAGCAGTTGAAAGACAAGGGGGTGAGTGCTAACCTCGCCGCCCTTTCACAGGAGATCGCCGCGCGCGATCGACGCGATGCGAGTCGCCCGATTGCTCCGCTCAAGCCTGCCGCCGATGCCATCGTGATCGACTCCACGTCGATGCCGATCGATGCAGTCGCTGCCCGCGTGCTTGAGCTTGCTGCCGACAAGTTTCCTGCGAGCTGACGGTTAGAGAGTCCCGCACATGCGGGCGCTTCTGGCTTGAGACCTTCGCTTCAGATCTCCGCTGCGCGCGTCGATCGATCTGATCCAGGCCCCGCGCCCCGAGCAATTTTTTTGTCGATGTCGATTGGCGCTGCGCCGGAGTGCGCGGCTTGATTCATCAACCCCTCGCGGCGCATGGATTGCCTGCAAGGATACTCAAAGACCATGGGCACACTGCCCCGGACACACTCATGACCGAAAGTTTTGCGCAACTTTTTGAAGAAAGCCTCGCCTCCCAACAAATCAAGCCCGGGTCGATTCTGACCGGACGCGTCGTCGATGTACGAGAAGACTACGTCATCGTCAACGCGGGGCTGAAAAGCGAGGCTGTAATTCCCGCGGAGCAGTTCAAGAACGAACGCGGTGAAATCGAAGTCACTGTCGGCGACGACGTCGAAGTGGCATTGGACAGTGTCGAAGACGGTTCCGGTGAGACGCGACTGTCTCGCGAAAAAGCCAAGCGGGCTCGCACCTGGGCACGGCTCGAAACCGCCTTCGAAAAACAAGAAATCGTCAAGGGCATCATCAACGGCCGCGTCAAGGGCGGCTTCACGGTCGAGATCGACTTCGTCCGCGCGTTCCTTCCTGGTTCGCTCGTCGATGTACGTCCCGTGCGTGATCCCTCGTATCTCGAAGGCAAAGTCCTCGAGTTCAAGGTCATCAAACTCGATCAAAAGCGCAACAACGTCGTCGTGTCGCGTCGTGCGGTCGTCGAACAGGAATACAGTGCAGAGCGCACTGAACTGCTCGAAAAGCTGCAGGAAGGCGTGGTCATCAAGGGTACGGTCAAGAACCTCACCGACTACGGTGCCTTCGTGGATCTGGGCGGCATCGATGGCTTGCTGCACATCACCGATATGGCGTGGAAGCGCGTCAAGCATCCCTCGGAAGTCGTCAATGTCGGCGATGAAATCGACGTGCGGATTCTCAAGTTCGATCGCGAACGTCAGCGCGTCTCGCTTGGCATCAGGCAACTCGGCAACGATCCATGGATGCAGATCGGCCGTCGCTATCCCACGGGCACACGCTTGTTCGGCAAAGTCACGAACATTGCTGATTACGGCTGCTTCGTCGAAATCGAAGAAGGCGTCGAAGGTCTGGTGCACGTCTCCGAAATGGATTGGACGAACAAAAACGTCAATCCATCGAAGGTCGTGCACATCGGCCAGGAAGTCGAAGTCATGGTGCTCGACATCGACGAAGAGCGCCGCCGCATTTCGCTGGGCATCAAGCAATGCCAGTCGAATCCGTGGAAGGAATTCAGCGACAACTACAACCGCGGCGATCGCGTCAGCGGCCAGATCAAGTCGATCACCGATTTCGGTATCTTCATCGGCTTGAACGGCGGCATCGATGGTCTCGTGCATCTCTCCGACATCTCCTGGGACGTGCCTGGCGAAGAAGCCGTGCGCAACTACCAGAAGGGTCAGCAGCTCGAAGCGATGGTGCTCTCCATCGATCCGGAGCGTGAGCGTATTTCGTTGGGCATCAAGCAGCTCGCGAAAGATCCGTTCTCGACTTGGATTGCCGAGCATCCGAAGAACACGATCATCAAAGGCGTCGTGCGCGAAGTGGATGCGAAGGGCGCGATCATCGATCTCGGCGGCGGCGTCGAAGGCCATCTGCGTGCGTCCGAGCTGTCCCGCGATCGCGTGGAAGATGCTCGCACCGTGCTGAAGGTCGGCGACGAAGTCGAAGCCAAGTTCACGAACGTGGATCGCAAGAGCCGCAACATCGCACTGTCGATCAAGGCGAAGGAAATTCACGAAGAGAACGAAGCGGTGCAGGGCTATCGCGCGGGCGAGTCCTCGACCGGTACGAGCCTGGGCGATCTGCTCAAGGAACACATCGGCGGTCAGGATTCCTGAACGAGGTAGTGAAGAACAAGGCGAATGGGCTATAGGCGACGGTGGATCGCCGGCGAGTTATCTCGCCGGCTCGGCTGTCGCTCTATGGCCCTTAGCCTCTAATAACAGCGGGCCCGAGAATGACGAAATCGGAACTTATCGAGCTCATCGCAGCAAAACAGAAGCATCTGCCTGCCAAGGACGTCGAATTGGCGGTGAAGCAGATCCTGGAGATCATGAGCGACGCGCTTGCTCAAGGTAGCCGGATCGAGATTCGCGGTTTCGGCAGCTTCTCGTTGCATTTCCGCCCGCCGCGCCAAGGGCGCAACCCGAAGACGGGTGAGACCGTGGCGCTTTCCGGTAAGTACGTTCCTCATTTCAAACCCGGCAAGGATTTGCGCGAACGCGTCAACGAAGGCGCAGGCACGCCCATTCGGGATTAGGGTCGATCGGCCCCGTGCGTCGGTTTCTATATATCTTCGCTTTCGTTGCGACGGCGCTGCTTGCGCTCATCGTGAGTGCAATGAATGCCGCTCGTGTCGACATCGAACTTGCGTTCGTGCGACTGACGAGCCCCTTGGGCGTCGCACTCGTCGTCGCCTTCGTCATCGGACTGCTCATCGGCTTGGCTTGGCAAATGCGCTGGGTCGCGCAGCTATTGAGCGAGCGCGGACGCCTGCGTCGCGCGTTACGTCTTGCCGAAGCCAAAGTGCGCGACGAAAGTGCAGCTTCCTGAAACACCATCGTCCTGAGATCGCGTTTCGCATTCCGTCGCGAAAGCCCGCTGATCCGTACTCCGGCCGAATCCCGAATCCCGTTCTTCGACTTTCCGGCCAAATCGGCCACTAAATCGCGCACCGCACGCATTCATAAGCAGTCAAACTGCGCGCCGCCTGCAGGAAGCAGGTGTGAAATTCAAACTCAAATCATCGTCCAAGGAGTGGCGTCATGACGGATTCAGTATTCTCAGCTTCGCGTGCGGTGCGTCGTTCGGTGCAGGTGCTGATTGCTGCGTGTTTACCGCTTGCAGCATTCGCGGGACCGGTCGACATCAACAATGCCGACGCAAAGACGATTGCGAAGGAATTGAATGGTGTGGGTCTCTCACGCGCGCAGGCCATCGTCGAATACCGCGAGAAAAATGGCGCCTTCAAGAGCGTCGACGACCTCAAGAAAGTCAAAGGCATCGGCGCGAAGACGCTCGAGCAGAATCGCTCCAACATTCGTCTCGATGGCGGTGCAACCAAAAAAGCCGGTTGAGCGTTCGGTGGGGGCCGTGAGGTCCCCGTTACGCGTGCAGCAATGATTGTGCACGCCGGGTGGCGCCTGTCTTGCGCAGGCGTCACTCGCTGTCTCGCATACCTCATGGGCTATGATTGCTGAAGAATTCAGCATGAACGCGCGCTTGGCGCTCTGGGACTAAACCCCAATCGCTAACCGCCAACCGCTTTTCATCGATCAGATTTGGAGGTTATGCGTGAGTCAGTCGAAAGAGATTCGCACGGCGGTGTTTCCTGTCGCTGGGCGGGGCACGCGCTTCTTGCCGGCGACTAAGGCAAGTCCGAAGGAGATGTTGCCGATCGTCGATAAGCCGCTCATCCAGTACGCGGCTGAAGAAGCGCTGTCGGCGGGCGCCCGCCAACTGGTCTTCATCACCGGCAGCTCCAAGCGTGCGATCGAAGATCATTTCGATAGTGACCGCGAACTCGAAGACGCCCTGGAAGCGCAGGGCAAGGCGGAATTGCTGGAAGCAATTCGCAATATCGTCCCCAGCTGGGCCAGCTGCATTTACATTCGTCAACCGTCACCGCTCGGCCTCGGCCACGCCGTGCTCTGCGCGCGGCCCGTGGTCGGCAACGAGCCTTTCTTCGTCCATCTTGCGGACGACTTGATCGATGCGCCGACAGCCTGCTTGCGACAGATGGCGACCATGTATGCGGAGCATGGCGGGAGCATTCTTGGAGTAGAAACCGTCCCACGCGATGAAACCGATAAATACGGCATCGTCGCGACCGAAGAACGGGAAGGGCGAATCAGCCGCGTGAAGCAAATCATCGAAAAACCGCAGCCGAAAGATGCGCCTTCGACGCTCGCGGTCGTCGGCCGTTACCTGTTGTCACCCAAGGTCTTCGACAAACTGGAGCACACGGGGCGCGGTGCGGGCGGTGAGATTCAATTGACCGATGCCATCGCAGACTTGCTCGGTGAAGAATCCGTCTACGCATACGAGTTCGAAGGCAAACGCTACGACTGCGGCAGCAAGCTCGGTTACTTGCAGGCGACGGTCGAATATGGGTTGAAGCATGAGCAACTCGGCGGCAAGTTCGGCGAGTACCTCACGGGGCTGACCACGAAATTGGCGGCCGGCAATAAGGCTGCTGGCAGTTGACGGTTGACCGTTGACGTAGGAGGAAGCATGCGCACAGCAGGGCCGCGCATGCGTCTCTAATTGATTCAGCTGTTCGTATTCACGCTGCGAGTGCGCTGCGTCTGCAGCGCACTCGCAATAACAACAACGCCATCAGCAGCCAACTCCACGAACCTCCGCCACCGCCGCCGCTATTGATCGGCGCCGGTGGCGGCGGCTGCGGTAGGGGAGGCGGTGATGGTGCTGCAGCGATGAAGATTGCGGTCCCTCTCGTATCTTGCGCGCCTTGATCGTCGGTCACGGTGAGTTGCAATGTGAACTGCCCCTCTAGCGGCAATTGCAACGTCGTCGATGCCGAACTCGTATTTGCAATCGTGGGCGCCGCTCCCACCACATCCGTCACGCTCCATTGATGAGCCGCAATCGTTCTCGCGCGGCTCGCGAAGCTTTGCGAGCCGTCGATGCTCAGCGTTGCTCCTGCAGCCACAGTCCCTGTCGTTCGAATGACGGCCAAGGGTTGTAACGCCGCTGCGACTGCAGCGCCCGTGTTCAGCATGCCCGCACCGCAGGTGCTGGTCGTGCAATTGCATTCCGCATCCTGTACGCCGACGTCCGGCGCCGGCACTCGACACATGGGCACGCCCGACAGCAGCGGGAATTGCGTTGTGCTTGCGCGTAACAAGTGCATCGTTTGTTCGGGCGTCAGCGAGCCGTTCACGGCGTGCAGCAAGGCAGCCGCGCCCGCCACCATCGGCGCAGAAAAGCTGGTGCCGACATTGAAGTTCAATTGATCGGTGTAGCTGCTCGCGAGCGGTGTCGTAGAGCCGGTGTTTGTCGCAACGACGATGGAAAACAGGCAAGGCCCGACGAGGTTGACGCAATTCCCACCGGGTGCGGCGATACCGACTTGCGGCCCAAGATTGCTGAAGCCCACTTTCGTACCCGCATGGCGCAAGCCCGCAACGCCGAGTACGCCCTCGCAATTCGCAGGAGAGCTGACGCCTTGGCCTTCGTTACCGGCCGAGGCGACAACCAGAACGCCGCGCGCATTCAGTTCATTTACGGTCGCTTGATACAAGCTCGTACACGGTCCATCGCCGCCGAGACTCAGGTTGATGACCTGTGCAGGATGTGGGTTCGTCAAACCATCCACCGTAATGCCTGCCGCCCAACGCATCGCCTGCATGATGTCGAAATCGTTGCCGCCGCACTTGCCCATGACGCGAACCGGCAGAATGCGCGTATGCCACGCCATCCCGGCGATCCCTACGGCATTGTTGGTGTGCGCGCCGATGAGTCCCGCGACGCGTGTGCCGTGCCACGAACTGCGAACGTCCTGGCCGTCATTCAGGCAATCCTGATCGAGCACATCATTGGAATGTTGATCGACCTCTTGGCGTGTCACCCAGTCGCCGGGGTCGGTCGGGTCGGAATCACGTCCATCTCCGTCATTCGAGATGAGTGTGTTGCTGATGAAGTCATAACCCGGCAACAGCTTGCCTTGCAGATCGGGATGCTCAGGTCGTACCCCCGTGTCCAGTACGGCAACGACGATCGCATCGCTGCCGTGCGTGACGTCCCAAGCGATATCGCTACGTGTCGCGGCAGCTTGCTCGCTTAGCAAGTACCACTGCTGAGTGAGCAGCGGGTCATTCGTCAGCGCATGCAATCGGCGTCGATATTCAAGCGAGGCGAGTTCGACCTCGGCAGCAGCTTCGAGCCGTGCGACTGCGCGTTCGAGATCGGCCGGCGAAAGCGGCTCGGCGGGTTCGAGTGCCTCGATGCTATCGCCGCTTCGCGGTGTGCTCTTGAACGCAACGCCCGCGATCCTGGATGCCTTGGCGCTGCGCGTTGCAGTCGTCGATGTACGAACCTGCTGGTTCCACCGCACCAGTACGCGCCCGGTCGGTTGAGCCCCGGCGGAGCGAAACGGCGCGCCATTGAATTCTGTCGTTGCGCGCCCCTGCGCATAGACGCTCGCCGGCATTGCCGATGCAATGAGCAGTAGCGACACGGCGCAACCGAACTTCGATATCCACTTCGCATCCATCGAATCAGGGTTCCTTATTATGTTGTCAACGCAACTTAGATCAGAGCACCCGCTCGCTCTCGAGGCGCGAGCGTCGCCTGCTGGATCGAAGGCGTCAAGGGTCTGCGTCGGTCAACGGCGACAGCGACGCGAGGGCTGCGGATGCGGTAACTTCGCGCGTCTTTTCGTCACCGAAAGTTCGTATGAAAGCGTGGTTCGTTGCTCTGTTCGCCATGGTGTTGGCCGGTTTACCTCCGCAGATGGAAGCGGCCGATGCGGCGTTGGAAGAGGTTCTGGTTACGGGAGAACACCCGGGGCCTGGAATGTGGCAGGTGCTGCATGGCGACCATACGCTGTGGATCTTAGGCACCCATGCCCCATTGCCCGCACGTCTCATCTGGCGCTCTGCCGAAGTCGAACTCGCGATCGGCGAAGCACAACAAGTCTTGGGCAGTTACTCAGCCTCGTTCACGTTGCGCGGCGCAAATCCGCTCGCAGCTCGCGGCAAACCGCTGCGGCGTGTGCTGCGTCCGCGTGCCTATTCGCAATGGCGTACTTTGAAGCGTAAGTACATCGGCGATGACCCAGAGATCGATCGAGCGCTGCCCGTGACCGCCGCACTCGTATTGCGATCGAACGCATTGCATCAGGCGGGGCTGACGAATGCCGATGCCGTCGTAAAGGAAATCTACCGTCACGCGCGCGACTACCAGGTGCCGGTGACGAACGATCATCAGGTGACGAAAATCGT
>CAZIXV010000018.1:0-24673 GCA_964543105.1 uncultured Steroidobacteraceae bacterium
AAAACACAGCAGGCATTCGCACTCGACCTTTGCCAGGACCTGATCACCATCGATCGCTTGTAAATAGGCGAATGCAAGCTGCGGTGTCGACCACATCGGCAAACACTTCTGGCCGTAGTGGTCGACGATGAACCAGGCGCCGTTTTCGTTCAAACCCCAAACGGAACGATCTTCCAACACATCGTCGACGAAACGGAATTCGCGCTTCAGCGGCGTTTCGGCGATGAGCTTTTCGAGTTCATCCGGCGTGAGTGTCGATTCGCGCTCGATATCAGACCAGAAGGCACAGCCTGGTACGTATTTCGGGGCAGGGGCGTTATCGGCAGCGTCACCGCCTTGCGTACGCACGTGCATTTCACCGTCTGCAAACGTGTAGGTCACGGCGATGGCACCAGGTCCATCGCCGTTCTCCATGCCTACCTCGATGCGGCCGGTCATGCTGGAAGCGATCGCACCGAACAACACTGCCTCGTCGCCGGCGATGTCCCCTCGCATACGAACCCGTAAAGTCGAGTCGTCGCTGCGCGTGAGTTCCAGGTTCCACAACGCAAAGGCTTCCACGAGGTTCATTGCCTGTGTCAACGCTGGATGTAGCCGCACCGCCGCTTCATTTCCTTTTAGGTGCGCGAGCGCTTTCTTGGCATCAGCGATTTGGAAGTTAGACGAGCGGATCCAACGGCCAACCGACATGGGTCATCTCCATAAATGCATAGGACGAACTCAAAGCGATACGCAGTCGTTTACGAGCAGCGTTTTCTCGCTCGATCGCTAAGGCCCAAGCGTGACCGGCACGCCTGATTCGTCGACGTTGTCGCGTTGTATCGATGGGGCACGGCCACTTTGAATATGCCATCGCCAGGGTTTTGCAAACACATTGCGGGTGACGATCAGCGGATCCTGAAAACGTTGACGATCGTATGTATGGAACAGCAAGTGGCCGCAATGCGTGATGTAGTTGTTGTCGATCGTCCAGTTCTTGGTGATGTTGCGATCGTCGTAGATGCCGATGCAGTTGGGCGTGTAGCCGTCGCCGTTCATCCGGCCGTTGAGGTAATTGCCGCGGACGATCAGATTGCTGCCGTGGTTATTGGCGTTGATTACATTGTTGTGCGTGCCCTCGGGCTCGCTGGGATCCCAATAGTAGAAAATGCCGTGAACGTAGTTGTTCTCGATGATGCTCGTTGGGTCCGTGGGTAATGTTTCCAAAGAAATCGAAGTGCTAGCCCCCCACAGATGGGAGCGTCGCACTTCGAACGGGACCCCGCGCATGGCCAAGTTGCGTCCCACGCCTCGGGTTGGCAATTCGCCGTTCTCCGGCCATTCGATATTCGGACCTAGATTGCTGTCCTCGATGATGAGCCGGCCGATGAAGCCTCGGTATGCGATGACGTTCGATTCGAAAACTGTTGGATAGGTGGTCGCAGGCGCGGAGAAGTCGCAGTTGGTGAATTTGAAGTGCTTCGTGCCGAGCACGCCGTCGCCCGTACCCGCGTTGCCGAACTGCACGGGTCCGGTGAACTTCACACGATCGATGACATAAGGATCATCAGCCGTTCCGCTACCCTGCGCAGTCATCCACGCGGGCACATCTCTCATCGCGCCGATGTAGATGGACCCGGAGGTACGTGTGGTAGTCACCTTGAGACCGGTATTCGCGGCGGATGGGAAGTTGGCGCGGCTCCACCATTGCCCAGACGGTGTGTCCGCGGAAGGCGCCGATGCGCGCGTGCTGCTGTAGACGACATCGACCCAATAGTTCGTCGAGCGAAACGCGTTTGATGGAAACGTGCCAGCCGGCCCATACGCGTAGACACCGGCATCGCGTCCAGCCGTTAATGGCGGTTGCACGACGGCTTCATCGAAATAGCCTTGCTCGAACGCATAGCGACCCTTGGGCGCGTGATAGGAGACGACATAGGTTCGTCCCGCGCGTACCGGTACCGCTTTTGCGAAGTACGCCTGTTGCCAACCGCGATTCACCTGCGAGGGTGGGAAGGTCAACTGCGCCAAGCGTTCGCCATTGGCGGACCACAGCGATCCGATGTGAGGGCCGCTATTCAGTGGCGACTTGTAGAACCGCATCCCTGCAACGATGCCATCGGCTTGCGGCGTGAAACGCAGCCCGAGTTCGACCGGTGCGTCGTCGTTCGCTTCGAGGTTCGAAGGCGTAGGGTGTGCGAAGAAAGATTCTTCGTAGGGACGGAAGTCGACGTCCACCCAATAGTTGCTGGCCGCATACGTCTCGGTGGGAAACGAGTTGCCGTCGCCATAGGCGTAGA
The DNA here is from genome assembly GCA_964543105.1 of uncultured Steroidobacteraceae bacterium. Taxonomy (GTDB): domain Bacteria; phylum Pseudomonadota; class Gammaproteobacteria; order Steroidobacterales; family Steroidobacteraceae; genus Steroidobacter. The sequence continues at coordinate 2,280 of CAZIXV010000018.1, forward strand.
CGCTGCCTTTGCCCGTCAGCGGCCCGTGAGTGACAGGGCTGTTGAAATGGTTCGCATCGAACGCGTAACGCCCAACGGGCGTGTAATAGGACACGACGTATTCCTCGCCCGCGCGGATGTCGACAGGTTTGTCGAACGAAGCGGCGTTCCAACCGCGTGGGCCGGCGTTGATCGAGACGCGCGCCAGCCGCTCGCCCGTTGCGCTCCAAAGTGAGCCGGTCACGATGGCGGAATTCGATGCATGGCGATAGAAGCGCACCCCTTCGACTACGCCATCGGTTGCGGCCACGAATCGCATGCCGAGTTCGACCGCGCTAGTGTCCTGCGCGGTACCGCTGGGCGCCGCTCCAAGATCGAACACGGTAAAACTGCGATAGCGCGACACCGCGCGAGTTTCAGGCAAGTCCAGCGTCAGCGCTGCGGCCGGCCATAGGGATAACGCTAGCATCAGGCACGCCAGCATCGGCCGCACGCGCGGTTGAAAGGGTGGGTTCATTAGACGCAAACCTCCGTGAGAATGAGGACAGTGCGCGGGAATGAACGGACGATTCATCCCGTGCATAGGGGCGTCTGCCCTCGAAGAGCAGCGCTCACGGAGAAGTACGAGAAAAAGCAGTTTCACGCCTCACGCAGAGCTGCGCGCTTGAACGGCAGAGCTGAAATGCGCGCGCACGGCGCCGAAGGCTTCCCGCGTCAGCGCGCGAGCCGGATAGCAGTCGTCAGAGCAAGTCAGGGCTGATGGACGCTGGGCTGCTGATCAGAGCCGGAATGTGCGGCGAGTACGTCTCTCTGGCGCCAGCAGCCTAGCGTTCGAGACGATGCAGCTCATCCAAGCGTTCCTGCGCTCGCTTCACGGGATCGTAGGTGCCCTGCGGGATCTGCGCGGCGTGAGCCAGCAAGCCATCGCGACTCGCCAGCAATAGGGGCTCGGCTTCATCGGGCCGCCCGAGTTTCATCAGTGCCTCGCCCAGCATTCCTTGTGTCGCGAACGCTCGCCAAGGCTCACCCGCGAGCCGTTGCCGGCGCTCGAGCGTGTCGCGCGCCTGCGCTGCGGCTTCGCGCCATCGTTGGGTGCGCAGCCACAGGAGGCTCAAGTTGTCCGCGAGTTGTAGCGCTTGATGATTGTCGGGTCCGTGGGCTTCGATGGCGCCCTGATAGGCACGGGTGAGGAGCCTTTCCGCTTCCTCGAACCGTCCTTCGAGTTCGTAGAGCTTCGCCAAGTTGTTCATGACGACGAGCGTGGATGGGTGTCCAATCCCATACTCGCGTTGTCGCAGTTCCAGGGCTTCGCTCAGTACCGCGATCGCTGCTGGTTGATCTCCGTAGCGAAAGTATGCGACGGCAATGGCCGACATCGTGTGCAGCGTATCGTGGTGCTCGGGTCCCAACGTGCGGCGCTGTATGGCGAGAATCTTCTCGCTCACGTCGATCGAAGCCGCGATCTTGTTCATCGACAGATACAGCTGAGCCAGATTGCCCAGCACTACCAAGGTATCCGGGTGCTCCGCGCCGAGCGTCGTCTCGATGGTTGCAAGCGTGCGCCGCAAGACCGCCTCGGCTTGCTCCAAGCGCCCGAGATTTGTGTGAATGAGGGCAAGGAGATTCATCAGCTTGGTCGTACCGGGATGGCTTTCCCCGAGCGTTTTCAGTGCTCGTTGCAATGCATCTTGGGAAAGCGTGTCAGCGGATTCGTAGCGGCGCAGCCCGATGTAGACCGCAATCAATTCACTCATCGTGGAGAGCGTGTCGATATGGTCGCGTCCTAACGTGCTTTCCTGATGGCGAACGACTTTCTCGAGTAGCGGCAACGCTTCATCGAACTCGAACAAGGCGGAATGGGCGGCACCGACCAAGGCGCGCGCTTCCCAGGTGCGTAGATCCTCAGATCCAAATTGCTGCTCGCAAGCCGAGAGCACTTCTTGCGCAAGCCGCAGCGCTTCTTCGAATTCCGATCGGCGCATCTCGACCTCGGCAAGACCCGCGAGCGTATCGAGAGTCGTGGTGTGAGTGCGTCCGAGGACGCGCTCATGAATCGCAAGCGACTGCATCATATGGCTTCGTGCCGGCTCGAGTTCGCCAAGCTGTAGGTACGTCGCACCGAGCGTGTGATGAATGGCTGCTTCCACCATTGGCTCCTTCGCAAATCGTCCGGCGATTTTCTGCGCGGCGCGATCGAGCACGACGCGCACTGCAATATCGCGATTCGGCTGCGCGTTGGGGCTTGCCTGGGCGAGGATGTCGTTTTGCAAGAACGCGAGCACCTCACCGCGAATGTTCGCTTCAGTCACCGCTCGCGCTTCGGCTTCCATCGCGCGTACTGCCAACCAGCTACTGACGCCGGCTACAACCGCGAACATCATGAGGACCGCGGCAGCGCTGCCAACCGCCACACGATGACGACTTGCGAACTTACGTGCGATGTACCAAGCGCCGGCTTCTCTTGCTTGCACGGGTTCGTGGCGCAGCCAGCGCTGCAGATCGGCGGCCACATCGGCGGCGCTTGCATAACGCTGCGAAGGCAACGTGTGGAGGCAGCGCAGCAGGACGGCGTCTAGGTCGCCACGCGTCGATCGCACGAGCGAATCGAACGTTGCTCTTCGACCGGCGCTCACGTTCGTGCGTGCGTCGCTCGGCAGACGCTTCAAGAAACGCGACGGCGCGAACGGCGCCTCAGCTGCTACGAAGTCGCCTGACGCGCGTCGGCGCGATGGTGTCGAACCCGTGATGAGTTCGTGGAGCAGCACGCCGATCCCGTAAACATCGCTGCGTGCATCGATGATTGCATCGGGCAAGAGTCCCGCTTGTTCGGGGCTCATGTAGTCGGGTGTGCCGGGCGTTGGACCTGCGACGGTGTGGCGCGTGCGACTTGTATCGGACGCCTGCAGCGCCTTGGCAATACCGAAGTCGATGATCTTCAGCACGGGCTCGCCATCATGCAGCGTGACCATCAGATTGGAAGGTTTGATGTCGCGATGGATGATGCCGTGTTGGTGTGCGTGATGAATGGCGCGACACGCTTGGATCACGAGTTGGATCCGCGCTTGCAAAGTCAGCCGAGCAAGATCGCAGTAATCGGTAATCCGAACACCGCGGACCAACTCCATGACAAAAAAAGAGCGCCCCGCGGCCGTCACGCCGGCATCGAACACTTGCGCGACGTTCGGGTGCTGCAACATCGCGAGCAATTGACGCTCAGCGGCGAACCGAGCGTTGACCTCACGCGTGTCCATCCCCGCCTTGAGTACCTTCACTGCGAGCAGTCGTTCGATCGGGTGCGACTGGCGCGCTAAGTACACGCGTGCGCATCCGCCTTCGCCAATTTCTCGCAGCAAGTGATAAGGACCGAGTTGAACGTTCGTGAGGTCATCCAGCGGCAGGTCGCCGTCTGGATGCGATGCGCTCAGCTCAATAGCGCGCCAGTACTCGCCGGCGGCGGATGTGGCATTGAGCAAGTTCCACACGCGCTGCCGTTCTACGTCATTCTCTCCGCAAGCTTGATGCAGAAAGCCAAGGCGCTCTTCTGGCGGGAACGCCATCGCAACGGAAAATAGCGCTTCGACGCGCTCGCCGCTGGAATCCACTGCACTAGCGAGGTCGCTCATCTTCGCGATGCATCGCCTCATACAGCCAAGTCCGACCGAACACCCACCAGCGATCTGCCGTCGCGCGTGATACGCCAAGTGCCAGCGCCGCTTCCTTGATTTCAAAGCCGACGAAGAAGCGCAGATTGATGAGTTCGGCAATGCGTGGGTGATCGATCGCAAGGCGCGTCAGCGCGGCGTCGATGGTCAAGAGGCGATCGTCTTCGAGGTGCGCGATCGGAATCTCTAGTTCGTGAATATCCACGCGCTCCAAACCTGCACCATGGCGCAAGCAGGCTCGGCTGCGAAGGCGATCGATGATGATGTGTCGCATGGTTTCGGCAGCTGCCGCAAAAAAATGCCGCCGGCACTGCCAACGATCGGGATCATCGCTGCGTAAACGCATCCAGGCTTCGTGAACGAGCGCGGTGGGTTGCAATGTCGAGCCCGCGGGCAATCGCTGCATGTGCAACTTAGCAAGACGACGCAGCTCAGCATAAATCGATGGGAGCAATTGATTGGCATCGAAGCGGCTGTCGACGGAAGTCCGTTCTGCGCACGAGGTTTGCGTGCTGTGGGCCGTGTGCATTGCCGCCTCCCTCGAAGCCTCGCCTATCGTCCGCTGACAGTGAATTTGTAGCCGGCGCCTTTTTGCACGCGCGGGCGAACCGGATCAACTGTCTGCGCGTCGCGACGGCTTCGTATTTGCGTACAAGGCTTTGGATACCTCCGGCAGCGCGTCAAATGCGTCCAAAGTGCCTCTCTGCGCAGGCGTCGTCTGACGGTAATCCGCGGAACATCGGGCGCTGCAGTACGTCGTATTGGATCAGACCGTGAGGGGCGCATGACTGATTTCCCCAAGAACAATGACCCAGAGGTTACGCGTCAGCTGCTAAGCCTGGTCCATCGTATGGATATCTACGCCTTCATTCTGATGACCCCGAGTGGCGAGGTTTCGTGGGTGAATCGGGCGGCGCAGCGCATGTTCGGACTCTCGTTCGATGAGTTCGTCGGCCGTCCCGGTCAGGATATTTTCACGGATCGCGACCAAGCGGCGGGATTGGATCAGCTCGAGATGGAAATCGCTGCGAGCGGCATGACTGCGGAAGACGATCGCTGGCACGTGCGTGCGGACGGCGGAAAATTCTGGACGAGCGGCGGACTTGCGGCGTTACACGATGCCGAGGGGCGGCTGATCGGATTCGGCAAGATCATCCGTGATCGAACGGATTTCAAAACCCAGCTCGACCTTCTCAGCAATCAAATGAAGGCCGCCCAGGAAGACAACGCCAACAAGGATGCGGCGATCACCAAGCTTTCGCATGAGCTGCGCAATGTGATCAGTGGTTTGCGTGGTGCGGTGAGTCTGCTCGATCAACCGCTCGACAGCGAGCAGCGTCGTTCGCGATTCGGGCAGCTCATGCAGAACCAACTCGCAATGGTCGACCGGCTGACGCACGACTTGTTGGACGTGAAGCGCTCATCGAGTGGCAAAGTGACGCTCGAGCTGGAGTCAATCGTGCTGCAAGCGCAGTTGCGCGAGTTGTTGGAATCACACGAGTCTCGCATCAGGCAGAGCAAACTGGTGGTCGAGATGTTTGCACCCGCCGCGGACATCATCGTTGACGGTGATCGGGTTCGCCTACGGCAAGTATTCGGGAATCTCCTCGATAACGCGATCAAGTACACCCCGGCCGACGGACGTATCTACGTCAAGCTGGTGACGGAAGGTGATGAGGCGGTGATCCAGTTTCAGGACACCGGCTCCGGAATCCCATCAGACATGCTGAGCAGAATTTTCGACTTGTTCACGCAGGTTGATGCAGCGGCATCCTCAGGTGGACTCGGTGTGGGTCTCGCACTCGTTCGTGAGCTCGTGACACTGCACGGCGGCTCCGTGCAGGCCGCCAGTCAAGGGCGCGGCAAGGGCAGCGAATTCACCGTGCGCTTGCCGCTCAAGGAAATCGTGATTTAGCGGCTGGCCTGCTCAGCCCGACAGCCACTCGTTCCTAATCTCGCGGCGAGGATGTGGCTGGCTGCAGCGCTTAGGCTCACGTTTAGAACTCCTGCCATTGCATGTCGCTGCCGCTCACCTTCTGAGAAACCGGTGCCGCGCTCGCCGTGCGGGCGGGCGCGGGCTTAGTTGCTTTGCGCGGCTGAGTCACAGGTTGAACGACGCGCGTGCGGGGGCGCTCGTCGCCGGTGGGTTGTGTTGGTCGCGCGACGAGTGTGCTCGAGGCGTTTGAGAAGTAGCTCATCTGCGCCACCATGTTTTGCGCCTGAAGCTGCATGGCTTTGCTGGCGGCAGCGGCTTCTTCGACGAGTGCAGCATTTTGCTGGGTCGTCGAATCCATTTGCGTCACCGCATTGTTGACTTCCTCGATGCCCGCAGACTGTTCTTCGCTGGCAGCGGAAATCTCTGCAACGATATCGCTGACTTTCTTCACGCTCTGCATGATGTCGTCGAGCACCTTGCCCGACGCATCCACCAGCTCCGAACCCACTTTTACCTTTTCGACCGAGTCGCTGATCAGCTCCTTGATCTCCTTGGCGGCGCTCGCACTGCGCTGCGCGAGACTGCGAACCTCGGTGGCGACGACCGCGAAGCCCCGGCCTTGTTCGCCGGCGCGTGCGGCTTCAACCGCCGCGTTCAATGCAAGCAAGTTGGTTTGAAATGCGATCTCATCGATCACGCCGATGATGTCCGCGATCTTGCGGCTCGAGGCGTTGATTTCCTGCATGGCGCTCACTGCTTGGCTGACGACTTGATCGCCGCTGTCCGCATGCGCGCGAGCGCCGTCGGCAAGCTGATTCGCTTGTCGTGCATTGTCGGCATTCTGTTTCACGGTCGAAGTCATCTGTTCCATGCTCGCTGCCGTCTCTTCCAACGCGGCGGCTTGTTCCTGCGTGCGTTGCGACAGGTCGTCATTGCCTTGCGAAATCTGGCTCGAAGCGCTTCCGACATTGTCCGCGGCAACACGCATCGAGCTCACGATCTCGAGTAACTTCGCGTCCATTTTCTGCAAGGACGCGAGCAACATGCCGAACTCGTCGGTGGAATTCGCTGTGATGTTATTTCCCAGTTGGCCGCTTGCGATGCGCTGCGCAACGTCCATTGCCGATCGCATCGCATTCATGATGTAACGGATCAGAAGCAGGGTGACACAGAGCACTGTTGCGATCGCGAAAAAGGTAATCGCAAGGATCGAGGTGCGATCGGCTTTGAACGAAGCCAACGCCTCATCGCGCGTCTCGGCAGCGCGCTGGAGCTGGTAGGCGAGCGCCTCTGCCGTGACTTGTTTGAGCGGTACCAGGAAGGGCTCGACCTTCGAGCCGCGTATCTCGCGCGCGGCGGCGAGATTGCCGCTCTCGAGGGCGCGAAGAATCTCGTCGTTTGCCTGCAGTAGCTGCGCCCGATGTGTGCGGAACTCCGCCTGCATTCGTCGCAAATCTTCGCTCGTCGTTCGCTTCGTCCACTCTTCGAGCCGCTGGACAATCTGCTCTCGATTAGCGTTGACGACTTGCTTTGCGTCGTTGAGAGACTCCGCGGTTTGCAACGCCATCGCAGCGTCCACCACCTGTACGGATTCCAACTGCAGTCCATAGATGGCGCCCACGTCCGCAACGGGCCGCGTTCGCAGTTCATACAGATCTGACAGCTGTTGGTTGGCTTCCTGCAAGGCGCTAAAGCCGCGCGCGTTGGTGAGGAGCATCGCCACAACCAAGATGCTGAGCGTTCCCAGCAGTTTCGTGCGCGTGCTCAAGTTCCGCAGGTTCATTCGTTGCCTTCCGTTCGAACAGTTCGACCGCTTTTGCGGCCATATCTGTGCAGCGGCATCAAATGAACGGAGTTGAGAGCGGGAGCTTCGAATCAGGGTGCGTCGTATGCAGGCTTAGGGATTGTCGACGACGCGTTTGGAGTTGCGAGAAGTGCGCTCGCGGGGTGGACGCGGAGCTGCATCCAAGTAGCGGTCAGCAGGAGGGTCGGGTTCTCTCCCGGCCCTCCCGCGAGCCTTAACGACTGACCCGCAACTGCACGCCGATGACGCGCGAGGGGTCGATGGAGAAGCTCTCGGTTGATGTGGCGAAAGGTGTGCCGAGTGCGTAACTGGACGTCAACTCGTCGGTGAGGTTCTGGCCGATGAGTGCCACTTCCCAGGTGTTCGTTGCGCTGCCGATGCCAATGCGTGCATCGACTTTAGTGAATCCTTCCTGATACGACGCGGGGTTGAGGTTGTCATCCAGGAAGATTCCAGAGCGATAGCTGGCGCTCAGACTGCCAATGACACGTAATGCACCCACGGGGACATCGAGATCCAATCCACCGGAGGCCGACCACTCGGGCGCACGCGGGATGCGTGTGCCGCCGATATTCTCGACGCAGGTGCCGGGCGGCGGTACTTCGCGGAAGAGGCAGAGTGCGCCGGGGAAGTCGTCGTACTTGGCGTCGAGATAGCCTGCGGCAGTGCGCAGCGTCAGCGCGCGCGTCAGACGCGCGGTGAGTTCGACTTCGACACCTTTCGATGTCGCATCGGCGGCGTTGCGCGTCAGTGTCGCATTGGCGTTGGGATCCCACGCCGAAACCTGCAGGTCTTCGTACTTGGTATGGAATATCGCAACGTTGAGTTGCGCGCGGCGATCGAACAGTTCCAGCTTGGTGCCGAGTTCGACGGATTTCGAAGTCTCACCGTCGTAGGCGAAACCGGATTGCGACACTGCGGTCGAGGCGGCGACGAAGCCGCCTGCTTTCGAGCCCTTACCGTAAGAGAGATAGAACATGCTCGGGCCGAGCAGATGCTGCAGCTGAATCGACGGATCGATGGCGGTTTCGTCGATGTCGCCAACCAGATCTGTGGCAAGCCAGGATGCCGGCGGTGAACCAGTGACGCTGCGCTCGAACATAGCCGTCTTCTCTTCGATCGTCGCACGCAATCCAGCGGTCAGGCGCCAGTTCTCATTGAAGTTGTAAGTGCCCTGTGCGTAAGCGGAGTAGGAATTCGTGCGCTGATCCATGATGCGATCGCTCGCGCCATCGAGTGCACCCAGGCTGATGATGGAGCGCGCGAGAATGTCATCGCTTTCGGCGCGATGAAAATACAAGCCAGCGACCCAGTCGAACGGCGCGTCGCTCGCTGAAGTCAGGCGCAGTTCCTGCGAGAGCTGCCAAAAAGATTCGCCGAACTGTGTCAGGAAGAAAGGATTCTCGGTGAAGTCACTGTCGACCTGTCGCAGATACGAGAAGGTCGAATAGCCCGTGATCGAGGTGAGTGTGAGCCCTGAGCTCAGTTCGAAGTCACCCGTGAGTCCGACTGTGAATGCATCGCCATCATCGAACTCGTTGACACCGGGCGTGGAAGGGCGCGTAAAGCTTTTTTCTCCGCCGAACGGCGCGGTGGAAAAGAAGTCGCCGGTGTATTCGTAATCGAAACCGTGCATGCGTAAAACGAACGATGCGGTATCGCTCGGCTCGTAAGCGAGCGTCAGGCGCGCTTGGAGAGCCTCGCGGCTCGGGTCCATGCGGTTCTTCGCTGTGTTACGCAGCCAGCCGTCGCGGTCGTCATAGCGCAAGGACAGCCGCGCACTGAGGTGATCGGTGAGCGGACCGGAAACGAATGCCGTCGTTTCGATGCCTTCATCGCCGTCGAAGTAGTACGTCGGTGCGATCGACATCTCGAGCGTATCGGTCGGCAGCGCCGTGGTGATGTTGATTGCGCCGGAGGAGGTGTTCTTGCCGAACAGCGCGCCTTGCGGGCCGCGCAGCACTTCAATTCGTTCGACATCGAGGAAGTCAGTGGAGGTTTGACGACCACGGCCCATGTAAATGCCATCGATGAACAAACCCACCGAAGGCTCGAACGCCGGATTATTCGGACCCGAGCCGATGCCGCGGATGTACAGCGAAGGCACACCAGGCGAAGGCTGAATCGTGAGATTGGGAACGTAGTTCGTCATGCGTTCGAGATTGACGACGCCGGCGCGCTCCAGTGCAGCGCCCAGTTGCACGTTCGCTGAAATCGGCACTTCCTGCAGGCGCTCTTCGCGTTTACGAGCCGTCACGACGACTTCGAAGAGTTGCAGCGATTCATCGTCCGTCGCCGACGTGGACTGTGCGTGAATCGGCATGGTGGTAACGGCGAGTGCAGTCGCACTCATCAATCCAAAGCAGCGTGTCAGCATGACTCCCCCTTCATTCAACCCCATCGTGCATTCGTGTTGCGCCAGACCTCGGATCAAGCGGCGCGCATTGTCTGGTGTACTTAGTTCGCGCCGATCGGTGCGTCGTGCTGCACCACGCCTTTGAGTGGAGACTTGGCGGCATTGAAGTACTCGGCGATGCGCACGATGCGGCCGTCGTCGTCGAGATGGCATAGGAAGCAGACGGGCAGGCGTAGCGTTGAACCATCAGCCGTCGTTCCGTGCACGATGTGCTCCTGTACGAAGCCGCCCTCGAAAAAGTGCCGGCGGACGATCTCATAGCGTCGCGACGAGACGCGGCTGAAAAAGATCTGCAGCAGCTCCTTACTTTGCGTGGCGTTCGTATCGGCCTCGTCACGTGCGTGCCAGATGCGCACGTCGGGGTGATACATCGCGATGATGGTGTCCAGATCGCCTGCTTCGACCGCGGCGAAAAATCGGTTGGCGATGGCTTCGATTTGCTCCGACTGCATTTACTGACTCCTGCGTGTCTGCTTGAAGCACAGCAAAGATGCTCGATCTAATCTACTTGGGTGTCAACAGAATTGACAATCAACTAAGTTGACGGAAAAGTTCCTGGAGTGAGTCAACGAGGAGTGGCAATGAAAATTTTGCAAGGCCCATTGCGTTTGGATTTTCACGACGGACAGCCAGGCTGGGCTGCAGAGCCCGCCAGTCGAGATTTTTCATTGAGTGCAGCGCAGCGTGCTGCGGCGCCGTGGCCGCATCGCGGGGTGACGATTTCGTGCGTCGTTGCCGATGCAACTGTTTCGCAACGTCCGGGTTCCACGCTGTCCATCGGACCGTTCTTGCCGCGCCGCGACTGGGCTGGGACGCCGGATGAGCAGCGCTACACGCATCTGCTATTGGCGCTCACCAACGGCAAAGAGGGGCGGGAGGACGAGTTCGATGATTGGTATTGGAACCAACACTTTCCGGATGGCGTGCGCTTGCCAGGCTGTTACGCCGGACGCCGCTATCAGCTAGCACCCGGCGGTACCGGTGCGTATGCCCACCTCGCCGTGTATCAGTACGAGATTGCGCACATCAGTGAGTCGATCGATGAACTGGCGCGCCGCAGCGGTACTGCGCAGATGCCGATCACGAGCGCCTTCTCGCCGGTCTTCCAGGCGTGGTATGTCGAACCCGTGAGCGCTTGGCGCGAATGACACGCTGCGCGCGTGGTTGCGTCCTTCTCGCTCACAGCGGAAACCTAGCGCATTGAGCGTGGCTACGTACGTGCTGCCAGCCGTCGAAAGGCGGGCAATCCGTAATAGATCATGGCGGCAGCGCTCAACGAACTGACCGCTGTCACCGTGGCGAGAGAGCGTCCGATTCCTGCATCGCCGCCGTAGAGTTGTTCGCTCAGCAGTGCGATCACGAAGGGGCCGAATGCCATGCCGACGACATTCGTCATCATGAGGTAGATGGCGATGACGAGCCCGCGCATCCGCTCGGGAGTGATCAGTTGCAGACTTGCGCCCTGCAAGCCGCCTTGCAGCAACATGGCAAACATCGCGGGAATCAACAGGAGCTTTGCGATCTGCGTGTCGCGGGTAAGGTAAACGGCAAGGAATAGCGGCGTCTGCAATAACAGCGACACGATGACGATGCGCGGTGAAGCGTCCTTGGTGCCGCGGGCGTAAATCCGATCGGCGAGCCAACCCCCGGTGAGCAATCCCAACGTGCCGCAAATGCCCATCGCGATACCAAACAGTGTACCGACCTCGGCTTGCTCCAGGCCGTGTACGCGGATGAAGTAAGTCGGTCCCCACAAGACGACGCCAAGCGAAGCCATGGCCATCACTGCATAGCCGGTCAGCAATGCACCATACGTTGCGAAGTTATTGCGCAGATGCGCGATCACCTCGCGAAGCGGAGGCGCAGGGTCGTGCGTCACGATCGGTCCGCGACGTGGCTCGCGCACGGTGAACATCAGCAGAATGAACGGCACGCCAATCAGACCGATGAGCACGAAGCTGGTGCGCCAGCCGTCAGTGCCCGGCGGCAGGCCGAACAGGCTGACATCGCTGACCAGGCTTGTGATCGTGCCGACGAGATACGTGGCAAGCCCGCCACCGAACGTGATGCCCAGCATGTAGAGACTGATGGCAAGTGCCAGACGTTCGCGCGGGAAATAGCTGGCGATGAGCGAGTAGGACGCCGGAGACAATGTCGCTTCGCCGAAGCCGACGAGAATCCGCGCGACGAGCAGCGAAGTGAATCCCGTGGCGAGCCCGCAAGCGGAAGTTGCTGCACACCACAACACCATTCCGAAAATGATCAAGCGCGGTCGATGCCACGTATCCGCCAAGCGACCGAGTGGAATGCCCGCCGAGGTGTAAAGCAACACGAACGCCAGGCCGATGAGCAGGCTGATTGACAGATCGCTGAGCTGCAGATCCTGACGAATCGGGTCGACCATCAGGCTGAGCGCGATGCGATCCATGTAAGAGATCACATAGGCGGCCAGCAGGAGAGCCAACACATACAGCGGATATTTAAGGGAACGTCTAGCGACCGTCACGTATTCGTTTTCCATCGGCCTGACAGTGCGTGGCCGTGGCAGGAAGCTAGCCGGCTATGGAATATTCGTAAAGAGAATTGTCAATATTCCGATGCTCGTGCGAGACTTCAGCTGCATGTTCATGCGAGTCGCGTCGCGTTGTGATCGCGACCGACATCTCTGCCGCTTACCTTGAGGACATAGCTTTGGCGAAGGTTTTAGTGCTCTATTACTCGAGCTACGGCCACATCGAACAAATGGCGGAAGCGGTCGCCGCGGGTGCGCGTGATGCGGGCGCCAGCGTCGACATCAAGCGTGTTCCGCAAACCATGCCGGAAGATGTTGCGCGCGCGGCTTTCGTAAAACTCGATCAAGCCGCGCCGATCGCAGTCATCTCTGATCTCGCGAATTACGACGCCATCGTGATTGGTACGGGCACACGTTTCGGTCGCATTTCCTCGCAGATGGCGAGTTTCCTCGATCAAGCAGGCCGCCTGTGGCAGAGCGGTGCCTTGATCGGCAAGGTTGGTGCTGCTTTCACGTGCACCGCCGCGCAGCACGGCGGTCAGGAAACCACGTTGCTGTCATTGATCACGAACATGTTTCACTTCGGCATGACCATCGTCGGGCTCGACTATGGCTTCGCCGGTCAAATGGGCGATGACGAGATCCGCGGCGGCGCGCCGTATGGCGCAACGACCTTGGCCGGCCCGACGGGTCAGCGTCAGCCCACCGAAAGCGATCTCGCTGGCGCGAAATACCTGGGCGCACGTGTCGCAAGAACAGCAGCGCTGTTGTTCCCGGAGAGTCGCTAGGGCGTCGGCTGAAGCGTTAGCAGGAAGCGCGTCTCCGCGAAAATGGTGATCTAACGCGTGGGAGTTCGCTCCGATCCGAGTTCACGCTTCTGGCTTGACCGCTGCGGCTTCATGCACGCGCACCCGCGCAGTAGATGCACTGGCGAGGCACGCCTACTGTTCGCGTAGAAGGCAGACCCGTACTTCCAGGATTCTCTCGCTGAGCAGCGACCACACTTGCGCGGCTCCTGACGATCAAAAAGTCCGCGTCTTAACTGGTTCGCTCCTTCAGTTGGACATCCAAGGAGACGAGCGACCGAGGACCGCGGATCAAGTGATGAACTGATCGGGTAGGGAGGTGGCTGTCCAGCACGATGGTGGCTGTCCAGGTGTCCATTCCGATGGTGGCTGTCCAGGTGTCCATTCATTTAAGAATTCAGATTCGGGCACGATCGCTGGACCAGTCGGAGCTCTCGTTGCGCGATTCCCGCGCAGTTCACCGAAGACCGAATTTTCCCCCGTTGCTCAAACAACTAACCCAAATGGGTTAGAGAGCAACCCGGCTCACGCGCTCGCGCGCTTTCGTCATCATTCCGAGTGGACGGACGTGCTCGCTGAATACCGAGAAAAGCAGTCTTTGCGAATGCTCCACGCACCGCACTCTGGCTAGTGCAAATGGAAGCGACGTGCACAAAAGAACTGTGATGCGTGGCGTCTAAAGTGTCGGCGTTGAGAAACAGTTGAGCTGAGATACAACCGCCCCTAGCTTGCGCGCGCTCAAAAAGAAGACGAAACGGCATTTCACGCTTAACTCAATACGAGTCGCTTGCGGATTCCGCGATTCGAGTTGAGCCAATACACGGAGTACGGAGACGCTAATGGGGAAGAGGAAGCAAGAGGCGCGGACGCTGAGTTCGCACGCCTCGATCACCGCATGTTTGGTGGTTGCGTTCGCAGTGAGCGGGTGCTCACCGCGCAACGGGCCGATCGATCCGCCTGACTCGCCGCCAGACATTTCGAATCCGACGCCGGGTCCAGCGCCCGCGCCGTCACCTAGTCCGGAGCCCGCTCCCGACCCGACGCCGAATCCAACGCCAACCCCGACACCTGTTCCGGAGCCGGGCCCGAGCCCAACGCCGACACCGGCTCCAACGCCGGAACCGCAGCCAACGCCGACGCCGGTGCCGACACCAACACCAACACCAACACCAACACCAACACCGACACCAACTCCGGAGCCAACGCCTGATCCGCAGCCGGAGCCGACGCCGCCTGATCCGGAACCTCAACCAGAACCGACACCTCCAGAACCTCAACCGGAGCCGCCGACAGCACCCATCGCCGGCGCACGCTGGTCGGATCCTGCGACATGGAACGGTCAAGTGCCGCGCGCGGGTCAAGCCGTCGTCATACCGGCGGGTCGCAGTGTCGTGCTCGATATCGACACTCCATCGCTCGGCAAGCTCGAGATCCGCGGTTCGCTGATCTTCGATCGTCGTGATGTGACGTTGACCGCAGCAGGTATCCACGTGACATCGACAGGCACGCTTGCGATCGGCAGCGAGCAAAACCCGTTTACGAATCGCGCCACGATTACATTGACGGGTAGTCCGGGCGACAGCGCGACCGATCGTGGCTTGATGGTGCACGACGGCGCGTTGCTGCTGTACGGACGCGTGGCTTCACCGGCATGGACGACCTTGAACGATCATGCTGCCGCACAAACGACACGATTGACGCTTGCGAACGATGTGAACTGGCGCAGCGGTGACCAGATCGTGATCGCGCCGACGGATTTTTATGGCGTCATGCAGTCCGAACGTATTGCGATCGCAAGCGTCAGCGGGCGCACGATCAATCTCGCTGCGCCGTTGCTGAGTGCGCGTTGGGGGCGATTGCAATACGTCACTCAGAACGGCATGTCGTTGACGCCGGATACGACGCTGAATCTGCCGGCCGAAGGTGTGCCGACGGTGCTCGATCAGCGCGCCGAAGTCGGCAACCTCTCGCGCAACATCCTGATCCAGTCAGCGAACGACAGTGCCTGGAGCAGCGGCTTCGGTGCGCACGTCATGATCATGGGAGCGAACTCGAGAACGTGGATCGAAGGCGTCGAATTGCGGCGCGTCGGACAGGCGGGCCGGCAAGCGCGCTATCCGATTCACTTTCATTTGTTGAGTTACGACTCCGCGGGCATTGAGCGTCCCACCGGTGGGACGCGGGTGATTCGTAACAGCACGATCTGGGATTCCTCGAATCGCTGCATCACGATTCATGGCACGAACGACGTCACGCTCGATGGCAACATCTGCTTTGACGTGCGCGGCCATGCGATTTTTCTCGAAGACGCCGTCGAACGTCGCAATCAGATCCTCAACAACTTCGTGCTACGCGTGCGGTATCCGACGAGTGCAAACCGTCTGCTCGCGTCCGATCAAGCGGGCGATGGCACCGGTTCCGCTGGCTTCTGGCTGACGAATCCGGATAACACGGTGCGCGGCAATCGCGCGGCGGACTCGCAAGGTAACGGGTTCTGGCTTGCCTTCCCGCGCCAGCCTCTCGGTGAGAACAAGCGAGTTGCGATTCGCCCGAGGAATCTCGCGTTGCGAGAGTTCTCCGATAACGTTGCGCATTCGAACGGTGAGTTCAACTTTCAGCTCGATTGGGTGCCGTACAACGACGCCGGCGCTGTCACGCCGCTGCACTACGAACCCACGAGTGACGGTCGCGAAGCGACGAATTCGAACCGGGTGCGATTCACGCTGAGTCGGATCTCGAGTTGGAAAGGCGAGGGCATTTGGAATCGTCCGGTCGGTGCGAACTTCTTCGAGTGGACGAGCGCCGATAACCTCGGCATGTTTTTCCAAGGTGCTGGCTACAACGGACGCATTCGTCGCGTGCTCGCTGTTGGAGAGAGCCTCAACAACGCGACGACTTGGCGCTCGCGCGCATCCCACAAGCCGCCGACCGCATTCGCGAGCTATCACAGCGAATACAACATGCAGGACAACATCCTGGTGAACTTCCCGTTGTTTCCAGGTCCGGAACGGCGTGCGAATGGCGGTTCGCAAACGAGTCACGGCGGCATGCTCGAAACGAAGGATTACTACATCACGCCTGTCGATCTCGGTCTCGTGCAGATCCGCAACAATCTGTTGATCAACTCGCATCCAGGTTTCCGCGTCGCCAAGCCGGACAAGACGGGCGCGCATTGGACGCTGGCCGGCGCGTTGTGGGATCCGAACGGTTTATGGGGTGCGGCAGGCAACTACTGGGTGTATGACATGCCGTTCCTGACGGCAGGCACCTCATGTCGGCCGGTGGCCCCGAACGGCGAGAACGGCCAGTCGTGTGTCGGTCCTTACTATGGAATGGACGACTTCTCTGGTAACAGCTCGGAGTTGAAACCGGGCGGACGGTTCGTGCGCACGTTCGATGTTCGCCGGCTCGACAGCAGCGGTCGCGAAATCGATTCGTGGATCGTGCGCGACGGGCGTACGGGCGATGGATTCTTCGACATCATGCGACACGCTGCGCTGGTGAAGAATGGCCGCTTCACGCTGTCGTTTTCGGACCAAGTCAACGGCCGCGAAGTCCCCTACATCCCGCGTGGAGATCTGTCCTTTCACTTGACGAACTTCAAGCGCGCCGACGATGAGGTGCTCATCGGCATTCCCTTCTCCGGCAGCGAACAAGCGAACGGTTATTTGAGCTCCAATCACGTGCCGGATCTGATGCCGGCGACGGCCGCGCAGCTCCAGCAGTTGACGTTGGTCAACAGTCTGGCGGAAGTCGAAGCGGGTCAGGGCGATCGGTTGTGGCACGACCGCGCGAACAATCGTGCGTGGGTCAAGGTACGTTCGCCTGTGCGTCGGGACTCAACGTTCGACCCGAGCAATGTCGACTTGCAGACGCTGCATCGAGGAACGTGGGTACGCGTGTACTCGTGCGGATTCATTACCGGGAGGCCGCGCAACGGCAACGATGTCGCACCCGGGTTGTGTCGCTAGCGAGTGGCGTCGACCTTTCACGCCGGGGACCAAGCCCCTGGCGTGTTCTCAGTGGTTAGCGGTTCGGTTCCCTCCCCGGCAGGGCGGGGGAGAGTTGGGGAGGGGGCACATCTGCCACTCGGCACAGCTCGCGGTTTGTGCCTCACCGATGCCGCTGAAGAACCCGTGCTCACTCCATGGATGTAGCTGCTGCAGGCTGCCGATCTCCGTTGACGGGTTCTTGCACAAGAGGCGGTCGACAGATTCTGTCTAGTTGCCAGTGCAACTCGCGCCTAAGCGGAACAGCGGTAATGCAAGGCGATGCGGTTTCGACCGGGCGCCACAGTTTCGACAAAAATTGGCTGCGCAGCTTTTTCTCGATCGGTATTCTTGCCGCGCCGTGGGCTCAGCTCATGCGGTCGATAACACATAAGAATGCGGCGGGAGAACGAAATGGACTTGCGAGCGTGGGCGATCGCGGCTTTGTTCTGCGGATTTTTGAGCGCATGCGGAGGAGGGGGTTCCTCGCCGCACAACCCACCACCACCACCACCACCACCTACTCAACCTCAACCTCAGTCCATTTCGTTTGCGGCTGCGGAAACTCCGAACGTACTGCTCGGTTCGGCCGCAGCGAAGCCGGCGACTGGGGGCTCCGGCAGCGGCGCAATCACCTACTCGAGTTCTGATCCGAACGTTGCAATCGTTGATGCGTCCGGCGTGCTCACTGCAGTCGGCGTCGGCACTGCGACGATCACGGCGGTCAAAGCCGCCGATCAGAACTACACCGCGGCGCAAGCCAGCTATTCTGTGAATGTGCAAACAGAGCGCACGGTGAGTGCCTGGATCGGACGCGACGATACGAAGGTCGTCATGCCGCGGATCGCGAATGGCATGCACTTGGTTCGCGCGCGCACGAACGACTGTGGCGACGGGGACACGCTGCTCACCTGCGCGAATCGCGAACAGACGCTCGTCAATGGCGCGACGATCGATGACTCGCGCGCGACGCTCGCGACCACCGCCGACTACGCGATTGTCGATGGCTCGAATCTCGGCTCCTCGATTCTCGTCAGCGCTCAGCGTTTCTCTGAACGCATCGGTCATGCCGCCGTCTTCTTCAAGGATCGCTATTGGGTCATTGGTGGCGGTGAGCCGGTGTTGCCCGGCGTCGCGCCTGCGCAGCACGTTTCGAAAGCAGACGTCTGGTCGTCGGCGGACGGCAGAACGTGGAAGCTCGAGACGAGCGACGCCGGCTTCGGTTCGCGGTGGTTCCATCAAGCAGTCGTATTCAATGACCGCATCTGGGTCATGAGCGGGCTGCCTGCGCCTGCTGTGAATCCTGCGTCGCCTTGGCGTGATGACGTATGGTCCTCAGCCGATGGTGTGACCTGGCGGCATGAAGCGAATTACGCGTTTCCATGGCGTGCGACTGATCTTCGTGTCGTCGTCTTCAATGGCGAAATGCTCGCGGTTGCCGGCGGCCGGGTGTACTCCTCCACCGATGGTGTGTTCGCGCGAAAGACCTCGGATGTTTCCGCAGACGTCACTCTTACGACGCTGGGGCGGTCGCAAGCGACGCTGACGGAGTTCAACGGTGAGCTCTGGTACATCGGCGGCAAGCTGAACTATCCGATCAACGTCCCTGCCAGCGGCGATGCGATGAATGACGTGTGGAAGTCCGCAGACGGCATCACCTGGACTCGTGTTCTCGAGCACGCTCCGTTCCCGCCGCGCTATCGGCATTCCACGTTCGTCGCGAACGGCAAGCTATGGGTTGTCGGCGGGCAGAACGTGACGAACGGCGTTCCCGGTGAGCTCCGCAAGGATGCGTGGTCGACCACCAATGGTGTCGATTGGGTTCCGGAATCCGCGGGCGGCGTCGAACGCGGCTATCTCATGCAAACAGTGCAGCAGGAGAACAAGGTCGCGCTCGTGGGTGGCGTTCAATACGCATATTCGAACAGCACTTGGGAATCGACGAACGGTTCGGATTGGACCGAACTTTCGCCGTATGCGCAGTTCAGTCCGCGGCATACGCGTGCGGCTGCGTTCAAAGGCCGGCTGTGGGTCGTGGGAGGGCAGATCGCGAACGGACGACTCGCGGATTCTGATACGAACGAAGTATGGCGTAGCGACGATGGTCTCAATTGGACACGCATCGAGCCAGTGGGCGAAGTCTTCGCGCCGCGCGATGGTCACGGCCTCGTCGTCTTCAACGATCGCTTGTGGGTCATCGGCGGCTGGACCAATCCGTCGGGCGGCACGAACACGCACGTGCGCCTGAATGATGTGTGGTCGAGCGCCGATGGCGTGACTTGGCGAGAGGAGGTGAGCAGTGCCGCATTCTCACCGCGTACGGGACACGTTGCGCTCGCATTCGACGGCAAACTCTGGGTCGTCGGCGGCAGTACGGCGGGCGGCGCCGTGAATGATGTGTGGTCATCCAGCGATGGCGTTTCGTGGGCCCAAGCCACAGCGGAGGCCGCCTTCGCGCCTCGCTACTCGCATCGCGTCGTCGGGTTCAACAATGCCATGTGGCTGATAGGCGGCGGCGCGGCCGACGCCTTCGATGACATCTGGCGTTCGACCGACGGTGCGAACTGGACGCAGGTCACGCCGACGGGCGCACATTTCTCAGCTCGCACCCGTCACGAACTCGCGGTTGCGAACGGCCGCATGTATGTCATCGCCGGGGCGAGCAACCAGGATTATTTTTTCGGCATCGCGCACAACGATGTCTGGTCGAGTGCCGATGGCGAGACCTGGCGTCGTGATGTCGAGCACGCTGCATTCTCGCCTCGCGCACTCCATACAGTGGCCGTGCATCGCGACGAACTTTGGATGATCGGCGGTCTGGGTATCGGCCTCAGAAACGAGGTGTGGCGCTCGGCTGATGGCGCCGTGTGGCGCGTCGGATTCAGTCGGGAGATGGCTGCGCCGTGAGGTCACGCCGTGCGCGGGCGCTCACCTGTTCGGCAGATAGTCCTTCTGGCGCGCCTCGAATACTCGGATTTCGCGTTCCGCATCTGAACGGCTGATGCCGTAGATGGTCTGGATGCTCTTGAGAAGTTCGGGGCGTTTGCCTGCGATCGTTGCAAGCTGGTCGTCGTCGAGTTTGATCCAGCGGGCGCGGACACGGCCTTTGAATTGGGTCCAGTTACTCTCAGCGAGCGTCCAGTTCATTACGATCTCCAAGGCGAGCCGTTAGCGCCGCGTCGACAGTGGATGCGGTGCTCGAGGCATTAGAAAATTCATGGGTGCCGCGTGTCGCGGCTGCGGACGAGTTCTTCGCGAACTGTCGCTCGTCATTCCGTCGGGGCAGGTGCGTCCTTGTTCTTGCGTTCAGCCTGACGCTGCTGCTGTTGCTCGTTGCGTCGCTTTTTCGCGTTTTCCCGACGCTGTTTCTCTTGTTTGTAATTCGGCGGTCTAGGCATCAGCCCTCCTGTGACTGGAAGGCAGCGACACGGTGTCGTAGAAGCCGCCTTGAAGTACCGCCTCCCGCGAGGCAGAGGATCGAGCTTGCGCGCAATCCGAACTGCAACGAGGGAAGCGGTTACGCGAAACTCCTGCGCAGGCGGTTAGACCTTCGCAGGAGTTCAGGCGATTACCAGCGACCGCCGCCGCCACCGCCGCGATAGCCACCGCCACCGCCGCCGCCACCATTGCGCGGCTTGTCCTGCGCTTCATTGACCTTGAGTGGGCGACCGCCCATGTCATGGCCATTGAGCGCCTGGATTGCGCGAGCTGCGTCAGCCTTCGGCATTTCAACGAAGCCGAAACCGCGTGGGCGGCCCGTTTCGCGATCCATGATCAAGGCGACGGAATCCACTGTGCCATGTTGTGAGAACAACTGGCGAACGGCGTCTTCGTCGGCGGAGAAGGGCAGATTGCCCACGTAAAGCTTACTCATACGTTTACAAACTCACTGAATGCGCATCGGCTGATTTTCAGCTTGCTGCGCTAATTGACATGACAGCTCAATAAAACAGCTGTCTCCATTTCGACCCGCCTTGCAGCGCGTCGCAGAAGAGAACGAATGAAGTTCCCTCCAGGTTCGAACACAATCCAATTTAGTTTGATTTTTGGCGGATCGCCGAACGGCGGGCCAAGAAGAAGTAAACGAGAAAGATGACGAGCCAGGGCACTATACGCACAAAACAAGAAGCGGGTGCATTTATTTCGAGACTTTCGTTCCGGTTTGTCACTTGAGGGTAGCGCCGTGTAGGCGATTGTGCATGACCCCGATGGAAACGGGCGGCGGGCGTTCGTTCTCCTGTGCAAACCTTCAGATTTGCGCCGCGCTCTTTCGTATCAATCGCTCATCCGTTTCGCTGCTGCTTGGTTGTCTGCCAGGTTTTCGTGCTGGATCTCACTGAATGCATGGCCCAACGCTCGCGCCGCGGTGATATCGCCGCGGACGGAGGAATGGACTTGGTCTTCAAGTTCATCGAGTACGTCAAGTAGGACGTATCCCAAGTCCTGTAATCGAACGCCACCTGTGATGAGCTTGCGAGCCGAGGTGGAATTTTGCGCGCGCACAAATTCGCGGAAGCGTTCCGCATCTTCATCTGCTCCGCTGAGCGCCTGGTGGGCGATCTCCGTGAGCGTTTGGCGCGCCTTCATGAGCGCGGCGTCATCGCGCTGATGTTTCAAAGTCACGGCGATCGCCTTGTTCGCGCAGGCTGCCGCAAGCGCAAGGCCAACGGCTGCAGCCGAACCGGCACCTGGGGCGACATCGTTCGATCCGATCGCGTCGATCACTGTGCCGAGCGGTTGCGCCGCGAGCGTGTCGATGTTGGGCATGAGATTTCGTTCCTCGCACACAAGTCGCGTTGGTCATCGTGCTGGACACGCCATAGCTGTGCCGCAGTCGCACCGCTGATACACCCTGGCTGGTGAAAATGAGTGTGGCGGAGCTGTTGCGGCGCCGGTCGGCCGTCCAGATCTGAAATCCTCTTCATCACCGGCTATGCAGAAAACGCGGTATGCGTAGCGGCGATCTCGACTCCGGTATGTCGATGCTGACGAAGCCGTTTCCCATTGAAGCGATTGGCGGCGCGTATCAGGGCGCTCATCGAAGAATGAGGTTTTCAAGAACCGTCGATGAATGCGCTTGCGCCTGCGCGCGTGAAATGAAATCGAATGAGCGTGTCGTGCGTTTCGTCTCGGGTGCCTCGCGTGAACGTCCATTCGCGCGCCGCCTCGCGTGAGAGACGTTCGAAGTAGCGGCTCGGACCCGGATCTTCTGTCGTCAGGGCGATCACGTGGCCGTGCCGATCGATCGTGACCTTGATCGCCACACGCACCGTGCCGCGGATCGTTTGCA
>CAZIXV010000019.1:0-24497 GCA_964543105.1 uncultured Steroidobacteraceae bacterium
GCGGTTGGTAGGTGCAGGATGCGAACGGGCAGTGGTGTAAGAAGTGAGGCGCAAGCCGGCAAGGTGCTCGCGGCATGGGCGGACTGCCTAAGCTCAGCGCATCGCAGGCAAAAAAAAAAGCCCCGCAATCGCGGGGCTTTTCGTTTCTGAGTCGGCGTCTGTTCTCGTTGTTCGGGTGGCGTCGGCTAAATCTAGAAACGTCGCTGTCGCTCTAAGTCACTGATCCTGCCGGTCGATGCCGGCCGCGTCATCCCTACGCTTGCTTATTCGTCCAGCTCCCCTTGCGGTGCCATCCCCGCTTCTCTGCCTCGGTGCGCGAAGCAATCACTGCGGCGCCGAGTCGTATCTCATGTAGCACGTGGTATGCCACGCGCCGGAGTGTGCCCCTGTATTCATGCGCTTAGCAAGCTTCGTCGCATTAAAACCACGCGCGCAGCCGACGCACTTGTAAACCGATCCGACAGCTGCGAGCCGGCGCGTGCACCGATGTGTCGGCAACGAGCTTACATTTCGGCGGCGCGCGGAATGTTTATAGCGATTTTCACGCCCGAACCATCGGCGAGATTGCTAGCCGTCACCGCGCCGCGATGAAAATCGGCGATCAAGCGCACGATGTAGAGCCCGAGGCCCAGGTGAGGTTTCGTTTGTGTCGCGGGACGATGGCTGACGAGCGACTCGAACAGGCGTTCGCCGTCCAGATGCGTTGGCAACAGCGGCCCTGCGTTCGCGACGCTCAACGTGCACGCGCGCGGGTCGGCCGTAAGGCGCAGCACGATACGCGCACCCTCCGCCGAAAAATCGGCGGCATTGTCCATGAGCTTGTCGAGCATTTGCACGATCAGATCAGGAGAGCCTTCGATCAGGCAGGGCTGTTGCGGCGCCTGCGTTTCAACGGCGTAGCGCGCGAACGATTGCTGATACGCAAGGCCGATGTTGCGCACCAGTTCGGCGAGATCGAACGTGATGCGTTCGGTGTGCTCGATGCTTTGCTCGACGCGCGTTGCTTCGGTCATCGCCGTCAGGATCGCGTGCATGCGATAGGTGCCGTCGCGAGCACGATTGAGGTACTCGGCGGCATTGCCATCGAGCTTGGCTTCGGAGCTCAAATTCTCGAGCGATGAACTCACGATCGTGAGCGGTGTGCGCAGCTCGTGCGAAAGCTTCGTGCCGAGCGTTTGCAGATAGCTCGTGTACTCCTTGAGACGCGCGAGCAAGGTGTCGTAATTGCGCGCGAGTGCGCCGAGTTCGTCGGCGGCGTGTACTTCCGGAATGTTGGCCTCGATACGACCTTCCGGCGTGAGCGCCGTCGATGCGGCGCGACTCAAGCGGCGAATGCGATGCGACAAGCGCGCGGCGAAAATGAAGGCGACAGCCATCGCGAACAGCGTCGCGAAGAGCGTCAGATTGAGCAGCCGCGTCAGCGCCATTTCGCGCACGAGCACGAGTTGCTCGCCGGGTTCTTCCACGACGAGCACGCCAAGCATCGTTGCACCGACTTTGATCGGTACGGCAGCGCGCACCAGCGAAGGCTCGCCACCGCACGGCTCGAACCAGATCGCGCTGTTGCGACCTCCGCGTGCCGCATCGATGGGCTTGCCCCACATGCCATAGGGCAAGCCATAGGATTCGCAGGGCGTCGCATCTTTCGCAAATAGCGCGCGATAGATGGAGCGGCTGAAACCTTCGTCATCAGTGCGCAGTCCCGGATAGTCCGAGCGCACATTCGTCGCTATCGACCCCGCACGCGCCAGCAGCCAGCCGTTCGCATCGACGACCGACGCCCGCAGCGCGTCAGGGACATATTGAGCAAGCCGCCGTTTGAGCGCTTCCGAGCCGACATGCAGTCGCCCGGGTGAGGTGCTCGCGGCCGTGATGGGATGCCCCAGATCGATCGCGAAAATCGCGAGCTGTGTGCCGAACATATTGAGAGGCGCGCGCAACTCGACGGCGTAGCCGGTCGCCGTCGCACGCCATATGCCCGTCACATGCGGCAATGAATCGCGCGTGGGTCGCCACGGCGAACCGATCTCCGCCGTGCGCACGATCGCAGGCCCGGGCGCAAGCGCACTGACCGACCAAGCGCGTTCGCGACCGTACTCATCGCGCGTAAAGAACACGATGCGATCGCTCGTCGCAGGCGCAGCGCCTTCACTCACGGGTCGTTCGTAGCGCACCTCCGTGTCGACCATCTCGACATAAACGTGCATGAAGCGACCCGACACACCCAAGCGCACCTGTGGTGAGGCGCGATCCCATCCCGGAACGGAACGTGTCGGCACCGGCCATTCATCTGCAAAGCCATCGAGCAAAGGCTCGGATGGCAACAGCGGCGCAAACCAATCGCCCTTGCCTGGATCGAAGCGGGCGCGCAGTTCAGGCACGCGATACAGCTCTTCGGGTTGCGAGGCGACCACACGGCTCAGCACTTCCGCCGTCGTCAACAACGCCCGCTCCTGACTCTCGCGCAAGGTGGTTTCCATTTGTTGCGCGTACTGCCACCCCGCCCACGGCAGGATCAGCGTCAACAAACTTAGGAGGAGGAGTTTTGCGCGTAAAGACATGAGCTTCGCTGGCTACGGGCTAACGGGTTACGGGCTACGGGCTATGGCCAGAGGGGTGTGAGGTGTGATCGAAGCGCATTGATTCTTACCGTCACCCGTGGCCCGTTGGCCGTTGCCCTAAGTCGTCGCCGCTACTCCTTCCACCGATATCCCATTCCGTACATTGTCTCGATGTGATCGAACGCGGGGTCGATGGCTTGGAACTTGCGCCGGATGCGTTTGATGTGAGAGGTGATGGTGTTGTCGTCGAGTACGACGTTGGCGGCATCCATCAGCTGCTGGCGGTTCTTGACGTGTCCTGGATTCTTGGCGAGCGCGTGCACGATCCAGAATTCCGTCAAGGTCAAACCCAGTGGCGCTTCGCGCCAGGTCGCATGCAGGCGAGCCGCATCGATCATGAGTTCGCCGCGAGCCAGCAGCTGGTCGCGAGTCGAGGGCTGAGTCAGGGCATCGATGCGGCGAAATAGCGCTGTCACCCGTGCAATCAAATGCGTGAGGCTCAGATCCTTCGTCAAATAATCATCGGCGCCGAGGCGCAGACCGGACACGGCGTCGAGTTCGCTGTCGCGCGCAGTCAAGAAAATGATGGGCAATTCCGCCGACATCGAGCGCAGCTCGCGACACAACTCGAAACCGCCTTCGGGTTCATCCTTCAAGCCGACGTCGATGACGGCGAGATCCGGTAGGCGCGCGCGAAATGCCTCCATCGCTTCCTTGCGGTCGCCGTACGTGCGCACGGCATAGCCATTACGTTGGAAGGCTGCGGCGTAGTTATCGCGAATGGCAGGTTCGTCTTCGACGATGGCGATCAAACGTTTCATGTGCGACCCGGGCAACAAACTCGGGTCAAGTGTACGCCGCCATCGCTGCGTCGGAACGCGTTGCCAGGATTGATCACAATTTGCCAGTGAGCGTCCTTAACCTCCGTTCGCCCTGAACCTCTCGAAGGAGCGCGTGCTTCGACGAGCTCAGCACGAACGTGATTGTGCTTCGATGGGCTCAGCACGAACGGAGCTGTGCTTTGGCGCGCTCAGCACGGACGGGTGAGCGTAATCTTATTTGCCGTTCGCTCTGGGCCTGTCGAAGGGCCATGCTTCGACAAGCTCAGCACGAACGCACTGTCAGAACGCGTTGATTCCTGTGAGCGCACGGCCGACGGTGAGTTGGTGAACGGTTTCCGTCCCTTCGTACGTGATCACGCTTTCCAAGTTCAACGCATGACGAATGGGCGAGTACTCAGTGCTGATGCCTGCGCCGCCGAGGAGATCACGCGCATCGCGCGCAACTTCGATCGCAGCGCGGCAGTTGTGCCACTTGGCCATCGACACTTGCGTCGGCACCATCGTGCCGGCTTCTTTCAAGCGCCCAAGTTGTAACGAAAGCAACTGCGAGGTCGTGATCTTGCGCGCCATCTCTGCGAGCCGAATCTGCACGGCTTGTGTGGCGGCAATGGGCTTGCCGAACAACACGCGCGACTTCGTGTATTCGACCGCTTCCGTCAAACATGCTTGGGCTGCGCCGGTGACGCCCCAGCAAATGCCGTAGCGCGCTTGCGTCAAGCAGGACAACGGGCCTTTCAAGCCGACGACACCGGGAAACACATTCTCTTCGGGCACCACGACGTTATCGAAGAACAGACTGCCGGTGACCGAGGCACGCAGGCTCATCTTGTGCTTGATGGTTTGCGATGAGAAACCTTTGGTGTTGGTTTCGACGAGGAAGCCGCGAATGCCCTCATCGGTCATGGCCCAGACCACTGCGAGATCGGCAATCGAGCCATTGGTGATCCACATCTTTGCGCCATTCAGCACCCAATCCTTGCCTTGCTTTTTTGCGCGCGTCTTCATGTTCGCCGGATCGGAACCGCCGTGCGGCTCGGTCAAACCAAAACAGGCAATCACTTCGCCTTTCGCCATGCGTGGCAGCCAGCGTTGTTTTTGTTCTTCACTGCCGAATGCGTAGATCGGATACATGCATAAGCTCGACTGCACGGAGACGAAGCTGCGTAAGCCGGAATCGCCGCGCTCGAGTTCCTGGCAAATCAAACCGTAGGAAATCGAGTTGAGTCCGGCGCATCCGTAACCTTCGATCGAACTGCCAAGCAAGCCTAGTTCGGCGATGCCGCTCACCAATTCGCGCGGAAAGCGTTCGGTCTCGAAACATTCGCCAATGATTGGCAGAACCTGCTCATCGACGAACTTCGCAACGGAATCCTGCACCATCCGTTCGTCTTCGCTGAGCGCGGAGCGAACCGAATACAAATCGACTGGATCGAGTTCAATGGAGGCTGGCTTTGACATGTTGGTAGCGGCGTTCAGCGCGGTTTTTTCGGGGCGCGAATGGTAGCTCAGCATGTGGAAGTGCCACGTTTTCTTGTGTCAATGCTGCATAGCGAATCCCCCCGATTGAGTCGTCTTGCGAGCCGGCGTAGCGTGCGCCTACAACGAAAGCGAGAGTTCGCAATGAAAAGCGTCGACCAATGGCTCGCGGAATATGGCGAGAGTCATCAAAACCCCAGCAACAAAATGCTGCATTGGATTTGCGTGCCGGTCATCGTCATCAGCCTGGTGGGTTTGTTGGCATCGCTGCCGGTGCCGAATGCATTCCGCGATCTTTCGACGCGCGTGGGCTGGCCGGTGGTGAACTGGGGCACCGTGCTGATCCTGCTGGGCGTCGTGTATTACTTCTTGATGTCGCGCTCGCTCGCGATCGGCATGTTGCTTTTCAGTGCCCTCGTCATCGCCGCGATCGTGTGGCTCGATCAGTTGCCGGTGTCGTTGTGGATCACCTGCATCGCGTTATTCATCGTCGCTTGGATCGGCCAGTTCATCGGTCATCACTTCGAAGGCAAGCGACCGTCGTTTTTCAAAGACATCCAGTTCCTGATGATCGGTCCGCTGTGGTTGCTGTCCTTCATTTATCGCCGTTTGGGTATTCCGTACTGACGCGCGCGCTCGTCTACGGAACCGGATAAACGCCGAGGCGATTCAGTGGGTATTCAGCGCTATCCTACAAAGCTGCGTTCGTGAACATCCGAGGAGAATTTATGGAGAAGTCATTCGCAAGTAGCGTGTTGGTCAAGGCCGCCGCTGTGGGTCTCGCCGTGGTGAGTTTTGCGGCGTGCACGACCGTGAACCCCTATACGCGCGAAACGCAAACGAGCAAGGCCGTCAAAGGCGCCGGCATCGGCGCAGCAGCCGGTGCGGTCGTCGGGTTGCTGACGAAGGGTGACAAACTCGAAAACGCTTTGATCGGCGCAGGCGTCGGCGCCATTGCCGGCGGTGGTGTGGGGTATTACATGGACGTGCAGGAAGCCAAGCTGCGTCAGCGCCTCGAAGGCACGGGCGTCAGCGTCGCGCGCAACGGCGACAACATTACTTTGAACATGCCCGGCAGCATTACCTTCGCGCACGATAGTGCCGATCTGAACTCACAGTTCTATAACGCGCTGAATGGTGTCGGTCTCGTGCTCAAGGAATACGACAAGACGCTCATCGAAGTAGCAGGTCATACGGACAGCACTGGCAGCGATCAATACAACTTGCAGTTGTCGCAGCGACGCGCGCAATCAGTGGCGAACTACCTCGCCGGCCAAGGGGTGAAGCAAGAGCGCCTGATGACGGTTGGCGGTGGGGAAGGCTATCCAATTGCATCGAACGATACGGACGCCGGCCGCGCACAAAACCGCCGCGTCGAATTGACGATCGTGCCGATTACCAAAGGCTGAGTTCACGCGATGCCGTTGCGCTGCGTTTCGTAACAAGAAAGGGCCGGCTCCGTCAGGAACCGGCCCTTGTTCATCGGGCCAAGCAAGCGGTGACGACTTACGCGGCCGCAGGCTCCGCAATCAAGCCGCGGAGCTTTTTGATCGCATTCGCCTCAATCTGGCGGATTCGCTCTGCCGATACACCGTACTGGCTCGCGAGTTCATGCAGCGTCGACTTATCCTCAGTCATCCAGCGGCTACGCAGGATGTGTTGGCTGCGGTCATCGAGCGTTTCCATCGCTTCCGCCAGCCGCTCCGAGGTGTCTTCTTCCCATTGATCGCGTTCCACCGCAATCGACGGATCGGCATCTGCGTTTTGCAGATAAGCTGACGGCGAGTAGGCCGAACTATCTTCGTCATCGGCATCCGGCGCCGGATCGAAGGACAGATCGCGCGAACTCAAACGCTGCTCCATGTCGGTCACTTCGGCCGCCGATACGCCCAAGTCCTGAGCGATCGCCAGCGTTTCAGCTTCGTTCAACCAGCCGAGGTTCTTTTTGAACTTGCGCAGGTTGAAGAACAGCTTGCGTTGCGCCTTGGTGGTCGCGATCTTCACGAGCCGCCAGTTGCGCAGCACATATTCATGAATTTCCGCACGAATCCAGTGCACCGCAAACGACACTAGGCGCACGCCCACTTCCGGGTCGAAACGCCGCACGGCTTTCATCAAGCCGACGTTACCTTCTTGAATCAGATCGCCAACAGGCAGGCCGTAGCCGGTGTAGCCGCGCGCAATGTGCACTACGAAGCGCAGGTGCGAGAGCACCAAATGACGGGCGGCATCCAAATCCTCGTGATCGCGCAATTGGCGCGCAAACGCAGCTTCC
Organism: uncultured Steroidobacteraceae bacterium; assembly: GCA_964543105.1. Lineage (GTDB taxonomy): Bacteria > Pseudomonadota > Gammaproteobacteria > Steroidobacterales > Steroidobacteraceae > Steroidobacter. The sequence goes on from CAZIXV010000019.1 coordinate 7,155, forward strand.
TCCTCGCGGCTCAGCACCGGAATGCGTGAAACGCGGTCGATATAGGCGTCGAGGCTTCCGATCGGTCCGGCGAGCACCAAGTCCGAATTGGCTCGAGCAAGTGCCATCGCTGTACTCATCGTAATAATCCCCTCCAAAAAGTGGGCCCATACAAAGTGGGCCGATCTTAGCAGTCGGTTAGTTTGAGTGCTAAGACTGACTCTAGTTCCCTGAAGTCAGCAATCTAACGTCAGCGATAGACGCTAAGTCCTTGATATTTCAATGCGCTGAGCTTGCGAGGGTTCCGCAGGCGAGGTTCAGGTGGGCTCAATTTGACGTAAATGGCGGCTGGCGGCGAGATAGGAACCCAGCCAGCCGAGCGTCACGCCTACGCCGATCAGGACGCCACCGGCTTCAAGGCCAAGGCCGGTCAGCTCAAAGCCACTGCCGTAAAGCCCGGCGATCCGCGCGACCGGCTCGCGCAGTGCAGCCAGCACAATCGCACTGATCACCCACGCCAGCATCCCGCCGCCGATGCCGTACCAGACGCCGCTGTAGAGGAAAGGTCTACGTACAAAGCCATCGCTGCCGCCGACGAGCTTGGTGATTTCGATCTCCTCACGACGGTTTTGGATGTCCAGCCGGATGGTATTGCCGACGATCACTAGAATGCCGATCGCGAGCAGGGCGCCCGCGAGCAAGACACCGCGGCGTACGGCGTCCAGGATCGCGGCAAGGCGTTCGACCCATGCCGTATCGAGCTGCACGACATCGACGATCGACAGCTTGCCCAACTCGTCGGCCAAGCCTGCGAGATGCTCGGGCGTGGCGTAATCCGCAGTCGGCCGTAACACCAATGCATGCGGCAGCGGGTTCTCGTTCAGCGCATCGATGGCATCGCCAAAGCCCGAGTCGCTGCGAAACGCCTTCAGTGCCTCATCGGCGGTGACCAGTTCGACCTGTTCGAGATCACGGCGCTGACGCAGGCGGTCTGTCAGGCTGCGTGCGTCCTCGACGTTGGTCGCGTGCTTCAAATACACCGAGATGCTGACGGCGCGATTCCAGCCGCCCACCGCATGCTGTGCATTGATCACGAGTAAGTGCAGACACGCCGGCAGCGCCAGCGCGATGCCGATGACGAGCGTGGTCATCAAGGTCGCCAGCGAGTGTTGCGACAGCCGCCCGAGCGAGCCAATGAAGGTTTGGGCGTGACGCGTCAGCCAAGCCATCATCGGATGCGCTCCTGTGCATCGAGAAGCGCGGCAGGGTCGAGCAGCGCCGGGTCGTCGGTGGCGCTTTGCACGACGCGGCCTGCTTCGAGCCGTACGCGACGCACGCGAAAGTGTTCGAGCAAGTACACATCGTGACTGGCCACGAGCACCGTAACCCCCACCTCGCTGAAACGGCGGAAGATGTTCATGACCTCGACCGACAGGTCGGGATCGAGATTCCCCGTCGGTTCATCGGCGATCAAGATCGGCGGCTTACTCACCACCGCACGGGCGATGCCGACTCGTTGCTGCTCGCCGGTCGACAACTCGAGCGGCACACTCTGTTCGCGTCCCAGCAGTCCGACTTGGTCCAACGCCGCGCGCACACGCTTGCCAATCTCCTTCGTGCGCACGCCAGCGATGATCAGCGGCAAGGCGACGTTGTCGAAAATCGTGCGATCGTGCAGCAGTTTGTGATCTTGAAAGACCACACCGATGTTGCGGCGAAAGGCGGGAATCTTGCGTCGTGAAATGCCGGCGACGTTTTGACCATTGACGATGAGTTGGCCGCGAGTGGGCCGCTCGATCAATGCGATCAGCTTCAACAGGCTCGACTTGCCGGCTCCCGAATGCCCGGTGAGAAACACCATTTCACCCGCCGCGATCTCGAGCGACAGATCTGTGAGCGCCTCGCGACCGTTGGGATAGCGTTTGAAGACGTGGTCGAACCGGATCATCGAGCGGGCCGATCGTTATTTTTGGTCGGGTTGCTTGAGCAAGGCGTCGACGAAGCTCTCAGCATCGAATTCATCGAAATCCTCGGCGCTTTCGCCCGTGCCGATGAAGCGGATCGGCAGTTTCAGTTCGCTGGCGATCGCGAAAATGATGCCGCCTTTGGCGGTCCCGTCCAGTTTCGTCAGCACGATGCCCGTCACCCCGAGCGCTTCGTGAAACAGTCGTGCTTGCTGCAGGGCATTCTGCCCTTGGCTGGCGTCGAGCACGAGTAAAACTTCGTGAGGCGCGCTGGCATCGATCCGCCCCATCACGCGCTTCACCTTTTTCAGCTCTTGCATCAGGTTCGACTGGGTATGCAAGCGTCCAGCGGTATCGGCAAGCAGTACATCCATGCCGCGCGATTTGGCTGCTTGCACCGCGTCGAAGGCGACCGCAGCGGGATCGGCGCCGGTGGCTTGCGCAATTACCGGCACCGCATTGCGCTCGCCCCACACCTGAAGTTGTTCGACCGCAGCGGCGCGAAACGTATCGCCCGCGGCGAGCATCACTTTGAGATCGTGCTCCTTCATGCGCCGCGCGAGCTTGCCAATCGTCGTTGTCTTGCCTGCGCCGTTGACACCGACGACGAGCACGACGAACGGCTTGATATCGCGACTCAATTCAAGCGGCACCGCCGCCGGCTGCACGACTTCGAGCAGCGCACGCCGTAACGCGGCAAGCAAGGCATTGAGATCGCTCAACTCCTTGCGCTGCACTTGCTTGCGTAGTCCTTCGAGAATGCGTTCCGTCGTTTCGACGCCGACATCGGCGGTAATCAGCCGCATCTCGAGTTCGTCGAGTACGGTGTCGTCGATTCGACCGCCGGGGAGGAGGTTTGCAAGATCGTAAGTGAGCCACGAATCGCCCTGGTTCAGTTTTGCGCGCAGGCGCTTGAACAGACTGGGCTTCGCAGGCTCTTGCGGATCTTTGGCTTTCGATTTGAAGCCGAACATGCACTCTCACACTTGCCACTACGGGCGCGGGATTCTAACAGCAGTGCTGTCGTTGCTCGCCGCATTCGCGCTCGCGCACTTACGCTGAGCGCGCAAGAGCGCGGTATCCTCGCGCGGATGACGCGACATGCTCCACGAGCCAATCAGCGGCCGAACACGCTACGAATCATTGCCGGCAAGTGGCGCGGCATGCCCATCGGTTTTCCGCCACAAGCGGAGTTGCGGCCCACGCCTGATCGCGTCCGCGAAACGCTGTTCAACTGGTTGCAACCGATCATCCTCGATGCACGCTGCCTGGATTTGTTCGCCGGGAGCGGCGTGCTCGGCTTCGAGGCGCTCTCGCGTGGCGCGCGCGAAGTCGTGTGCGTCGATCGTGATCGCAGTGTAGTGCGTCACCTGCTCGAAACGGCAAAGAAGCTGCGCGCCGATTCGTTCGAGGCCGTGACGCACGATGCCGCAGCGTTCTTGCGCGGTACTCCGCGCGCCTTCGATCTGATCTTTCTGGATCCGCCGTACGCAGCGAACGTCTTCGGTGAAATGTTGCCGCTACTTGCGGAAGGTTGGCTGGCCCCGGCGGCACATATTTATATCGAAGCGCCGGCTGAGGCAGGCGTGCCTGCACTACCGGTCGGCTGGACGGTTCACCGTAGCAAGCAGACAGGACAAGTCGGCTATCATCTGCTGCGCTCACCTTGAGAGGACCAGCCATGACCGGCGCGATGTATCCCGGCACTTTCGATCCGATCACCAACGGACACTATGATCTAGTGCGCCGCGCGGCCGATATTTTCGAGCGCGTCGTCGTGGCTGTGGCAGCCAATCCAGGCAAGGCGCCGCTCTTCAGTATTGATGAACGTGTCGAACTTGCGCGCCAGGTACTCATCGACATTCCCAATGTCGAAGTCACGGGCTATTCCGGCCTCACCGTCGACTTCGCGCGGCAGCACGGCTTGCGCGTGGTCGTACGCGGGTTACGCGCCGTATCGGACTTCGAGTTCGAATTTCAGCTCGCGACGATGAGCCGTCACCTCTCGGACAAGGTCGATTACGTTTTTCTCACGCCGACCGAACAATTCAATTTCATTTCATCGACGCTGATTCGCGAGATCGCAAGCCTCGGCGGCGACGTCAGCAAGTTCGTTCATCCAATCGTAAAAGATGCGCTCACCGCCGCATGGGCGCGCCGCAAAGCGCAGAAGTGATGAGTTGTGATGACTCCCTCGCTCACCTCTGACAGTGCGGACAAAAGTATGTCGAGCGCTGTCCCTGCACGAGGTGTCGGATGGGCGTTTGACACACACGGCACGCTTCCCCAGCGCGCTCGTAAACATACAGTTTCTGTTTGAAGTACCCCGGTCGCCCGTCAGCATTGACGTAGTCGCGCAGGGTTGTGCCGCCGGCGCGTAACGCTTCGTTCAAGACGTTCTTTACCGCACTCGCAAGCGCATCGAATTCGCTGCGCTTGAGTCTCCCTGCAGCGCGACGTGGGCGAACGCCGGCGCGGAACAGCGCCTCGCTCGCATAAATATTGCCGACTCCTACGACGATCTGACTATTCATCAGTAACTGTTTGATCGCGACGCGACGGCCTTTGGCTGCGCGCGCCAAGGTTGCTCCATCGAAATCATCGGATAGTGGTTCGGGACCGAGGTGACGTAGTAGCGGATGTAGTTCAGGATCCTGCGTCGTCCACAATATGCAACCGAAGCGACGCGGATCGTTGAAGCGCAGACAAGCGCCGGAATCGAGACAGATATCCACGTGATCGTGCGGCAGAACAGCGGTCGCTGTCGGCAATACACGCAAGCTGCCGCTCATCCCCAAATGCATGATGAGCGTGCCAGTACGCAATTCGAACAATAAATATTTGCCGCGCCGTGAGAGGGCGCGCACGCGCTGACCATTCGCGGCCAGCAGTTCGTCCGGCACTCGCCAACGCAAGCGCGGCTCGCGCACCTCGATGTGAATGATTTGGCGATCGACGACGGCGGGCGCGATGCCGCGGCGTGTGGTTTCGACCTCGGGTAACTCAGGCATGCGTGGATCTGATTACTTTGCAGTGCACGACGACAGAACTATTACGGAACGCGCTTGCGTCTAGATGGTTGATCTTGGTGAGATCAGTCTCAGTATGACTCGTCTGTTTTCGCAAAACTCACACCGGGCAATAGAGCAGGGGATCGCTCATTTGTGAGCATCGGTACGTGAGCTATAGTCGGACGAGTTTGTCGCTGTCAGATCGTTTTCATCGCACTGTTTGTAAGGTTGGCCTGTGAATCTCGATTTCTTGTACGGAATTTTGGATCTCAGTTTCTGGGGTTATGTGCTTGCGGCGTTCGTGATGGTCCAAGTGACTTTCATGGGCGTCACGTTGTATCTGCATCGCGATGCGACGCATCGCAGTCTCGATCTTCACCCGATTTTGCGGCACTTCTTTCGCCTGTGGTTGTGGATGAGCTCCGGCATCATCACGCGCGAATGGGTGGCCGTGCACCGCAAACATCACGCACGCTGCGAGACTCCTGAAGATCCTCACAGCCCAGTCATCTTCGGTATCAAGAAAGTGTTGCTGGAAGGCGCGGAGCTGTATCAGGCAGCGGCGCGCGATCCCGAGCTGTTGGAGAAGTACGGCCGCGGCACGCCCAACGATTGGCTTGAGAACAATCTGTACTCGCGTTACCGCAACGCCGGCATCGCGCTGATGTTCATCATCGACCTGGTGCTGTTTGGCATTCCGGGCATCACCATCTTCGCCATTCAGATGGTTGCGAATCCGCTGATGGCGGCTGGGGTGATCAACGGCATCGGCCACTACTGGGGTTATCGCAACTTCGAATGCCCGGATGCCGCACGCAATGTCATGCCGTGGGGTTTTCTGGTTGCCGGCGAAGAGCTGCACAACAACCACCATGCTTTCCCGAGTTCGGCAAAATTTTCGGTGCAACGCTGGGAGTTCGATATCGGCTGGCTTTACATCACCGTGTTCCGGGCCCTGGGTTTGGCGAAAGTGCTGCGCGTGGCGCCGCAGGCGCCGGCACCCGTCAAAGCGCCGCGTGGCCATGTCGACCTTGAAACCGTGCGCGCAGTGATCGTCAATCGCATGCATGTGCTGCGTGACTACACGCGCAATGTCACGATTCCGGTGTTTCGCGAACAGATGCAAACGGCAGGCGGAAATCTGAGCCGTCGCGTCAAGAAGCTGCTGGTGCGGGAGCCGGTGCTGCTCGACACGAGCGCCCAGACGAAGCTCGAGCAAGTATTGGCGACCAACCAAACCTTGCAGACGGTGCACGAATTCCGCGAGCGCCTGCGCGTCTTGTGGAGCGGCGCGAATATGAGCAACGAGTCGCTGCTGCAACATCTCAAGGAGTGGATCGCGCAAGCTGAGGCGAGCGGCATCAGCGTATTGCAAGATTTCGCTGCGCGGCTACGCGGCTACGCGCTGCAGCCGGGCTTGAGGGCAAGTTGACGGTTGACTGTTGACGGCCAGAGCAAAGAGCCCGCGGTTGCGGGCTCTTTGCGTTTAGGTATCGAAAAACGACAGCCACAAAAAACCCGCCTCAGGGGCGGGTTTCTCGTCTGACTGTCAACGGTTAACCGTCAACTGCCAACCGTCATTATTTGATCTTCGCTTCCTTGTAAGGCACGTGCTTACGCACCTTAGGATCGAATTTCTTCACTTCCATCTTGTCCGGATGCAGGCGCTTGTTCTTCGTCGTCGTGTAGAAGTGCCCGGTGCCGGCCGTGGAAACCAATTTAATCTTTTCACGCATGGCTATAGCTCCAGCTCAAGGCCGCTTAGAGGCGAATGCCTTGGGCCCGCAGTTCGGCGACGACCTTGTCGACGCCCTTCTTTTCGATCGTACGCAGGCCATGCGTGGAAACACGCAGACTCACGTAGCGGCGCTCGCTCTCCAACCAGAAGCGATGCACATGCAGGTTCGGCAGAAAGCGGCGGCGACGCTTGTTGTTCGCGTGGGACACGCGGTTGCCCGTCATCGGGCCTTTGCCTGTGATTTGGCAGACTCTGGACATGAGCGATTCCTCGGAAAGGACGTCCCGGTGCCCGGGGTCCAAAAATGAGTCGCGCTTTATACCAGCGTAATGCCCCGGGAGGAAGGGGGCAGCGCTGATTTCGATGTGGCCCGAGTCGCGCAGCCTCGCTGAATCGCTCATAAAAGGCCGCGTTCAGCGAAAGATTCACAGGCGCCATCGCCGATCACCAGATGATCCAGCAGCCGGATATCGACCAGCGTTAGCGCGTCTTTGAGCCGTCGCGTGATCAATTCGTCTGCCTGGCTCGGCTCCGCCACGCCGCTTGGATGGTTGTGCGCGAGGATTACGGCTGCGGCATTGCGGGCCAGCGCCTGCTTCACAACCTCGCGCGGATGCACGCTGGCGCCGTCGATCGTGCCGCGAAACAGCTCCTCAAAGCCGATCACCCGATGCCGATTGTCGAGATAGACGCAGCAAAACACCTCGTGCGGCAAATCGCGCAAGCGCATGCGCAGGAATTCCCGGGTGGCCCGCGGGTTCGACAGCGCAGAGCCGGTCGTCATGAGTTCTTGGTAATGCCGCCGCGCCAGCTCCAACGCGGCCTGCAAGGCTGCGTAGCGCGTCGGCCCGAGCCCCGGTGCGGCACAGACGCGTTCTTTGTCCGCGCTCATCAGGCTGCGCAATGAGCCAAAGCGGATCAGCAAATTGCGCGCGACGTCGAGTGCGCTTTGGCCGCGGGTGCCGGTGCGCAGCAGAATCGCGAGCAACTCTGCTTCCGACAGCGCATGCGGGCCCAGCTCGAGCAGTTTCTCTCGGGGGCGCTCTGTTACCGGCCATTCGCGAATCGCCATGGGCTGCCGTTTCCTTTTTCATATGAAACATCGCTGCATTCTGGCGACCCCTTATAGGGCTGAGTTCTGCAATTACTGGTTGATTCGCCGCGATATGACGCTGAAAACAAACGCGTGAGCCCGCTGTTGCCCATTCCGCAACGGAATAGCGCTATCGCGCTTTCAAGTTTGCCGGCCTACCAGGGCCAGCCCATAATCCGCCGCCATGAGTGCGTCACTGCCACGAAAAATTCTGCTCGGCGTTACGGGTGGAATTGCTGCTTACAAAAGCCCCGACCTCGTCCGGCGATTGATCGATCGAGGCGCGGACGTGCAAGTCGTCATGACGCGCTCCGCGCAGCAATTCGTGGCGCCGCTTACCTTTCAGGCCGTTTCGAGCCGACCGGTGCGCGTCGATCTGTGGGACGAAGCCGCCGAAGCGGCCATGGGGCACATCGAGTTGGCGCGCTGGGCGGACGATATTCTGATCGCGCCGGCAACCGCCGAAACCATTGCACGAATTGCGCACGGCTTTGCGGGTGATCTGTTGACCACGATCGTGCTGGCGACTTCTGCTCCGATCACGCTTGCCCCCGCCATGAATCGTTTGATGTGGGCAAATCCCGCGACCCAGGCCAACGTCAAACTATTGAAAGAGCGCGGCATGCGCATCTTGGGCCCGGGAAGCGGCGAGCAAGCTTGCGGCGAAGTTGGCGCGGGCCGAATGCTCGAGCCGAATGAAATTGCCGCAGAAATGTTCGTCGATGCGCCCTCCAATAGCGCGCTTGAAGGTCTGAAGGTGGTCGTCAGCGCCGGGCCGACGCGCGAGCGCATCGATCCCGTGCGTTTCATCAGCAATCGCAGCTCCGGAAAAATGGGTTACGCCGTCGCGGAAGCGGCGCGCGATGCCGGCGCGAAAGTCGTGCTCGTGAGCGGTCCCGTACAAATCCCTGCACCACGCGGCATCGATCGCGTCGATGTGGAAAGCGCCGATCAGATGCTGGCAGCCGTGCAACAGGCAGTCGCCGATGCGGATATTTTCATTTCCGCTGCCGCCGTGTCCGACTATCGCTGTTCGCAAGTCGCAAGCGAAAAAATCAAAAAAACCAGCGACACTATGACGCTCTCGCTCGCCCGCGCGCCGGATGTGCTGGCGACGGTCAGTCGCAGCGCGAAAGCGCCGTTTCTCGTCGGTTTTGCCGCGGAAACCGAAAATGTGGAGCGCAATGCCTTGGCGAAGCTGTCAGGTAAAAATCTCGACATGATCGCCGCGAACAAGGTGGGCGATGGCTTCGCCTTCGATAAAGATGACAACGCGCTCACGGTGTATTGGCAGGGTGGTCAAACCGAGCTGACGCTGACGAGTAAAAGTGCGCTTGCACGCCAGCTCGTCGAAGTCATCGCAGCGCGCTATCGCGCACGCGGCAACCGCGGTCCGGCGAGTTCCTCCGATGGCTCCCGCTGACGGCGCGGGCGCCGCGCCCGTATCGATGCGGCAAAAGCTTCAAGTGCGGGTGCTCGATCCGCGCATCGGCCGCGACTTTCCTTTGCCGCAATACGCAACTTCGGGTTCGGCCGGCATTGATCTGCGCGCCTGTCTCGAAGCGCCGCTCGAATTGCGCCCGGGCGATACACATCTGATTCCTTCGGGCCTGGCGATCTACCTCGCCGATCCGAATCTCGCGGCCATCGTGCTGCCGCGCTCGGGCCTAGGGCATAAGCACGGCATCGTGCTCGGCAACTTGGTCGGCTTGATCGACTCGGATTACCAGGGACAAGTGTTCGTCTCGGTATGGAATCGGGGTCAATCGACCTTCACGATTCAACCGGGCGAGCGTATTGCGCAGCTCGTCGTCGTTCCGGTCGTGCAGGTCGAATTCGAGGTCGTCGATGAGTTCGCTGCCACGCAACGCGGCGCTGGCGGATTCGGCAGCTCAGGACGGACTTGAGAAGCTAACCAGCCGTTCGTGTCGAGCCAGCACTACGTTCGTGCTGAACCTTGTTGAGCTTACGTTAGCGCTGCTCTTGTCGAAGCATGAGCCCCCTTCGACACGCCCAGGGCGAAGGGTGGCGAACGGTCGCTTCACTTGATGCCTTTCACTTCCTTGAAGCGCTTGATGTCCGCATCGAACGCGGCCTGCACCTCAGCTTGCTCTTGCTTGTTCTTCGCGAGCGATTCGCGATAGACGCGCTCACCGTTCACGATATTGACGAGCTCTTCTGCGAGATGGTCGGGCAGCGGTGGCGCATTCGTATTGCTGCTATAGGGTCGGAAGCGGGCGATCTGCTGCTCGACGCGCGCCTGGCGTTCGCGCAGGTTTTTGATGTTCTGTTCGGTGATCCGGTATTGCGAGACCAGTTGGTCTAGCCGCTGATCGCGCAATCGTTCGATCTCAGCGACGCTGCCGTAGGTTTCGATCAACATGCGATCGCGTTGGGCGCGCGCCTCGCGTTCTTTGCGCGCTTGGGCTTCCTGTGCTTCGCGCGCGATTCGGGCTGCTTTCGTGCTCTCGCCTTCGATCATGCGAACGAGCATCCCGCGCTCGCTCAACACTTCCGTATCGAACCCCACGCAGGCAGCGGGCAAGCTATCGCTGTAGTGCGTCTGACCGCTCGCATCCTGGCAACGGTAAAAGGCTTCGCGAGCATTGCTGGATTTGCCTTGCGCATGGGCGTAACCCGCCGCGAGCAAGGCAACGATCGCCACCGCCATTGGCTTGTGCGGCAGTCGACTAAGCATCGGTTTGGGTGTCCAAAAAACCAATTTTCCCCCAGTAATTCGGGGCTTATTGTGCAGCACGCCTCTGAGCGGTCAACAACAATGCCGTGAAGGCGTGAACCACGGCGGGTTTGTGTCTCAAATTCCGTACTGGTCCTGATACGCCTGCATCGCTCGTAGTTGCGCGGCATCGCCGCTGCGTTCGAGATGCACGATGAGGTCGGTCAGTTTTGCGATGCTGATCACAGGTGTTCCCAGGTCCTGTTCGACTTCTTGAACCGCCGATCGCGCGCCGTGACCGCGTTCTTGGCGATCGAGCGCGATCACGATGCCTGCCGGTGTCGCGCCGCTCTGGCGGATGATCTCGACCGACTCACGAATCGCTGTTCCCGCCGAGATGACGTCATCGATGATGAGGACACGCCCGGACAGCGGCGTGCCGACGATAGTGCCGCCTTCGCCATGATCTTTGGCTTCCTTGCGATTGAACGCCCAAGGAGTGTTGCGCGCATGGCGCTCGGCCAGCGCAACCGCTGTCGTCGCAACCAAAGGAATACCTTTGTAGGCTGGCCCGAACACCATGTCGAAGGCGACATTCGATGCTTGGATTGCCTGCGCATAGTGCTTGCCGAGCTCGGCAAGCGCGCGCCCGTCGTTGAACAGCCCGGCGTTGAAGAAGTAGGGACTGAGGCGTCCCGACTTCAGCTTGAATTCGCCAAAGCGCAGTACGCCGAGTTCGAGACACAGATCGATGAAGGACGAGGACATCTCAATGACGCTGCTGTGAAAAGGCGGCAAGTATAAGACGCGTATCCGCGTCAGCGGCACCTCGCGGTGGGCGCGCCTATCTGCATCGTCAGGCCGCTTCTATACTCCGCGCGATGAGCTGTCTTTCTTGTTTTTCCCAACGCCGATTCATGTGCAACTTACACGTTGATGTCCGCGCGGCGCTGCGAACCGAGCGGAGCGTGCCCGCTTGAATGCCCCAACTGAAGCGTCTGCAGCGGAGCGGACCGGCTGGTGGCAAGCCGTACTCGTCTACCGCCATCCCAAAGTGCTCGCGATGTTGTTCCTCGGTTTTTCCGCAGGACTGCCTTTCATGCTGGTGTTTTCCACGCTGTCGGCGTGGCTGCGGGAAGCGGGCATCGAGCGCACCGCGATCGGCATGTTGTCGTGGGTTGGGCTGGTCTTCACGCTGAAGTTCTTTTGGGCGCCGGTCGTCGATCGGGTGCCGTTGCCTTGGCTCACGCGCTGGCTCGGCCGACGCCGCAGTTGGATGTTGGCTGCGCAGATCGGCATTGCGCTGGCGCTCGTCCATCTTTCTGCAAGTAATCCCACTGCCGGCGCGCTCGCGCCGATCGCCTGGGCGGCGCTTGCGCTCGCTTTTTTCTCGGCGACTCAAGACATCGCCCTCGACGCTTGGCGCATCGAATCAGCACCCGTGGCGATGCAGGGGGCAATGTCCGCGGCATATCAGCTCGGCTATCGCATCGCGATCATCGTCGGCAGCGCCGGTGCGTTGTGGATTGCCGCCGATGCCGGTTGGAATGCGTCGTATCTGACGATGGCTGCACTGGCGACGATCGGTATCGTCACGACACTCGTGGTGTCTGAACCCGTCGTCGAGGTGCAGCGCCACTCGTTCGATGATGAGCCGCAAGTGGCGCAGTTCCTCGCACGCAAGGCGCATTGGCCGAATGCGTTACGCAGTTCGGGTGCGTGGTTCATCGGTGCAGTGGTGTGCCCGTTCCTCGACTTCTTCAAACGCTATGGCGCATCGCTCGCCATCGCCATCCTCGTGCTCGTGTGCACTTACCGGCTCACGGATTTCACCATGGGCGTAATGGCGAATCCGTTGTATCTCGATGTGGGTTACACCCTCAAAGAGATTGCCGCGGTCGCGAAATTCTTCAGTTCCTTTGCGACGATCTTTGGCGTGCTGGTCGCGGGCGTCGTCGTTGCCAAGCTTGGCGCCTTGAAGTCGCTGGGCGTGGGTATCGTGCTCACGATCGTCTCGAACCTCGCCTTCATGGCGCTGGCCTTGCTGCCGGATCCCGGTCCGGTCGCGCTTGCGATGGTCGTGAGTGCTGACAATTTCGCGATGGCGATCGCCGGCACCGCTTTCATGGCGTATCTGTCGAGTCTCACGAGTGCGGCTTACACAGCGACCCAATACGCGCTCTTCAGCTCGCTGTATGCACTGCCAGGCAAGTTGCTGATGGGTTTGTCGGGCGCGTTCGTCGATCACTTCGGCTATCCGGCATTCTTTCTTTATACGTCTGCGCTGAGCTTGCCGGCCGTGATCATGCTCCTGTGGCTGTGGAAGGTCGCACCTTCCGGGCTCGGCTGGCGACGTGGCGTGGATGCTGCCGTGGCGAAAGCGTGAGTACCGGGCAAGTCATCTGTGCGCTCGATGAATTGGAAAATCCTGGTTCACGGGCATTCTCGATCGGCGAGGGCGACTGGCCACTGCGCGGCTTCGTCGTGCGTGTCGATGACCAGGTGTTTGCTTATGTGAATCGCTGCCCGCACGCGGGTCATCCCTTGAATCTGCGGCCGGATGAATTTCTCACACCGGATCGTCGCGCAATCATCTGTCGCTCGCACGCCGCACTGTTCGAGCGCACCACCGGCAGATGCATCGCAGGCCCCTGCGCGGGCGAGGCGCTCCGTGCATTGCCCGTGCGCGTGGAGCGGGGGCTCGTGATTCTTGGTCCTGTATCGGTTGGTGATTACGAGTGATGGGAGATTACGAGTGATGGGAGATTGCGGGTGATGGGTGATGGGTGATGGGTGATGGGTGATGGGTGATGGGATCAGATGAGCAGGTGATCGGGTGATCTTGGCCAGAATCGGATCCGTTCGCCCTGAGCGTGTCGAAGGGTCCGTCGCCAGGAGGCTAGCGAAGGGCGTCTGTCGGAAGGTTTTTGTGCTTTCGACGCACTCAGCACGAACGGTTTTCAGGCCGTTCGCCCTGAGCTTGTCGAAGGGAGCTGGTCGCAGGGGGCCAGTCGAAAAGACCGAAAACCCGATTCAGAAATCGCGCGGCGCGGGCCACTCGGAGTAACCAGAGGCTTCACTGCGATCGAGGCTCATCAATGGATCGGTCCAAGTCGTCATCGCGGTGAATTCGCGATCCATCTCGTAATCTTCCGGCTCGACGTCGACGGATCCGGTCCAATCTTCCGGAGGGTGGGCTTCTTCGAAGTCCTGCTCATGCCAGGATTCCAAATCGAATTCTTCGAGCGTGCCATCGAAGTGCTGAACTTCTATCGTGCCATCGTCGCGATCGATGGCCACGATCTCGAAGCTGGATGTGTTCGCAGCATTGATGCGGCGATACCACTCGCCCACAACAGGACTCGGTGACGACATGATTCCCTCCGTAGTAAGTGCGGATCGCGATCCCTGCGCGAGCGGCTTCCTTGCGCACATCGAGTCGGATTGTGTTTGTTGTATGCCTCTAGCCGCAGGGATTCAAGAGGCATTTTTTCTGCAGGGCGGCAAAGTGCGGAGGGTGATGGGTGATGAGTGATGAGGTTTAGGTGATCGGGTGATCAAGGTGATCAAGTGATCAAGCCAGATTGGCTACGCGTTATTCCTGTTTGTCGCGAGTCGCATTCCGTTGCATTGAGCCGCATATCCGTTCGCCCTGAGCTTGTCGAAGGGTTCTTGTGCTTCGACCAGCTCAGCACGAAAGGGTGGTATCGGCCAAGTCAGATCCAGCACGCAGATCACCAGATCACCCGATCACCCAATCACCCAATCACCCAATCACGTTCTTCTCCGATACTCCAAATCCCACACGCCATGGCCCAATCGCTGACCGCGGCGCTCGAAGCGAGTGAGGGGTCGTTCTTCGTTTCGCGGCATGAAGCCGGCGTCGCCGGCGACGTTTTCGAACTCATCACTCGCATCGAGCACCTCGCGCATTTGCAGCGCGTAGTGCTCCCAATCCGTGGCGAGGCGCAATGCACCGCCGGGCTCGATAATCCGCGCGAGCAACGCGACGAACGGCGGTTGGATCAAGCGGCGTTTGTGATGCCGCTTCTTGTGCCAAGGATCCGGGAAAAAAATATGCGTGAGCGCGATCGATGCGCTGGGGATTTCATGCGTGATTACTTCGACTGCGTCGCGATCGATGACGCGTACGTTCGTCAGGCTTGCGGCATCCGCACCAAGCATCAAATGACCCACGCCGGGACGATGCACCTCGATGCCCAGGCAATCCATCTCAGGATGTCTTTGGGCGAAGGCAAGCAACGCTTCGCCTGCGCCGAAACCGATTTCGAGCATGCGCGGCGCGCTGCGGCCGTAGATCTCATCGAAATTCAATTCGCTCGGCGACGGCGCGATGCCGTATTTAGGCCACAGCGCTTCGAGCGCACGTTGTTGTGCGACCGTGGCGCGACCCTGACGTAGCACGAAGCTGCGGATACTGCGGCGGGGCGGTGCGGACGCGTCGTGATTTGATTCGTCAGGCATGCGTTTGCGGGAGTTGTGTGAGTGTTGGTCGCGCGAGCGGTTGTCGTGAGTCGGCACGTGTTGGCGAATCTCGTAGACGTGCAGAACGCGTAAAACGTGTAGACGTGTGAACGTGTAACTAAAGACGTGCAACGCCCGCGTACGCGTGCTCTCCTGTACACGCTTACACGCTTACACGCTTACACGCTTACACGCTTACACGCTTACACGCTGCATCACTGCTGAGTGCGCAGATGCTCGAACAGCATGCGTGCCGAAGACGGCAGCGTGCCATTCGTTCGTGAGCACAAGAACAATTGCCGCTGCGCCCAGGCGTTCGTGAGCGGCACGACTTCGAGTGACAGGGAACGGATGTACGCCGTGGTCGCGGCGCGCGGGATGATACTGATTCCAAGCCCAGCCGCCACCATCGCACAGGCAGCATCGAAGCTGGTCACCTGGATGCGCCAATTGATCGTCGTCCCGGCCTCAGTGGCGGCTTGCGTGAGCAGCCGATGGAGCGAACTGTCGGCGTTCATTCCGACGAAAGGTAAGTGGGCTACCTGATTGAAATCGACGCTCGCGCGTTCCGCCAGCGGATGATCGTGCTTGGCGACCAGTACGAGTTCATCGGTGCGAAATGGCAGCGTCGTCAAACCTTCGATCACCGGCAGCTCGCTCACGATGCCGAAATCCGCGGTGCCGTCCGCGACCGCCGCAGCCGTCGCCGAACTCACCTGTTCTTCCAGATGCACATGGATATCGGGATGTGCATCGGCAAACGATGCCAGCGCTCGGGGCAGGAATTCGACGATGGCGGAGATATTCGCGAACACCCGTACGTAACCGTGCGCCCCGCTCGCATGGCTGCGCATTTCGCCATCCAATTGCGTGGCGTGCCGCAACAAAACCCGCGCACGCGCTAAAAGCGCATTGCCCGCCGCCGTCAATTCGACGCCTTTCGCACCGCGCACGAGCAAGTCGGTGCCGAAGTTGGCTTCCAGGTCGGAAATTCGCTTGCTGACGGCTGATGCCACGGTGTGCGATCGCTCGGCTGCGCGCGCAATGCTGCCCGCGTCCGCGACGGCGGCGAATAGTTCAAGGTCTCGTAAATCGAAGCGCACGATGTTCGCTAGCCTCTTTGCGTAGTTGCCGCAGCGGCGATGCCGTGAATAGAATCCGCCCGAGCGCGGGTGTAGTTCAATGGTAGAACTGTAGCTTCCCAAGCTACTAACGTGGGTTCGATTCCCATCACCCGCTCCACCTCCTTGCTGCTATGCGCCCCATTTGGGCGGGCGAATTGGCGCGACAGCAGGGCAGCCTGTCTCACTTCGCCGCCAGCTTCGCCACCATCTCGCGAATCACGACCGTTCGAATCGTGCGAACCATTCTGAGCTGACCTGCGCGTGTGCCCACGGGAACGTCGCGCTGTTCGAACTCTGCGATCAGCTCATCAGCAGCCGCTGCGATCTTGCGCGGGAAGTTTGATAGCAGGCGCTTGATGGCGGTGCGATTGACCCCCAGCGCTGCCGCGAACGTGCCATAGCTCTGAACGCTCACTTCCGCGAAGGTCGTTGCATCGCCGATTCGTGTGCTCAGCGGCGTATCGGGCCATTGCGGTGTGCTGTCGGGCGCGGTGCGCCACGACTCCGTTGATACGAGGTCGTAGAACGGTGCGAGCCTGATGCCGCTGGTATCCACGTGGAAGGAGAGATTCTTCAGATGTGCATCGCCGTTGCCTGTGAGCAGATTGAATAACACCCATGCGGCAAGGTCCTGGCGCGCTCGAGCGCGATTCGTGCAGTAGTCGATGAGGCTGGCGAACGTGGTGGCGGTTGCCTGGTGGTACTTGAAGGTGCGATCGAGTCCGAGAAGCTGACACGCATCGATGATGTGCAGTCGATGGGTGTCGCCGTTGACTTGCTCGCGATCGAAGCGTTCGATGAGGTACACCGGTTCAGGCACATACCGAAGCTCGACGGGCGGCACGGGCAAGCCGACTCGCTGTGCGAGGCGCATCGTGAAGTATTCGTTGGCAACGGAGTGCGGCCAGTTTTCGCGATCGACGTGGTCGGGCTTCAGCAGGTGTGTCGAAGGTGTTTCACCTTTCGGGAAGTAGAGCGCGCCGTTCACGATGCTGACGGCCATCTTGTGCTGCGCGCCGGCGAGGCTCATGCGCTTCGGTGCGCCGGCGGCAAGGCTTTGCTGCGGGAGCTTCCTGATGCGTTCGCTCAGTTCCTCGTCCGTGAGTTCGACGTATCCGCCTACGCCAGGCGACTCGCCAGGCGAGCGTAGTGTGAGTGCACCGGCGGACTCTCGACCGTAATAGGCAAGCAGGCCGAAAGCGTCGGCGGCCGGGATGTGTGCGTCGGCGGCGAGCAAGTCGCGCGCCGCTTCTTCAGGCAGCAGGTTGTCGA
>CAZIXV010000020.1:0-24238 GCA_964543105.1 uncultured Steroidobacteraceae bacterium
CGAGCGCTGCTCGAATGCGCCGAGCGCACCGACGCGAAAAATCGTCACTTGGGTCTGATTGTCGGATTCCAGTGCGACGCGTACCGGCACATCGGCCTTGGCCAACCAATCGCGTAGCTTCGCCGTTTGTTGACTCAGCATCGGCCCTGGATTCGCGATACTGCTCGCCCGCTCGAGCGTGCGATGCGCTGCCGTGCGCACCGGCGCGCTGAATAAGCGCTCCGGCTGCGTGAGATAGAGTTCAAGTTCCGCATTGAGTTCCGCACGCGGCTGTACACGCGCTACGCCTTCTTTTGCTGCCGCGACGGTTGCATCCAAACCGAGAATGTCTTGATAGGTCTTGAGCGCTTCGGCCCAGCCTTCGCGCGCTTCCGCGGCGCGTGCCGCTTCGAGTTGACCGGCAATCGTGCGCGTACGCTCACTTTGTTCGATCTGCCGCAACGCCTCACCGACCTCGTGAGCGTTCGGCCGGATGCGATTCGCAGCTTCGAAAGCGCCGCGAGCGGCGGCGTAATCATTCGCGCCGAGCGCGGCGAAGCCGCGTGCCATGGCACTTGCAAACGCATCATTAGTTTGGCGCGCGGTCAGTCGGGCGATGGCTTCGCTCGCCTGCGTCATGTCCTGATCGAGCTTCAGAACACGGCGATACTCGTCGAGCGCACTCGCGAGATCGCCGTCTTGCTCGAGGCGCTGGGCGGTAGACAGCATGGCAAGCGCACGGTCGAGGTTCTCCGCGCGTTGCCGGCCGCGTTTGGCGCCCGCATGACCGGGCTCGATCTGCAGTGCTAAATCGAACGCCGCTTGCGCATCTTCGGCGCGGCCGTCGCTCAAGGCCTGCTGACCGGCGGCAAGCTGCGCTTGCAAGACGGTCGGTGCCCGCGCTTCGAGCGTTTCGAGCAGCGGCCCGAGCCGCTCGAAGTGCTCCACCGCGACGAGGTATTCGCGTTCGTCGTATTGCGCATCGCCGGCGGCAAGCAAGTCAGCCGCTGCTTGGAAGTCTGCCGGGGCCCAACGCTCGGCAGCCCGCTCGCGCAAGCGCTCCAGGCGTTCGAACAACGGCTGGCGCACCTCGTCGGCTTCCTGTTTCGCACGCGCCAGGGCTGCAAAATCCACGGGCGCAGCGGGCGGTGCTGCAGCCGGCTCAGTCGCAGTGGACGCCACGGGCGCCGGCGCCAGGGGAATCGTCGGCGCAACCCATTTCGGTAGCGCGAAAAATACGATGAAGATCGCGAGCACCCCGAGCGCCAACGCCGCAACCATCAAGCCGCGCCGAAATCCTTGATTACGCAATTGGCGCGACTCCGGCCCGCTCGGCGCCGCACGCCGCCATTCGCCACGCAAAGGCTCGGCGGGCGTGGACGGCGGTCGGATGACCGGCGGCTCACTGCGATCACGGGCCTCGCTGTTCGGTTCGTGCATGGACATGAACTCTCTCGATCGCGCGCCTTCGACGGGCCGCGACTCAATCAACATCGACTCGTTGAACACCGGATGGTGCGCCCGCCCATTCGGCATCAACTGCTGCAGCTCGGACTCGATAGCCTCCATGCTACTTGGTCGCTCGGCTGCCGACTTACGCAAACACCGCGCAACCAATGCCTGCAACGCTTCGGGCAGGTCGGGCTTCGCTATGCGCGCCGGCGCTTCGTCGCGAATACGCTCGGGCGTGACCTGCGGATAAAACGGCGGGTAGCCGCTCAGCAGCTCATACAAAAGCGCACCGAAACCATACACATCGTCGGCGATGCTAGCGGGCGCCCCCGCAAGCGCCGCCGGACTGATCGTGTAAAGCGATCCGCCCGTTCGCGCGTCCAGCGCGTCATCCAGCAACACTGCCGCATCGAGATCCGCAAGCCGGGGCGAACCATCCGCCAAGCGCAGCACATTCGTCGTTTTCACATCGCGATGCACGATGCCTGCACGATGCAGTGTGGCGAGCGCACGCGCGATCGGTAGCACCGTAACGAGCACTTCGCGCCACGGACGGCCGCGCAGCGCGCTCAGATCACCGCCCGGTGCATATTCCATGACGAGACCGATGCGCTCATCGAGGCGGCACAGTCCATCGAGCTTCAGGATATGCGCCCCATCGAGAGCTGCGATGCGCCGAATGCGTTCCGCGAGCGCTGCGAGTTGCTGCGCGTTCGGCTGCTCGGCGTACAGCTTGATCGCGCTTCGCGTCGCGTTGGGATGCTCCGCAAGCCACACCTCGCCGCTGCGACCCGCGCCCAGCGAGCGCAGCAGCCGCGCCTGCAAGCGTGGAAGCCGTACCTTATCCGGCATGCATGACAAGCAATGTCCCGCTAGGGCGTCGCAGTCGCCGCTGAAGCCTCAGTTGCCGCAGGTTCGGGGACCTCGAGGCCGGTTTCGTTCTCATAAAGCTGCCGCAAGAGTCTGCGCCATTCCTGATATTGCTCATCGGCCGTGCCGCGCAGTTGCAGTGTGCGCCCTTCGACTTCGATCACCATCGGCTGCACTTCCGCCTGGAACGATTCGCCCAGCTGCTGCAGCGAATCGCCCCGCATTTTGACTTCGGCGCCTTTGTCGAAGCCGCTCTTGATCGCGTAAGCGCCGCCGAAGATCGCAGCCGTCGCCGCCGCCTGGCCCACATAAGTGTTCGTTTCGGAACCCGCAACCAAACCGCCAATGATCGCAGCGGCACCCAACAGCTTACGGGTCAGCGCCTGACGCTTGGCTTCATCATGGGCTTCGATCTCATCGAAGCTGTAGCGTCGCCAGCTCGTGTACGACTCCGACATGTTTTCGGCGAACAGCGCGTAGTGCTCGTTGATCGTGTCGAGCAATGCATAGTCGCGTTCGCGGATGTGATCCATGCGCACCAGCAACGGATCGTTCTCCGCCGGCAGTCGCGTCACCTGGTAGAGGCCTTTGCGGTCCGAATCGATGTAATCCTTGAACGCGTAAGGCGCCAGGTCGGCGGCGAAGCGCAGCTCAGATACTCGTCGGATCGTTTGCAGGTCGGCAACCTGCATCGCCTCGCGATACGCAAGCATGTCGTTCGCCAGCGTGCTGTACAGATTCTGAAACGGATCGCGAACGCGACCGCTGTTATCGCGATAGGAACGGGTGTCGGCCGGCTGCTCGTAGACTTTCTTGAACCAGACGCGATTGGTCGCATCGCTTACGACCACTTCCAGATGCAGATCCGCGCCGGTGGATTCGAGGATCTTGCCGGATACGTGCACATCGAGCGCATCAGCGTCGGCGGGAATCACGCGCACCTGGCCCCAATGGCCGGTGCCCTCGAGCGTATTGCGCATCTGCATCGCGATGTAACGAGCTTCGGCGCGGCGCACGTCCGGGAAGATGCGTTCCTTTTCTTGTGTCTTCTCATCCGCGGGGACGTTTTCATCGAGCAGCTTCACCCCGACATCGAGCAACTGATCCGCCGGAATCTCCGTGACGGCTTGAATTGCGTTGATGCGCGGCAAAGGCCGGGACTCGTACGTCATGCAGGCCGTGAGCGACACGTTCAACGTCAGTGCAAGCGCACCGCAGACAAACAATCGAAATGCTCGGCTCATGATCGCGTTTCGCTCTTCAGTCGACTCGTAACCCCTGCACTGTGCCTGCGCGGATGTTCGCCCGCGCAGGTCCACTCAATCAGCCACCACTCTTCTTGTAATTGCGGTACTCCTGCCACAGCTTCTCGCGCAATTCCGGATCACTTTCGTTGATCGCCGCCTCGCGCAGCTGCCGCGCGATCACGTCATCGTCGCTGCCATCGGGAATATCGGCTGGAATGGTGTTCGGTCCGCCGCCGCCCGCTGCGCCGCCGCCGACTCCGCCGCCGCCACTCTGACCTTGGCCTTGCTGGCCCTGCTGGCCCTGACCCTGACCTTGACCCTGTCCACCACCGCTGCCGCTCTGGCCGGCGCCGGTTCGATCGCCGCCTGACCCTTCTGCGCCTCCTGCACCGTCGCCGCCCTCCTGGCCGCCGCCCGCACCTGCTGCATCACCCATCCCATCGCGACCGCTCATGCCGCCGCCGCGTCCGCCGCGCTGGCCGGCGATGACCGCCTGCTCGCCGCGGATGTAGCCATCGAACTCACCGAAGGAAATGTCGAATTGGCGGTGAATCTGCGCCGTGCGTTCGTTTTGAGTCATCGGACCGCTGCCCGCGCCGCCCCCGCCATGTGCGCCTGATGTGCCGCTCGGATCGCCTCCGGGCGCGCCGTTCGCGCCGCCGCCAGAACCGCCCGCATCGGCGCCTCCGGCCGAAGGCAAGCCGCCTGCGCCGCCCCCGGCGGAGGGTAATCCGCCCGCGCCATCGCCACCCGCAGACGGCGATCCGGCGGCACCATCACCGCCAGCCTGTCCACCCGACTGACCAGGCAACCCGGCACCGCCGGGCATACCACCGGCGGACGTACCCGCATCACTGCCGGGCATACCGCCTGCACCCGGAACACCGCCCGCATTCGGCATCGCGCCTGGCGCGCCACCCCCTTGACCGCCGGGGCTACCGCCAGCGCTACCGCCAGCTTGGCCGCCGCCCGCGGCGCCGCTCGATCCCGAGGCGCCACCACTCGAGCCGGTAAAGATGCTGTCGTTTTGCGAAGCGCCGCCCGCCGAAGGAAATCCGTTGGATTGCGCATCACGGGGTGAGCCGCCGCTGGCGCCACCTTGGCCTGCGCCCGGCGAGCCAGCACCGGGATTCGGAATCCCAACACTGGGCGCACCGCTGGCACCGGACGAAGGCATTCCAATCGACGGTTGCCCTCCGGCGCCGCCGCCTGCAGAGGAACCGCCGCTTTGGCCGTCCATGCCGCCGGCACTCGCACCGCCGCCTTGCGCACCGCCCATGCCGCCGGCGTTCGCACCGCCACTTTGCGCACCACCCACGCCACCGGCGTCCGCACCGCCACCTTGTGCGCCGCCCATGCCGCCAGCGTTCGCGCCGCCACCTTGGGCGCCGCCCATGGACCCCGAAGCACCGCCGCTGCTACCCGAAGGGCTCGGCATTCCCGGCGTGCTCATACCGCCGCTGCTGCCGCCACCCATCGAACCGTCACTTTGACCCCCGGGGCTCGGCATAGAAGAAGGCATTCCACCGCCGCCACCGCTCGATCCGCCACTTGGCATGCCACCGCCACCACCACCGCTGGAGCCACCGCTCGGCATGCTCGAGCCGCCGCCACCGCTGGAACCGCCGCTCGGCATGCTCGAGCCGCCGCCACCCGAACTGCCTGAGGAGCCACCTCCGGAGGAGCCGGACGAAGGGCTCGGCATCGAAGGAGCAGGCATGCTCGTGGAAGAAGACGAGGAGGAAGAAACACAGCCGCCAACGAGGAAGAACGATGCGGCGCTCACGAGCGTCGTTTGAGTCGCGATGACCCACAGCCGTTTGTCGGGCCGTTGAGGGAAGGGGCGCTTTGGCATCGCGTGTCTCCGCTTGCGTCTGCCAGGGCAAACGCGTCTTTCGTCGCTCAACTCTCTGACTTTGAGAGTCGCTCAATCTGCGACCCTCAAGCTGAACGCGGGCTGATCGATAGCCGATATTGGTCCAGCATTCGTCCGTGAAAGTTCAACTCGCAACCGTCGCGATGGTTGCTTGAGACGTCCCTATTGTTCGGCAGGATCGAAATGTCAGGCGGACGCCGACCTGTGAGAGCGCAACGCGCGCTGCGATCAGCGCATGTTCATCGCCTGCTCTGCGTCCGCACCCAGCAAAAACGATTTCAATTGCCCGGCAAGACGATCGCATGCCGTGCTTTGCACCGGTGAGATCAGCGGAATCGGCGCAATCGCGCCGATCATGACTGATGTGCCTTTCACGTCCGTCGTCACCGTGCCTGCGTTGATACCCAGGCGCAGATCCCACACCGTCGCTTCGTAATCCGATTGCTTCTCCCACCAGCCGAGGCCGAGACAGCCCGCACCACCCGGCCCTGCCGCGCACGCGATACTGCCGCCGCCATCCGTTTTTTGGGTGATGCCATCGACCCACACGATGTAACGCACGCCCATCTCACTCACGCGCTCTGCAACGCCCGGGCGACCGAGGAACGCGCTGAAGCCTTGCGCATTGGCCGGCGCGGTACTCGGCTCGAGCCACGGATACAGGGCATCGACGAAATGATCATCGGCGTAAATCTGGAACGGCCGATTGGTAAAACTACTGCGTGCGTTGACCTGTTTGCCCGACTTTTGCGCGTGCGCCACATTCGCAGAGACGGTTTCGCCGACCAGTTCGCGCTCCAAGCAATCGAGGAATTTTCCTTCTGTGCCCGTGCCTTCCAAGTGTGGCTTTGCCAATAGCACGATCGCTTCATTCACCGTGATTTGCGTCGGCGCCTCACGCAACTCTTCGATTCGCGCGGTCATGCATCCGCTCAACGCGAAAGCAAAACACGCTGCCAGCAGCGGCTTGGATCGCACATGCGATGAGCGCAAAACTTGCGAAGTCGACATTACGAGTGCGCGGACCGCTCGCGTCATGTTGAGATTCTCCGAGATCACCGCAGGGTCCTTCCCGAAGTTTGGCCGATGTTGCGGCGGAAGTTTTGGCGCTGAAGCTGCGCACAAGAAAGTTCGCGTCGAGTATACGCCAACGATTATCCAGACAACGCCGGAAAACGCGCATGCGGCTTGCGCAGTTCGTCGGTGTCACAGTCGTTCGCGTCGAACCGCCGTGTGCAAGCGTCAAATCAAATCGAGTTGGCGCGGACCGATCTGCGGCGGCCGAAACAGGCTCGTGTCATGTACGAAACGTTCGTTCGCATTCAATCCATAGCGCGCGCATGCCCTGGCGAAGCGTTGGCGAAGCAGTGAAGCATAGGCACCCTGACCGCGCTGGCGCAGCCCCCACGATGCATCGTAGTCGCGACCGCCGTGCAACGAGTTCAAGCGCGCAAGGACATGCTTGGCTTTCAACGGCTCGTAAGTGTCGAGCCATTCGCGAAACAAATCGTTGAGTTCATGCGGTAAGCGCAAGACGACATAGCCGGCACTACGCGCACCCGCCGCAGCGGCGGCTTCGAGAATTTTTTCCAGTTCGCTATCGGTGATGACGGGAACGATCGGCGCGACCATTACACCGACCGGAACACCTGCCTCGCTCAAGGTGCGAATCGCTCGCAAGCGCGCCGCGGGTGATGAAGTACGCGGCTCCATCGTGCGCTTGATGTCGTTGTTCAATGTCGTGACGCTGACATAGGCATGCACGAGGTTCTGCTGCGCGAGCGGGGCGAACAGATCAACATCGCGCTCGATCATCGCGCCCTTGGTGATGATCGAGAATGGGTGCCGGTATTTCGCCAGTACCTCGAGAATCGAACGCGTCACCCGATAACGCTTTTCGATGGGCTGATATGGATCGGTATTGCCGCCGATCGTAATCGGCGCGCAGCGATAACCAGGCGCGGCCAGTTCGGCCTCGAGCAACTGCGCAGCGTCGGGTTTGTAGAACAGCTTGGTTTCGAAATCCAAACCAGGCGAGAGATTCAAGAACGCGTGTGATGGCCGCGCGTAACAATAGATACAGCCGTGCTCGCAGCCCTTGTACGGATTGATCGACTGCTCAAAGGCAATGTCCGGCGACTTGTTGCGCGATATGATCGAGCGCGCCGGCTCTGCAGTCACGGTCGTCGCGAACGGCGGCAATTCCTCATCGAGACTTCCCCATCCATCATCGACGAGCTGCGCACGCGTCGTCTCAAACCGCCCAGGCGGATTAGACACCGCACCGCGGCCCGTACGAGCACCAGATCGGGTGAGCTTAGGCATACGGCGATGCTACTGGACGGATATACAGCAGGGAAGTCGGGAGATTGGGGGGAGGGAGGGTGATGGGTGATGGGTGATGGGTGATGGGCCCTGAGTTTGATCAGGTGATCGCGTCAGAAATGGCAGGCGCCCGCTTCTTCCGGCTCGAATCAAGGCAACGACCAAACCCTCTGACTTCGATCAGAGTCTGCCCTGGCCTCCATCACCGGATCACCTTGATCAGGTGCTCACCGCTCTTCTGGCCCATCACTCATCACCCATCACTCATCACCCATTAGTTGCCGGCTCCGGAAACCGCTGCATCTTCCAGAGCATCGGAAACCAGCGCGCCCACAATCCGGTCACGACGAGCGTCGCAACGCCGCCGACGATGGCGGCGCGCGTCGCGCCCCACCACTTGGCCGTGAGACCGGATTCGAAATCGCCGAGTTCGTTCGATGCACCAATGAACACCGCACTCACCGCGCTGACGCGACCGCGGATCGCATCGGGGGTTTCCAATTGCACGAGCAAGTGACGCACGTACACGCTGACCATGTCGCCTGCGCCGATCACGACCAACGCAAGCAGCGAAATCCAAAAGGAAGTGCTGACGGCGAACACGAGCGTGGCGATACCGAACGCGAAAACGCCGCCGAACATCCAGTAGCCGACATGGCGCGACACCGGATGGATCGCGAGCCATGCGGCGCATATCGCGGCGCCAACGCCCGGCGCGGTGCGCAACAAACCCAATCCAACCGGACCGACGTGCAAGACATCGCTCGCGAAGATCGGCAACAGCGCCGTCGCGCCGCCGAGAAAGACTGCGAACAGATCGAGCGAAATGGCGCCGAGGACCGTGGGTTTCGACCAGACGAAGCGCAATCCCGACAGCAAAGTGGCCCAGCCCGCCGGCTCGAGGACTCTTGCGCTCACGCGCGGCGCCGTAACGCGCATCATGAGCCCGGTCGCAATAGCGGCCAGCATCGCAACGCTTGCGTAGACGACACTCGGCCCGGCGAGATAAATGAGCCCGCCCACCGCAGGCCCTGCGATCGTCGAGATCTGAAACACCGAGGAATTGAGCGCCACCGCGCGGCTGAAGTCCTCGCGTGGCACGAGATTCGGTAGCAACGCCTGTCCGCTCGGCATCGAAAACGCGCGTGCGCATCCAAGGAGCGTCATTGCTCCGAATACGGGCCAAGGATTGCTGATCTCGAACCACGTGAAATACAACAGTAACGCCGCGCAGAGCGTTTCCACCGCATAACACAGCATCACGATGCGCTGGCGATCGTAGCGATCGGCAATCTGCCCGGCAGGCAAGATCAAAACGACGAAGGGCAGGAACTGCGAAAGCCCGATGAGTCCCAGATCGAGGGGATCGCCGGTCAACTCATACATCTGCCAACCGACGGCGACCGTCTGAACTTGCGCCGCCAACGTCGCGAGCAGTCGTGCCGAAAGATATCGGACGAATGCGGTGTGCCGCAGCACCTCGAGGGTGCGCCGACGAAGTTGGGACATTCAGGTCGATCGAATCGCGCAAAAGGGGGCGCGAGAATACCTCAGGCGATCACAATACCGATGTAGCTCATGGCGGCGGGATGGGCGCGCGAGATACTGGCGCAGCGGAGGGAAAGCGCACGCAGACGCGCGTTCCGTTGGACGATTTGACTTCGAGTTCGCCACGCAGCTGACGCACGAACGCATCAATCAATGAGCTGCCGAGCCCCGCTGGCACCGCATCATTCGGTTCGTAGCCGGTGCCATCGTCACTGATACACAAAAAGAGATGCGTTGGCGATTCACGCTCGACGTGCACTTCGATGCGGCCTTGCTCACGCTCGGCAAAGGCATGCTTGTATGCGTTCGTAATCGCCTCCGTTACGAGCAAGCCGAGCGGCACGGCGACTTCGGGGCCGATCACCTCATCCGGTGCCTGCACCACAAGCTCCACGTGACGATTGCCGGATAAACCGCCACGGCGCAATTCGACGCACAAGTCTTCCAGAAACCAGCGCAAGTCGACCTGCTGCAAGTTCTCGGACTCATACAGTCGTCGATGGAGCGTGGCGAGCGCATTGATGCGACCGCGCGCTTCGGCAAACGCCGCTTCCGCACGCGGATCACGGATGCGGCGTGCGTGCAGGTTCAGCAGGCTCATCACGAGTTGCAGGTTGTTCTTCACTCGATGATGGATTTCGCGGACGAGCAGTTCTTTTTGCGTGAGCGACTCGCGCAGCTCGTTTTCACGTGCGGAGATGAGATCCGCCATGCGCGTGAAGGTCTCGCCGAGACTGCGGATCTCGAGCGGCGCGGCACTGACGCGTTCGGGCCGTACGCTTTGCCGCCCCGATGCGTACGCCGAGGTGATGCGCTCGAGATACGTAATCCAGCGCACGACGAGATGCTCGAGCCCGATCCACACGACCAGCACGGCAAGCGCCCACATGAGAATCGGCGTGAACACGCCCCAGGCGACTTGCAGCGCCAATGGGCCGATCGCCGCGAGCAGCGGCGTGCCGAGGATCACGAATACCTTGCCGCCGAGCAGCGGACTGATCACATACAGACGCCATGTCCCATCGGCGCCGCGCGCACGAAAAGTTTGCGTGCGCGACTCGAGCCGCGAGGCAATCAACTGGACGCTCGGCAATCCGGATGCGCTCACGGACTGCTGCCGATCCGGCGTGATCACATCGCCCTTGCTATCGAGCAACGCGAGCACCGTATCGTCACCGGGCGCAGCCGTCGCATAGCGCCGCGTCAACCAGTCGAGTCCGATAAACAGCGCCACCGTGCCGCGAATCGTGCCGGTCTCATCGAGCAGCGGAACTGCGGTCACCATGCCCCAGCGCATGAGCCACGGCGCCTGCTGCAGATCGCTCAATACAAAGGATTCACCCCGGGAGATTTCCGCGAACCACGGAAACTCGCCAACGCTCACCCGTTCGCGGATGGGGGTCGAGGTGCAGACGAGTTCCCCCTGTTCATTGGCGACGATGGCGCTGGAATACTGATCGAGTCCCGCAATCGCCCGTTGCAAGGCATTGCGGCAGGCGGAGCCGCGCATGGCACGTACTTCTGGATTCGCCGCCAGGCTCGTCAGGATCTCGCGCGAAGCGGAGATCATGCCGACTTCTTCATTCGCCGCGAGCTGTGCTGCCTGCGCCAGATTCTGTTCGAGAATGCGGATGCTGTTGTTGTAGCTCGAGACGGCTTGCAGCACCGCCAAGGCGCCCGGCGCGAGCATCGCGACGCCTACGAGCACCACGAGACGCGCGCGTAAGCTCGCATTGCGGCCCCACCAGCGTCCCGGCCCAGTGACGGGCTTGTGTGTCTTCATGCAAGCGTGGGGTTACGAGGGTCCCAAACGCCGACTAACGCCTTCGCTTTCAGGTGGCGTGAGTGCTCCCGAGCGAGTCACGTCATCACCCAAAAGGTCGACCAAGCGATCGCGGGCGCGGGCAATTCGGCTTTTGATTGTCCCGACGGCGACCTGACACACATCGGCCGCCTCCTCGTAAGACAGGCCTGTGGCGCAAACGAGAATCAAAGCTTCACGCTGATCGACTGGCAGCTCCTGCAAGGCGCGATTCAGATCGCGCAAATGCAGCTTGGCGTCGTGATCCGGTGAGATGGCAACCTGGGCTGCGCAAATGCCGTCCGGATCCTCAACTTCGAACTTGCGATGGCGCAGTTCGGAGTAATAGCAGTTACGCAGAATCGTAAACAACCAGGCTTTGAGATTGCTTCCGGACTGAAACTGTTCGCGATTCGTCCAGGCCTTCAATACGGTGTCTTGCACCAGATCGTCGGCACGCGCAGGGTCACCGCACAGCGATCGCCCGAATGCACGAAGTGCAGGCAATAGCGCAGTGACTTGATCGAGAAAGCGGTCTTGGCTCATAGAAATGGGCAGCGGCCGATTAGGAGCCGCGCTCCTTTTCTTCGAGCTGCTTCAGGAGTGCAGTGAACTCGTCCGGGACCGGCTCATCCATGACTTCAGAGAACATGCGACGCAAACGACCTCCCAGCCAATCAGGGACCTGTTCGGCGGATTCGCTTTGCGAGGCGACGGCAGCCTGTTCTGGCTTGGTTTTTTCACTCATGATGATCATCGTTCATAGACGCCGGAAAGAAAGCGTGACGCCGACGCCGTTGGTGGACCGAAACGTTGAGACCCTGCAAAAGTTCCAAACGTTTGGGAACTTTAACCCGCTTCGTACATAGTAATACCGCGTTCGCGTTCGCGCGCACCTCAGCACAAGAAATCCTTCAGGAGCCCTGCACTATGGCCTTGGCCCATGCAATTGCCGAGCATTTGCCCTATCTGCGTCGCTATGCACGCGCTCTGAGCGGCACCCAGCAAAGCGGTGATGCCTATGTTCGCGCATGTCTCGAAGCAATCGTCGCAGACAGCTCAGTTCTCGGCGCGGATCTGCCGCCGCGCGTTGGACTGTATCGACTCTTCCACAAGATCTGGGGAAGCACCGATCCGGAAATGCGTTCGGTTGCTGGCACCACCAGCAACAAAGTCGAACAACGACTGGTCGAACTCACACCGGCCCATCGACAAGCATTACTCCTGACCGCGATGGAAGGTTTCAACATCAGCGAGACTGCACACATTCTTGGTGTGCCAGACACGCAGGTCAAAGAGATGGTCGGTCAAGCGGTGCGCGAAATTTCATCGCAGCCGACGACCAAAGTTCTCATCATCGAGGACGAACCCATCATTTCGCTCGATCTGCAAAGCATCGTCAAAGAGATGGGTCATGCGGTCGCCGCAATCGCGACGACGCGCGACGAAGCCGTGCGTGCCGCGCGGCGTACCGAGCCCGGATTGGTGTTGGCAGACATCAAGTTGGCGGATGGCAGCTCAGGCATCGATGCCGTGCGGCAGATCTTGAGCGAAGTTCAAGTGCCCATCGTCTTCATCACCGCTTATCCGGAGCGGCTTCTGACAGGCGAGCGACCTGAGCCCACCTTCCTCGTGACGAAACCTTTCGTACCCGAAACGGTGCGTGTCGCGGTGAGCCAGGCGCTGCTGTTCACCTAAGACACGGCACTTCAAGCAACCAACAGGCAGAAAAAACCCTCGCATTGCGAGGGTTTTTAGTTTGCGGATTCAGCGTGAAGCTATACGGGTGGTCTGCCGCGCAATGCGCCACCGACCAACGCGACCAGCGTCAACACCAAGAAGATAAAGAACAGAATTTTCGCAATGCCGGCGGCAGCGCCCGCAATACTCGAAAAACCCAGGACGGCTGCGATGATCGCAACCACAAAGAACGTCAATGCCCAAGACAGCATGGCAATCTCCTGATCACTAACTGCTTACGCTTCAAAAACGTTTTCGACAGTGCGCAGTTCCTGCGCCTCATCACGGCTTTGCTTAACCCAACGGCATACGTGTCGCGCGCACACGCGTATTCGTCTGCTGCGTTGTCAACGATGTGTGTAGGTAACGTTCGGAACCAATTAACACAGTGCACGTTTCTCCTACGCTTTGACAACACGACGACGGAGGTCGCAATGAACGAAGACAACACTGAATCGAAAGCACGTCTCTTCAAAGGAGCGTTGATCGCCTTCGCATGTGCGACGAGCGTGGGACTCGCCGCCTGCGAAAAAGAAGGCCCGCTGGAGCGCGCCGGCGAGGAAGTCGATGAAGCCATCGACACCGTCAGGGATGGCGAAGAATCCACCTCGAACAAAGTAGATGATGCTGTCGACGAGCTAAGAGAGTAGTCACATGGACGCGACCTGCCATCGATGAACACCATCGCCGATGTGTCGCGTCATCCTGCAAAGACTCATCGCGGCACTCGCGCTTGCGTCGAGCGTTTCGGCTTGCACGTTAGCGCGACTCCCAGAGACGAGTAGCGAGCAAGCGCAGCTTCTCGCTCCCATCATCACGCCGAGCGGGGCGGTCAATGAAAGGACCGCCTCGCGCCTGCTCGAAAGCCGCCTCGGTGAGCAGCAAGACGATCCCCACACTGCCGAACTCATCGAGGCCTTCCGCTACACCGCGGGGGCGCCTCTGGTGGCGGGCAATCGTGTCGAGTTGCTCATCGACGGGCCTGAGACCCTCGGTGCGATTCGCGATGCCATCGAAGCTGCGCGACATCATGTGCATGTCGAGACTTATATCTTTGCCGACGATTCTGTCGGCCAAGATTTTTGCGAGCTACTGATAAGCCGCCGCCGCGAAGGCATCGAAGTGCGCGTGCTGTACGACGCGATCGGCAGCATGACGACGCCCACCGCGCTGTTCGATCGAATGCGCGAGGCTGGCATCGAGGTTCTCGAGTTCCGGCCGCTGGATCCCATCCGCACACCGCTCATCTGGAAGATCAACAACCGCGATCATCGCAAGATCGTCGTCGTGGACGGTCGCGTTGCGTTCACTGGCGGAATCAATATCAGCAGCACCTATGAGACCGCGTCGACCACGCGACCGGGCCCCAAAGCCGGACAATCGCAGGCGTGGCGCGATACGCATGTGCGGATCGAAGGACCGGTCGCACGACAGTTTCAAGCATTGTTTTTCGAAACCTGGTCGCGCGCCGGCGGTCGAGTCGACGCCGAAAACCCGCGCTATTTCCCGGTCTTGAAACCCGCCGGCGGCGAACTCGTTGCCGCAGTCGCGACCGACGGCGAGGATCCGCAAGAGGTCGCGATCTATGCCACCTATCTCGCCTCGATCGAACATGCGACACAGCGAATCTGGCTGACGAACGCGTACTTCGCACCAAACCGCCAACTGCGCAAGGCGATGATCGATGCCGCTCAGCGCGGCGTCGATGTGCGCCTGATCGTCCCAAGCTTCACCGATTCCGGTTTGATTCTGTACGCCTCACGCGCGAGCTATGACGAATTGCTCGAGGGCGGCGTGCGTCTCTTCGAACAAGCCCATGCGCTGCTGCACGCGAAGACCGCCGTCATCGATTCAGCGCTGTCGATGGTCGGGTCTGCGAATCTCGACATGCGAAGCTTCTTGCACAACAACGAAGTCAACGCGGTGATCATCGGCGCGCAGTTCGCCCGCAAGCTCGAAGCAGTCTTCGAACGTGACTTGCACGATTCGCACGAGATTCACTTGGAGAACTGGCGTAAGCGCCCGTGGCTCGACAAGCTCAAGGAAGCGGCGAGCAGTCTGTTTTCTTATTGGCTTTAGCGTCGAGCAGATCGCGATGCACGTAAACCTGCGTCACGCTGCTCTCCATGTGCGTCCCATCGCGCGATGAGCCGCTGCGCCTGAACCAGCGAAAGCGCCGGATCGTATAACTCGCGACATGCGTGCCGGTCGTGCGCAGACGTTGCAGCCAGCGGCGAGCAAACGCGAACTCGAGACCGAGAATCGCAAGACCCGTGGGAATGACGACAAACGCAGGTCCGGGGAGCACGATCATCGCAACACCAATCAGGATGACGGTGACGCCAATCACCGCGATCACACAGCGGCGCGCCCATTTATAAGTAATGGTCAGTAATCGCAGCACGCCCGCCTCGCGCGATATTGTGAAATCTGCCCGGTCAACGAAAAAAGCGCTCGACCAGTTCCGCAATCCGATCCGGTTGCTCGTGATGCATCATGTGTCCCGCATCGGTCAGCGTGACGAGTTCGAGTGCGCGAAACTGCGCTTTGGAATGCTCCGCGACCTCAGGATCGGCAAGGCGCTTCGCAACGTCCGACAAGCCGCCGATCACGAACATGACAGAAGCGGTGATTTCGCGCCAGCACGCTTCGACTTGATCACGTTGATATAGCGTCGGGTTGACGCGCTTATGGCGTGGATCGGCACGCAGTTCGACACGGCCTGTTTCATTCACGTATCCCCAGGAACGTGCAATGAACGCAAGTCGCTCAGGCGGCGTGCGCGGATTGCGTCGCGCCAACACCTTCTCGAACTGGGCGAAGTCATCGTAGGTCGCAAAGTACGTGCCCTCGCGAACCTCATCGAGCCATTGGCGATAGCGTTCGGGCGCGCGATCTGCCGCCATCGTCTGCAAGCCAAAGCCTTCGAGGTTCATGAGCCGGCGCACGCGCTGCGGTCGAGCACCTGCATAGAGCATCGCAACATTTCCGCCCATGCTGTGGCCGAGCAGATCGACCGGCGCATCAGGCGACAGGATGTCGAGCAAGGCATCCAAGTCGGCAAGGTAGTCGGGAAACCAATAACCGTCCTGCGGCCAGTCGCTGCGGCCGAACCCTCGCGCATCGAAGGCGACGACGGTGCGCGAAGGCGAGAGTTGATCGACGAGGAATTGAAACGTTTCGCCAGAATCGCCCCAGCCGTGGGCGAATACGAGCGGTTCGGGACGCTCACCTGGCCAGCGGTAGACCTGAAACTTCAGACCGCGAACTTCGATCGTCGCCAACTCCGGCTGACGACGCATGAGATAAGACATAGAGATTGGAAAAGAGTCGCACCAGTTTCCCGCTAACGGCTGCGCGCCGAACACGACGGCAGCCGTAGCGAGACAGCGTTATTCCGGCAAGCGCGGAACGTGTGTCATCGACGCAGCCGCTTGTGGCTCCGTCTGGGCGCCGTCGGCGGACGCTTTTCTACGCGCCCTACGCTTTTTTTTCGGCGCTTTCGTTACGGCACTCTTCGCTGCCGTTTTGGCCGATTTCTTACCGGCTTTCTTCGCAGACTTCTTGGCGCCCTTCTTAGCTGCCTTTTTCGAAGCTTTCTTGGTCGACTTCTTGGCTACCTTGCGAGCTCCTTTCTTGGCGCCTTTCTTCGCGACCTTCTTCGCAGACTTCTTGCCTGCTGCTTTCTTGCCAGCCTTCTTCACAGTCCTTTTCTTGCTGGCCTTCTTTGCGACCTTAGCGGTCTTGCGGGCGCCTGCGCCGCGCTTCGCCACTTTGCGTACGCTCTTCTTCGAAGCTTTCTTACCGACCTTCTTCTTGGCTTTTTTCTTAGTTGCCATGTTTACCTCCAGGGTTAGTCCCACAAACACGATTCTGGCGAATGTCGCCGGTTTTGATTATTACACGCGCAGCAGTCAGTGATGCATCATTACTCGATGGTTCGACGCAATATCGAGTCAATTGTGAAGCAGGCGCAGCAACTCGGGCCGCATGAGCGCTCGCAGTTCGTGCGCAATGCATGCGCTGATGACGCATCGCTCTTATCGAGCGTGCTGCTCGCGCTCGGCGAATCAGCACACGATCCAGCGTTCTGGGACGAGCCTGTCGATCTCACGTTCGATCCTTCTGAACCTGCACCCGGACTCGAAGGCCAACGTCTCGGTCCGTATCGCATCGAACGCAAACTCGGCACCGGCGGCATGGGTGATGTGTATCTCGCCGAACGCGCCGATGACGAGTATCAACAACGCGTCGCGATCAAACTCGTACGCGCTGGCGTCTACTCCGCGCAGGTGCAAAGTCGGCTACGGATGGAGCGGCAAATCCTGGCGCGGCTCGAACATCCGAACATTGCACGCCTGCTCGACGGCGGTCGCGCACCGGACGGCACACCCTATCTCGTCATGGAGTACATCGATGGCGAGCCGATCGATGTGTATTGCGATCGCCACCGATTCGACTTGAATGCACGGTTGAAGCTCGTGCACACGATTTGTTCGGCAGTGCACTATGCGCATCAAAACCTGATCGTCCATCGCGATCTGAAGCCCAACAACATCCTCATCACCGCCGACGGCACGCCCAAGCTGCTCGATTTCGGCATCGCCAAATTGCTCGATGCGCGGCCCTCGCTGCACACCTTGGCGGTCACGCACATGGACTACCGCGTCATGACGCCCGCGCACGCAAGTCCCGAGCAGGTGCGCGGCGACGCCATCACGACCGCAAGCGATATCTACGTGCTCGGCGTGTTGCTTTACGAGATCCTCACCGGCCAACGCCCCTTTCATCTGCTCGGCAATCGCATGACGGATCTCGAGCGGATCATTTGCGAACAGGAGCCTTTGCCGCCGAGCGCGATGATCGCGAAAACGCTCGCCGAGACGCCGGAACTCGCGCACGACATCGCCGCTTGCCGCTCGACGACACCGGCCCGCCTCGAGCGCGACCTCAAAGGTGATATCGACAACATCATCCTGATGGCGATGCGCAAGGACGCCGCGCGCCGCTACCGCTCCGCCGAACATCTGGCCCTCGATCTCGAACGCCATTGGCTGGGACAGCCGGTTACGGCGACTCGCGACACCTGGTTCTATCGCACGGGCAAATTCGTTCGCCGCCATGCGCTCAGCGTTGCGGTGAGCGCGGCCGGTGTATGTCTGTTGGCGGCCTTTGCAGTCGTCACTTTCATGCAATCGCAACGCATCGCACACGAAAGGGACATCGCCGCAACCGAACGCATCCGCGCCGAGCAGGTGTCATCCTTTCTGGTCGAGCTGTTCGAGTTATCCGATCCCAGCAAGAGTCGCGGCAATCAAGTCACTGCACGCGAGTTGCTCGACATCGGCGCGCGCCGCGTCAGCACCGGTTTGGTGGATCAGCCCGAGACGCGCGCGCTGTTACTCGGAACGATCGGCCGCGTGTACGGCAGCCTGGGGTTGTTTACCGATTCGATTGCATTGCATCGCGAGGCGCTGGAATCGAGCCGCGCTTTGCTTGGTGCGCAGCATCCGCAGGTCGCCGTCGCGATGGCCGCGCTTGGTGATGCATTACGAGAACAAGGTGAATTCGCCGAAGCGGAGCAATTGCTGCTCGATGCGCTGGCCATGCAGCGCGATCTCGGCGTGGCTGACAGTCTCGACGCCGCGCCAACTCTGACCTCGCTCGGGCGCTTGGCGCAGCAGCGCGGCGCCTTGGACATCGCTCAGACGTTCTTCGACCAGACGTTCGATATTTATCGACAGCACCGCATGCTGCAGCGCTCTGAAGCAGCTTCGCTCTTCAATGACATGGCGGCACTTGCGCTCGCACGCGGCGAACATGAGCGCGCCATCCAGCTCTAT
Organism: uncultured Steroidobacteraceae bacterium; assembly: GCA_964543105.1. Classification (GTDB taxonomy): domain Bacteria; phylum Pseudomonadota; class Gammaproteobacteria; order Steroidobacterales; family Steroidobacteraceae; genus Steroidobacter. The sequence goes on from CAZIXV010000020.1 coordinate 18,682, forward strand.
AAGAGTGCGCTCGATATCGATCGCGCCGCACTCGGCCAGGACCATCCGCATGTGGCGATTCACACTCAGAACCTTGCGATCAGCTATCAGCGTCAGGGAAGAATGGCCGAAGCTGCGCCGCTCTATCGCGAGTCCATAGAACTCATGCAGCGCATCCTGGGCGCTGATCATCCGCACACCCTGGATGCGATGGCGAACTACGGCGGCTTTCTGCGTCAGAACGGCGAGCTGACGCGGGCAGAATCGTTGGTGCGCGATGTACTTGCGCGCAATTCACAGACGCGCGGCGCGCAGCATGTGTACGTCGGCCATGACCACGTCAATCTCGGCCATGTGCTGCTCGACGCCAACCGTCCCGGCGAGGCCGAAGCCGAGTATCGGCTCGCATTGGATATTTATGCGCAGACGCTGCCCGATACCCATGGCTTCGTTGCTGCAGCATTGTCGGGATTGGGCCGAGCGCGATTGGCACGCAATGATCTGCGCGCCGCCGAGAGCACGTTGCGCGACGCGGTAACCATGGGTTCCGCGACGCTGCCCGCAGATTCCAATCCGTTGTTGCTGGCGAAATCCGGCCTCGGCATCACCTTGGAACGAGTGGGAAGGACGGCAGAAGCCGAACCGTTACTGCGTGAAGCGCTTGAAGGATTAGCTCGCAAACGCGATGCCAGCTCCGCACAACTCGTAGAGGTCAGGCAAGCACTCGCGCGCGTTACGGCGTCGCCGCAGTAGTCGGGGGATCTCCGGATCAGCCACCCAAGAACTTGCGGTACGCCGGATTATCGCTTTCCTCGGAGTACACGTAGTGAAGTTCGCGAACGTGTTCCTCGAAGTCGGCCCGTTCGTTCGGCGGGATCTGCACACCGACCAAGACGCGCCCATAGTCGGAACCGTGATTGCGGTAATGAAATAGTGTGATGTTCCACTGGGTGCCAATCGCATGCAGAAACCGCAGCAACGCCCCGGGACGCTCGGGGAATTCGAAACGAAACAGCCGTTCGTGCTCGATCCGCGCGCGGCCCCCGACCATGTAGCGAACGTGTAGCTTCGCGACTTCGTTATCGCTCATATCGACGACCGGATAACCGGCTGCTTCGAGCGATGCGATGACGCCTTGCTTCTCTTCTTGTCCCGCAGTCAATGCCAAGCCTACGAACAACTGTGCGGCTGCGTTCAGGTGATAGCGATAATTGAATTCGGTCACGCTGCGCCGGCCCAACGTTTCGCAAAAGCGCAAGAAGCTGCCTTTCTGCTCGGGTATTTCAACCGCGACCAGCGCCTCGCGGAGCCCACCGATATCCGCGCGCTCGGCGACGTGGCGCAAGCGATCGAAGTTCATGTTCGCGCCGCAATTGATCCCGACGAAGGTGCGGCCCGTGCATTTTTCGCGCGCGATGTATTTCTTCATGCCCGCCACCGACAAGGCGCCGGCAGGTTCGACGATCGCGCGGTTGTCTTCGAAGATGTCCTGGATACCTGCGCAGAGTTCATCGTTATTGACGAGGATCACCTCGTCCACGTACTGCTGCGCCAAGCGGAAGGTTTCCTCGCCCACGCGTTTGACGGCCACGCCGTCGGCGAAAATTCCGACCCGCTCGAGCGTGACGCGCTGCTTCGCTTCCAGCGAGCGATACATGGCATCCGCATCTTCGGGCTCAACGCCGATGATGCGAATCTTTGGGAACAAATACTTCACGTACGCCGCTATTCCGGCAATGAGTCCGCCGCCGCCAACCGCAACGAAGATTGCATCGATCGTCTCGCCCGGCAGCTGGCGCAGGATCTCCATACCGATCGTGCCTTGCCCCGCGATGACATCGGGATCGTCGAAGGGATGAATGAATGCGAGTTGGCGTTCGGCGGCGAGCTTCAGCGCATGCGCGTAGGCTTGATCGTAATCATCGCCGAACAATACGACCTCGCCCTCGAGCGCAATGACTGCATTGACCTTGATCCGCGGCGTCGTCTGCGGCATGACGATGGTCGCTGGAATGCCGCGATGTCGCGCCGCCAACGCGACGCCTTGCGCGTGATTACCGGCCGATGCGCAAATGACGCCGCGCTCAGCTGCGGTTTGCGACAGGTGCGCAATCTTGTTGTACGCACCGCGCAGCTTGAAGGAGAACACGGGCTGCAGGTCTTCGCGCTTGTAATAAAGCTCGTTGCCGAGGCGGCGGCTCAGGCGCGGCGCGCGCTCGAGCGGCGTTTGGATCGCGACGTCATAGACGCGCGCTTTGAGGATGCGTTCGAGGTAATCGTTGGACATTCGCGAGATTCGATCGGGATTCAGGCTGCCAACTGTAATCGCTCGACCACCAACTTTCTTGCCCTCGTGCGCATAGTCCAATAACCATGGCACTGCAATAATGCGCAAACCCACTTGTTTCGACCCATCGTGATGACAGACCCGACGCATCCTCCTACGCCTGCGCCCGCTGCCCTTTCTCGTCGCGAACTCTTGGCCGGTGCCGCCGCCTTCGGGGCGTTCGGCGCTGCCGGAAACGCTGTCGCTCAAGCGCTGCCGGAGCTCCCATCGTCGTCGAAACAACTGTGGCAATGGGTGCGCACTCAGCCCGTCATCGAGCCGTTGATTGCCTTTCTCGATAGCGCCGTCGGCGCGCCGACCTGGCGTCTGGCGATGGCCAATGAATATCGCGCCCGTGAAATTCAAAGCTCGCAGATCGCCTCGCTGTCGCGCGGCGAGCGCTGGGTGCAGGAATCGAATCGCATGGCCGCGCGCGCAGGAAACTTCTGCGGCTGCGAAGCCGATGAAGTTCATTTCACCCGAGGCGCCGGTGAAGCGCTCGGTATCGTGGCCAACGGCCTCGACCTGGCACCTGGCGATGAGATCATCACGACGACGCTCGAACACCCCGCCGCGGTAAGTCCGTGGCACACGCTCGCGCGCCGCCGCGGAATCGTCGTCAAACAGATCACCTTGCCGAGTCCGCTGAACGGTCCGGAAGAAGTGCTGGGCTTGTTCGCCGGCGCCGTCACCGAACGCACCAAAGTGCTCGCCTTCGGTCACGTCAATTACGCCGACGGCGCGGTGTTGCCGGTGAAGGATCTGTGTCAATTCGCACGGCAACGCAACTTGATCACCGTCGTCGATGGCGCGCAGGCGCTCGGCATGCTCGAACTCGATCTGCACGATCTGGGTTGCGATTTCTATGCCGCGAGCTTTCACAAATGGCTCGGCGGCTCGCACGGTGCGGGCCTGCTCTACGTGCGCCGCGAAATGCTCGATCGGCTATGGCCGGTGATGCCGCGCGGTCTGGATGCGTCGCCGCCGCTCGAGTTTCCAACGCGCGCGCTGGCCAGCGACGGCGTGCCAGCGGCGCTGCATAAGCTCGGCAACACCGTGCCGTTGCTGTGGCCGACGTTACGCGGCGCGGAGTCGGCCATGGACTTTCATCAGCACGTGAATCGGGCGCGGATCGAAGCGCGCATCCGCGAGCTGACGATCTACGCGCGCCTGCGCTTGCAGCAATTGCCCGGCATTGAGATTTTGACGCCGGCGCGACCGGGGCTTTGGGCGGGCTTGCTCACCGTGCGCTTCGCGTCACGCTCCGCGCGGGAGCTCGTTGAAGCACTGCAACGCAACCAGCGCGTGTTCGTCTCGCATCTACGCTGGCCCGGTAACGATCGAGGCGCCCTGCGAGCGTCCTTGAACATCTTCAATACTCACGAGGAAATCGAACGGCTCGCCACAGGTCTACAGCATCAACTGCCGCGGGCAGGCTGATCATGGAGCTTTCGTATTATTTGTTTGCTGGCAGCTTGAGCGGACTCATCAGCATTCTGAGTCATTCCGTCGTGATCTCTCTCGTGGAGCTCGCCAGTCGACGCAAGGCAGGAACCCACGAGTTGCAGGTCAGCATCGCCGAAGCCTTCCTGCATATGGCATTCGGCGTGGTGCTTGGATTGACGTTCTGGTTGAGCTGGGGACTCACCGCGATCGTTCAGGTCGACTGGTGGATCCGCGGGTTCAGCTTCGGCGGCCTCGCGGCCCTTGCGCTGATCCCCGCGCTGTTGAACGTCGGCATAGCGACGCGCACCTCGCGGCTCGAATGGTCGATTGTCGCGCTGCGCTGGCTCACGACCTGCCTGGTCGTCGGCTTGATCTGCGCCTGGACCTGGCAACGCGGCTGACCAGTTGGCCGTTACGGTCAGACGCGCACAAGCGCGCTCTTCACTTTCCGCTAACCGCTATCCGTTCAGCTGGCGGTTGACGGGTGCGGTCAGAGTTGCGCCGCGGAGCGCGCTCTGACCTATCCGCGATCCGCCATCCGCCATCCGCTATCGCCTTCTTCCTTAAGACCTAGCGATCGAACAAGTCTCGCGCGATAGCGGAGAAGCGTTGCGGTGCCGCGGCGATGAAATCGCGACCGAAGTCCTGCAAGTCCACGAGATTGCAGTTCGGTAGCGACGCGCGCACTCGCGGCGCATAGTCGCCGTACTCATCGCGAGTGCGCAGCACGACACTCGGCTGCTTCAACAGCGGAAAGCGTTCCGCCACGGGATACTCCAACGCCGCCGCTAATGCTTTCACGCCCTGCGAATTGGCGCGCAGGCGATCGCTGAAACCATCGACCAATGCGCTCATCGGCGCACTGGGTCCCCGGCGCTCGAGCGTGCGGCGCCATTCTTCGGCCACATCGCTGCCGTCGTCAGCGTTGCCCAACGTGCCTGCTTGGGCCAACAACGTTGCGCGCTCCTGCGGCGCATGTGCAGCCACACCCCATAACAGTACGCGTCGCACTTGTTGTGGACGTGCAATTGCCAACTCAGCAGCCGCGAGCGCCCCCAGCTCGTAGCCGATCAAATCGACGGAGCGCACACGCATGCTGTCGAGAAAATCGCCGAGCGCACCCGCGATGTCGGCAACGGACGCGCGCGATGAAGGAATATCCGAGGAACCATGGCCGGGCAGATCCGGCGCGTAGATGCTGCGATCATGACCGAGGTCGCGCAGCACCGGCGTGAACATGCGTCCGGAGCCGCCCGCATGATGTATCGCGAGAATGGGTGTACGTTCGTCGAACCCGCCACCGGACGGATACGCCGACCACACGTGAATCTGTCCGTACCGACAATCCGCGTAAGAACGACGCAGATGCACGACGGCAGGTTGTGAAATAGGCAGGCGACGATGCTTGGCGTGAATCACTTAAAGTTTCCTCGGATCTACGGGCGCCCATGACGAATTAGAAAGCTCGTCGCGCTACTGCGCGCAAGGGCGATCGAGATGGATGAACGACTCGATCTCATCATGTGAATAGCGATGAGTGCGCGCAGTCTAGATACGCGTCGCGTGAAAGAAATGGATGCATGTCTCAGCTTGGGATACAGCAGTGAGGGACTGCGTAGTAACGTCCTCGCTACACTATTCGTTGCTACGACTTAATCATTCAGGTGACTGATGCAATTCACGATTGTGCGTAAGGGTATGCCGCATTTGGCACGCTTTGCGGCATGCACCTCGCTTCTGATCGCAGGCTTGCTTGCGTCGCTGTCGCACGCCGCAAACCTCGACGCCGAAGCGATGTGGCGCTTG
>CAZIXV010000021.1:0-23808 GCA_964543105.1 uncultured Steroidobacteraceae bacterium
GCCATGCGCAAGCGCCTTTTGCCGCGCGATCCGATGCTTGCGGTCAATGCCTTTGGCTTGACCTTCCCAACGCCTGTTGGGCTCGCGGCGGGGCTCGATAAAGATGCGGCGGCCTTCGAAGCATTTGGCGCGTTCGGCTTTGGCTTCGTCGAGGTCGGCACGATTACGGGTGAAGGTCAGCCCGGCAATCCGCGCCCGCGGCTGTTTCGCTTGCCTGCAGATCGCGCCTTGATCAACCGAATGGGCTTCAACAATCGCGGCGCGGCAGCCGCTGCGGCGCGCATCGCGAAGATTCGCGAGCGCCGCACATTGCTCGGCATCAATCTCGGCAAGACGAAGCGCATTCCCAATGAAGAAGCGGTGGCCGACTACGCCGCAAGTGCGCAGCAACTAGCGGCGTACGCCGACTACGTCGTCATCAACGTCAGTTCCCCGAACACACCGGGCTTGCGCGATCTGCAACAGGTGAGTGAGTTGCGCAAGCTGCTGATCGGCGTTAGACAGACACTCGATGCAATCCGGCCGGAGCATCGCATTCCATTGCTACTGAAGATCGCGCCGGATCTTGCCGATGCAGACATCGACGCAATCGCCGATCTCGCGCTCGAATTGAAACTTGAAGGTTTGATTGCCACGAACACCACCGTGACGCGCGCCGGCCTGGTCACCGACGCCGCCACCGTGAGCGCGTATGGCAATGGCGGTTTGTCGGGTGCGCCGCTGAAAGCGCGTTCGCTTGCAGTGCTGCGTCGTTTGTATGCACGCGTCGGCTCGCGCGTCACTCTGATCGCGGTGGGCGGCATCGAAACGGCTGACGATGCGTGGGAGCGCATCCGCGCCGGCGCCACGCTCGTGCAAATCTATTCTGCGTTGATCTACGAAGGCCCCCTGCTCGCGCGCCGCATCGCCCTTGGCCTCGCCGAGCGCGCCCGCGCGGCGGGCTTTCAGTCGGTCACGCACGCGATCGGATCGGATTCGTAGCGCCAGCTTGACTTGGTTGTGGGTCGGAATTCTCCGACGACATCTCCCAGATCCGCCGAACAGGTCATACTCTCGCTCTCCATGATTCTCGAGGCAGTTTCATCCATGAAGCTTCGCGCCCAGCTATTCGTCCTCCTCATTTCATTCGTCTCGATCACGGTCTCTCATGCGGGCGGCAGCATGCAGCCCGAGCGCGCCGAAAACGGGATGGTTGCAAGCGTCCACGTGCTGGCGTCCGAAGCGGGTGTCGAGATGATGAAAGCAGGCGGCAACGCGATCGACGCCGCCGTCGCCACGGGCTTTGCACTCGCCGTCGTATATCCGTCAGCCGGCAATCTCGGCGGCGGCGGTTTCATGTTGATCCGCATGAACGCCGGCGATACACACTTTCTGGATTTCCGCGAAAAGGCGCCCGGCAAGGCGCACTCGAAAATGTATCTGGACGAGAATGGCGATGTGGTCCCGGAACGCAGTCGCCTGGGCTATCTCGCGGTTGGCGTTCCAGGTTCAGTCAAAGGCCTCGTCCACGCGCAAACGAAGTTCGGCAAGCTGCCGCTCGCGCAAGTCATTGCACCTGCGATTCGACTTGCGCGCGAAGGTTTCGAACTCGATTGGAGCGCTGCGCGCGGCATGACGAACGATCGTGGATTGGCGCAGTTCGCAGATTCCAAGCGCATCTTTCAGAACGAAGGCAAAGGCTGGAAACAGGGCGATGTCTTCAAGCAGCCTGAGCTTGCGCGCACACTCGAGCGCATCGCTGAATCACCCGATGATTTCTATACCGGCAAGATGGCGAAAGAGATCGCCGAGTTCATGCAAGCCGGGGGCGGCTTGATCACACTCGATGATCTTCGCAACTACGACGTGATCGAACGCACGCCCGTGCGCGGCACGTATCGCGACCTCGAAGTCATCAGCGCACCGCCGCCCTCCTCCGGCGGTATCGCGCTCGTCGAAACGTTGAACATCCTCGAAGGTTTCGACATTGCAAAGACCGGTTTCAATTCAGCCGAATCGATTCATCTGATCACGGAAGCCTACCGTCGCGCCTTCTATGATCGCGCGCAGTTCCTTGGCGATCCGGAATTCAGCGAGCTTCCCGTCATTGAACTGGCCGACAAGCAATATGGCGTGAATTGGCGCGCCTCGATCGATCCCAAGCGGGCGAGCAAGTCCGCGCGACTGGAACGCCCGAAGATTTCAAAAGCGCTCGCTGACTACGCCAAGCGCAATCCGATCGAAACCACGCTCAACGAAGCCATGCAGACGACTCACTATTCCGTCGTCGATGCAGAAGGCAATGCGGTTGCGGTGACGACGACACTCAACGGCAACTATGGCGCGAAAGTGACCATCGGCTCACTCGGCTTTTTGTTGAACAACGAAATGGACGACTTTGCCGCCAAGGTCGGGGTGCCCAACATGTTCGGCCTCATCCAAGGCGAAGCGAACTTGGTCGGTCCGAACAAGCGTCCGCTCTCAGCGATGACACCGACGATCGTCCTGAAGGACGACAAGCTTTGGCTGGTATTAGGTTCACCGGGCGGTCCGACGATCATCACGACCGTGGCGAACATTCTGATCGGCGTTGCGGATTTCGGGCTCGACATCCAGCAGGCGGTGAACGCCCCGCGCTTTCATCACCAATGGCTGCCGGATCAGCTCCGCCTGGAGCGCAATCGCTTCTCACCAGACACGATCCGCGTTCTCGAAGCGAAAGGCCACTCCATCACTTACGGATTACGCGGCGACGGGGAATGCATTCAAGTGGACCTCGAAACAGGTCTACGACTCGGCGCGAGTGATTTCCGAAACGTGTCGGGCAAGGCGGTCGGGTACTGACGGGTTGACGGTTGACCGGTCAGAGGGAGCGTTCAGTGTACGCCTGCGTGTGAACGTGTGACCGTGTAATCGTGTCGAGGTCTGCCGAACTCCTGACACGTCTACACGATCACACGATTTACACGATTTACACGCTCCGGACCATCACGGTCCCCGACTGAATCAGCCGCGATCGCGCAGCTGCATCGAATTGCGGACGTCCTTCACACCGTCGACGTTGCGAGCAATTTCGACCGCGCGATTGCGTGCTTCACTCGTTTCGACGAAGCCGCTCAATTGCACTCGGCCCTGGAACGTCTCTACTTCGATTTGATGCGCTTTGGTCGTTGGATCAGCGACCAGCGCAGCCTTCACCTTGCCGGTGATCACACTGTCATCGACGACGCGCCCGGCATTCGCGGCGGTGCGTTCCACGGCGCCACGGTCGTCCGTCGTTGTGCAAGCGACGAGCGCGCCCGAACTCAAAATGGTCGTAAGAACTAAAACTGACGTACGTTTGATCATGCTTGTTACTCCTCGTTGCGTAGCCGTAAAACAGCGCAGCGCGTAGCGGAGTTCCAAGCCGTCAGCGGGAACTTACGTGATGATTGCGGAGTGTTCGTAGGTTGCGAAGCGTCAAACCGCGCTTCTTATTCTTCTTCCCGGCCGGCGACGCGCTCGACGGTAGCCACCACGACATCGGACGTGAAAGGTTTGTCGATCACCGACTGAAACAGATCTTCCCATTCGTCGAATTGGCGCGACACGCCGGTGCACGCAATGATCGGAATATCAGCAGTACGCGCGTTTTCCCGAATCTTCTCGGCCGCCTCGAAGCCATCCATGATCGGCATCGCGATATCCATGAGAATGACATCGGGACGCTCGCGCATCGCCTTCTGCACAGCTTCGACGCCGTCGCGCGCATCAACGACCGCATAGCCCGAATCCTCGAGCAACGCCACGAGCGAACGCCGCGCGAGATCCTCGTCATCTGCGACCAAGATTTTCCTTCGCATTGCTTCGCTGTACGCCACAGCCCTCATTTGTCTGGTTCTGCCAATAGCCTAGTCCTATCGAATCGAGCGGTCATCGTGCATTGCGCAATCTGCGGCTTGCACGGATGAGGTTATGCAACATTGCCCTGCGACAAGCCAAGTTTGTAGCGCCAACCGACATGCAGCGCCAGTCCGTGAAGGTCTGGAAATAGCGACGCATAGTTTATCGCACAGGAATCGAGCACCAGTTTCAGATCACGACACGCCGCCTGCGAGATCGCCCACTTGCGCAAACCAGGGTCCTGGAAAGGCTGTGTAGGATCAGGATGAATCGTGAACACGCTACGCTGAGCGGAGATGCGCACATCGATGTGTGCCGGTCGATAGATGTACACGCGATCGATCGCAAATGGATCATCGCAATCGGAAGGGTTGAGCACGGGCAGCCCGGACACACCGTAGATCGACGCCGCACCACGAGTTCCCGCACGCTCGACAGCGAAGAATGCGGCAACCAACAAACTTTCGGTCCAATCGAGCAACCGGGTAGCCATACCGTGATGCTGGGCAATCGCGAGCCATTCGAGATCTGACTGCGGCGTGTACATCACGTACGGCTGCGCGTCGTAGCGGAAACGCTTGAGCGCGGTTCGTTCCCTTTCGATGTCGTATTCGAGCTGGCCCGCCGCGTCGACTTCCTCGCCTTCGCGGCCGGCTGCGGGACGCAATTCATAAGTCGTCGAAGGCTCACCGCGGAAAATCCAATTCGTCCCTTGGTGGGACAGTTCATCTATCAGCGCAGCCAAGTCCAACCATGACTCGACCGACGCTTCCTCCACCGTGTCTTCGTTATGCCTGTTCATCCGTTAGGCGAACGCAGGGACGAGCGGCAGGTTCCTTTGCTTCAGCGGTTAGAGGTTAGCGGTTAGCGGTCCGGGATTTTCGGTTAGGTGTTAGCAGTGAGCGTTTGGTCAATGGCTGTCCGAGCTCTGACCGTCGGCCGTAGCCCGTTGGCCGTATCCCGTTCTCTCCGTATCAGCGCAGCGCCATCACGACCATCGCGAGCGTCGTACCAAACACGGCGTAAAGCGCCAGGATCACGCGTGTCAGCACACGAGGCGCTTGTTCCTTTGCTCGCTCGTCCGCAAGTGGTGGCGATATCGAAGTGGCTTCGCTCCCGTCTCGCTCGGGATGTTCGCGCAGTTCATCGAGCAGGGTCTTGCGCGCATTGCGCCGGTCGCGTTGCTGCGAAGGCACGAAGGCGCGCCGCACGAAAGGGGCCAGCACGAACGACAACGACAACAGAATTGCAGCGACGATGAGCAGGTTGTAGCGCGCATCGAGATTGTCGGGGGCGCGCCAGCGATCCACGAGCGCCAACAACGACAACACGATGCCGGCAAGACCCGCCATGAGCGCCCAGCGTCCGAGCACAACGACCGCACGAGAGGGACGAGACTTCATGAGGCCGAATGATCACATAGGCAAAGCAACTTTAGCGATGCGCGTGCTCGGCTTCCGCGTCGGCCTCGCCCGCCGGCACCGTAATCGGCGCGCCCGGTTGCTTGATCAGAAACACGAGCAACTTCGCCGGCGTGGTCGCGCTCGGATTTCGCGATACGGTATGCACATCGTCGGGTCGTTCATAAAACGTCTGCCCTGCGCGCAGCGTCATGGCTTCGCCGCCGCGCACTTGCATGACGACAGATCCTTCCAGCACGTATACGAAGGTGTTCGCGTTGTGACGATGCGGCGGAGAATCAGCGCCGGGTGGCAGCTCGACGATGATCATCGTCGCCTCACGCTCGGCAATGCCGAGCAGCGGCTTCGTCAGAAGGGGTGTCACCTGGGTCGTCGATTCGGCGGCTGGCGCTGATCCTCCGAGCGCGGCCAATGACAGAGCGCATGCAAGCGTCGCTATTTTCATCATCGACCCCTCGTGACGTCACTGGAACTGACCGACCCGGTAAGAACCTGGCACTGCATTGAAGGCAATACAGAAGCGATTCCAGCCGTTGATTTCGACGATGGCGAGCGTCAGCGTCATGAGCTCCGCTTCGCTAAAGGCCGCTCGGACTTCGTCATAGGTCGCATCCGGGACGTAGGCGTCACGCAGCTGCGTGACCGCCTCCGCCCACGCAAGCGCAGCCCGCTCGCGCGCGTTATAGACCGGCGCTTCGCGCCAAGCTTGCAGGAGATAGAGTCGCTGCTCGCTCTCCCCCGCTGCACGCGCATCCTTCGTGTGCATGTCGAGGCAATAGCCGCAGCCGTTGATCTGCGACACGCGCGTACGCACCAACTCAATGAGCGAATTTTCAAGGCTCGATTCACGCACGATTGCGCCGAGCCCGTGCATCGCACGGAACACACCTGCAAACTTCGTCGGGATCATCGGAATTCGCTGCTGCATCGTCATCGCTCCAGAGTGAAGATCGCCAATTTCACTCGCTAGACGCACAGGCTCGATCCTGTGTGACAGACCCGACTGCGCTCTCCGCTTGCGCTTCTGCTGCTCGCCCTGTGTGAAACGACGCTAACTTATCCGGATTGCGTAGGGCGTAAATCGCATGGACACGCTCGCCGTCGGTTTCGAACGCCATCAAGGTTCGTAGCTCCCCTGCGGTGTAGTAGGCGAGTCCGAGTTCACCGTTGATCGACACGATGCGTGTTTCGGCAAGTGGACCGTAGTAGCCGATCACCGCATGCCAGAACCACGACAGCCGCTCGGCGCCATATAACGGACGCTGCAGCGCGACAGCTTTGCCGCCGCCGTCGGACACCATCAGCGCGTCGGCAGCGAAGAGTTCGACGATGCGCTTGCGATCGCCGGTGTGAGCGATCGCGAGAAATCGCTCGAGCATGCGACGCTGCATCGTCTCGTCAACGTGGAAGCGGCGCTTGCGCGTCGTCACTCGTACGCGCGCCCGATGCACGAGTTGGCGGCACGCTGCCTCCGTCTTGCCAAGCGCTTCGGCGATGTCGACGTAGTCGTCGTCCAGCACGTCATGCAGCACGAATGCTGCTCGTTCCTCCGGCGACAGCAATTCGAGCAAGGCAAGGAAGGCGATCGAGACGTCGTCGCTGAATTCCGCTGCCATCTCCGGCGTCCGCAAATCCTGCTCCGCCAATGGTTCCGGCAGCCATGGACCGAAGTACACCTCTCGTTCCGTTTTCAAACGGCGCAGCCGATCGATACACAACCGGCTGACGGTCGTCGTCAGCCATGCCTCCGTGGAGCGCACGAGGGACGTGTCGCTGTCGCGCCATCGCAAGTACGCTTCTTGGAGCACGTCCTCGGCCTCAGCCCGCACGCCCAACATCCGATAGGCAAGCCCGTACAAACGGGCCCGATGCGAATCGAATTCGTGTACTGATTCGTGTACTGAGGTCATGAAGCCGAGCGTCGACGCAGAAAAGCTCTGAGAATCCCTAGACGAACGAGTGATCACGATTGTGACGACTCAGCGGGATGTTACGTCGAGACAGCTTCGGCAGCAGCCGTATCAGGCCTCGCCTTCGTGATGGATCACACACGCGATCCATCACGATCCATCGAGGCAGTTAGTTCTTCTCCACCGCTTCGAGCCCCAGCCACGTAGGGCCGACCAAGCTGTGAATGATCACGTTGGTGCGCCCCGACGCGCCACTCGGCGGTGCGAGATCACGCGCCAAAATGCCGTAACCGGTGTACCGGCCGTTTTGTGATCCCGAACCGGTGATGCTGCGCGGGCAATTGCTGAGCTGCACGTCGAGCGCAACCAGATTCGCCGGCGGATCGGCGATGCTCGCCGTGCCGCTGTAGATACAGCCATTCGTGTGCGAGCCATTCAGTTGGCCGCTCGGATCGAGCGTGATCGTGTACGTGCTGTTCGGCCCAATGAACACGAACGTCTGGCGGGTGTACGTTCCGGCAAGATTCGCCAAGGATGTCGCTTCGTCGTAGCGCGGCGAACGTGTCAATGAAAGGCGGTAGTTGTCGCCGCGGATGCGCACCTGGCCGCTGAACGTATCGCCTTGCACTGTGGCGCTCACGCGGGCGCTCTGGCTGCGTGCGGTCAGGTAGCGGTGCGAATCGAGTCGCTCGTCGATCTCAGCCTCGCAGCACACATTGCCGTGAACGACGAACTCGGAGTCCGACGTCAGGCTCGAGCTTGCTGTGGCGATCAAGTGCATGTCGCCTGCGCGAGTGACGAATGCGCGCGCCGTCAGCGTTCGACCGAAGATGGGCTCCAAGCTCCCCGTCCAATATCCGGCTGCCGCGGCACGTGGACCTGGCGGTGGTTCCGGCACAGGCGGCGGAGGTGGTGGCGGGGGCGGTGGCGGCTCAGGTGTGGGCCCGGGCGTTGGATTCGGCGGCGGCTCGGGCTCGGGCGTCGGATCGGGCGTGGGTGTGGGCGTCGGATCCGGCGTCGGTGTGGGGTCAGGCGTTGGGCTGGGGGTTGGCGGTTCCACTTCGCCTGGCGCTGCCGGCGGCGTCAAGCTGCCACTGCCGTTCGAGCATGCCGCGAGCGCCAGCATGGATAAAACAACGACCCACCGATGACCGCCTCGCTGCATGAGCGCTCCCCTTTCTTTTCGTCCGTACACGCGAGCGCATAACCCAAAGAATGTCCGCTTGGTTCCTGCAACGCCGAACACAGTGACCTGCAGAAAGAGTTACAGCGGCACCACTGATCATCACCAACCGCTAACCGCTAACCGCTGCGACGCTCAGAAGCGATAAAACACGCTTGCGATCAGCTCATATGTATTGAGCTTACGCGTCGTCAGCTGGCAGACATTCGGTGCGGAGCAGGTCAGCGCGTCGAATTCCACTTCGGAACGATCGGTGGCGATCTCGAGGGTGAAACGCGTGAGATCGACGCCGACCGCGGCAAACAGACCTGGGCTGGTACCGGAGTACTGATCGCCATCGACGTAGTGGTAGACGACACCGGCGCGCACGTAGGGTGAGAAACCGGTGCCGGAGAGGAATGAGTAACCAATCGTGCCGCTCACCGGCAGCTCAAAATGCTTCACATCGCCTGAGATGAAAAACATGGGTCCCAAACCCAGATCGGCGCGCACATCCGAATTCCACAGATACGACGCCTTGGCGTTGAGCCCGATCGGCACGCGCACATCGACTTCGGCATCGAAACCCGCGCGCGCCAGATTTTCTTCGTAATGATCGGCGACGTCATCGATGCCCGTGACATAGGCGACGCCGAGTTCGAAACGCCAATCGCCGGCCTGCGCGCCCGACGCGAACAGACAAGCCACTACGATCGATGCGATTCTCATGCAGACTCCCGTGTCCCTGACGCGACCCACGAAAGCGATGGAGTTCGTAGGAAGTTCCAGTCGGATCGTCAAGGATGGCCGGGTCCACAACCGGGCTCATTGATCGCGCCGGGCGATCCACAAGAACAGCACGCCCACCAGATTGACCAGCGCGGCAAGCACGAAGGCTGCGCCGGGAAAGTACACGGGCGCCGAGGATGCCGTGAAATAAGCCATCGTCTGCGTCATCGCCAGCGGGCCGATGATGTTCGCCATGCTGCCGAGCGACGCCACGCCGCCTTGCAGTTCGCCTTGCGCATCCGCCGGCACCCGCTGCGACATGAGTGCATGCAAGGCCGGATGAGTGATCGCCTGGATGGCGCCGATGAACGTCAATGCAAACACCATCCATGTTTCAGTCACGAATGCGTAAGCAAGCGCGATGATGGCTGCGGACGAAAGACCCAGTGTTGCCGCACCGAACCCGCCCAGAAGCTTTGAGATACGTCCGGTGAGGAACGCCTGCGCGCCGGCCATCGCGATGCCCGTGGCAACGAGCGACAAACCAATCAAGCCCGTCGACCAGCCGAACTTGGCCGTCGTGAAAAACGCCCAGGTGCTTGGATAGACATTGGTCGACACCAGCACCGCCACCGCGGTCAACGCCACGAATAATACGCTTGGATAACGCCGCAGCATGGCAATCGCGCCGAGCGGATTGGCGCGACGCCAGGAGAATTTTCTCCGCCGCTCGGGCGGCAGCGATTCCGGCAGCACGAACAGCCCGAACAAGAAATTGATGCCAGCGAGCGCCGCGGCCGCAAAGAATGGCGCGCGCGGACCAAACTCACCGAGCAGCCCGCCGATCCCGGGACCCAAGATGAAGCCGAGACCGAACGCCGAACCCACCAGTCCAAACGCCTCTGCGCGTCGCTCAGGCGGTGTCACGTCTGCCACGAATGCATTCGCCGGCACGTAAACAGCACCGGCAATGCCTGCAACGGCACGGCCGATGAACAGCCAGGCGATCGTCGGCGCAAAGCCCATCAATAAATAGTCGAGGCCATACGCGAACAGCGACGCGAGAATGATCGGCCGGCGCCCGAATCGATCGCTCAGGTTGCCGATGATCGGACCCACGAAGAACTGCAAGAGCGCATATGTGACGATCAGTATGCCGCCGGTACGCGTCGCCGCAGCAATGTCAGGCTCGCCCATATGCAACAGCAGTTGTGGCAACACCGGCATGACGATGCCGAAGCCCATGGCGTCGATCAGGCGTGTCACGAAAATGAATATCAGCGGATTGCGCCCGAGCGTACCGCCTCGTTGCGACTTACTTTCAGCGCTCATGCGTATGCCGCCCGAAGTCGCCAGCGCGCAGCGCGCCAGCCGCTGCAAGATGCGGCGGCACGTACGAGTACGCACGAGCTGCGTCGCCGCCACGCACGCAATTCGGCGCTGCCCATCCTGAAACGACGAACCATTCGCTCCGGTTCGCCATGCCCAGCGACGTGCGAGCGGCGCGAGAGAAACAGCGCTCGAGCACGGTACCCGTTACGACCAGCCGATGCGTCGGGGATTGCACCAACCAGCGCGCTGCGTCCATCGCCTCCTGCTCACCGTCGCGCCAGCGGGCATGACCGAAATGCACGACGGGTCGTTGCACTTGCAACAAATACTGCTCTTTGAACGCGACGAACCCGAGCGGCGCATTCGCCGGCACCGCTTGCGCAACGCGGGCGATGAACGCTTCACCCGAGCGCGCTGCATTCATTTGCGGATTGATCCAGAAGCTCACGACCAGCAGCACCGCACCCATACCTGCGCCGAACGTCGCCACGCCGCGCGAGGGGCGCGTCAGCGCACCGATGATCACTAACACCACTGCCAGCAGCATCGCCGGTTGCAGCGCATCCAGACCATACATCTCCCTGAGATCGATACGGCGCTCCGGATGCATCAGTGCAAATGCGATGGTGGCCGTGACGCCGAGCGCGACGAGCGCCATGACCGCAAAGAGCGCACGCTGCGCCGCGGCTCGCTGCGCGATCTCGCGCAGATACGGGGCGCACATCAGAACGAACGCAGGTACAGCGGGCAACACATATACACCGCGTTTACCGCTGCTCAAGCTAAAAAACAGGACGACGAGCGCAACCCAACTCATCAACAGCGTCACGCGCAGGTCGCGCTCATGCCATGCACGCCGCCAATGCGGAATGAGCCACGGCAACCACGCCGTCATCGGCAGCCACAGCCACGGAATGACTTCGATGAGGAAATACCAGAACGGCTCACGGTGATGCCAGGCGTAGGCGTAACGCGTGAGCGTTTGCTGCAACAAAATCTCGTCGCGGTACGCCGTCAGCGAAGGGTCGTTTTGTGCGGCCATCAGCATAAGCACGAGCCACACCGCGATGGCCGCGAGTAGCGCGAGCGGACTCAACAGCCAACGCGCGTCGAGTCGTGCGTTGATACGTGGGGTCCACGCCGCGTCGCGTGAGAGCGCGTAGGGAAGCAAAACGAGTAATGGCAGAAAGCCAACGCCTTTCGTGATGACGCCGAAGCCTGCCGCGGCCCAACCGATGCAATACCAATCCCAGCGTGGACCGAGCAATAGATGACGCAACAGTCCGTACAGACTCAGCGTCGTCCACCAGCACAGCGTCGCATCGATCTGCGCCTGGCGTGCCTGCCACACGAATTGCACGGTGAACAGCAACGCGACGCCAGCGATCAAACCGGTCTCTCGATTCCATAACCGGCGCGCAAGGTCGTACACCAGCACGACGCAGCCGATGGCGCTCAAAAGTGAGGGCAACAGGAATCCGCGCAGCGAGCCCGTCAGCTCGAATGCCGCGGCCATCAACCAGAAGTACAGCGGGGGTTTATCGGCATAGACC
Organism: uncultured Steroidobacteraceae bacterium; assembly: GCA_964543105.1. GTDB lineage: Bacteria > Pseudomonadota > Gammaproteobacteria > Steroidobacterales > Steroidobacteraceae > Steroidobacter. Next base: position 11,969 of record CAZIXV010000021.1, read on the forward strand.
TCGCCGCCCACTCGCGGAATCAACCACTCCCCGGACGCGGCCATGTCGCGCGCGATGAGTGCAAATCGCGGCTCGTCCGCGGGCCACGGATCGCGCAGTCCGATGCCCGTCCCGATCAATAAAGCGATCAGGCCGAGCAGCCACAGCAAATCAAAGACGATGTCGTGAGGACGCGAGCGATGAGGACGAAACAGCGCCTCGTACCAAGACGCGCGCCTCACGCGATCGCTCGCAGAATGTTGGTCACGTGTATGGCCACACGGAGGCACTCCAGAAAAGAAGCGCCAAGTTTAGCGGGCGGCCTATTACTGTGGGTCGGACTTCAGTCCGACACTAGCGCGGGGCTAGCGTCATTGAGTTGGAAGGGATTCCGACGTACGAGCTCCAATCTTATCTGGCCCAAGTCCCGAGTCCCGAGCCCCAAATCGCGGCCAGCGAGCACCTGCCCGCCGGCCGCATGACTGTTACTGACGCTGGGCGAGTTTCGCCTCGAGACGTTTTGCTTCTTTCAGATGCTCTTGCAGCTTCGGCAAAGTTTTCTTGGCGAGCGCTCGGAACTCGGGATCGACACCTTGATCCGTCGAAGCTTTCTGGAACAACTCGATGGTCGCCTCGTGATCGCGCACCATTTGCTCCATGTAGTCGTGATCAAAATCGGCGTCGGCCGCTTGCATGTCGAGCTTCTTGATCATGCCTTTGTGCAGCAGATCCGGCTCTGTCGGAACTTCGATGTTCTTACCTTGCGCTGCAGCCATTAACTCCTTGTTCGCTTTGGTGTGATCCGCCACCATCTTCTGCGCGTAGGCTTTCACTTCTGCATCGGTTGCCTTTTGCGCAGCGAGTTTTCCGGCTTCGACTTCAGCTGCACCGGCGGCGCCCGCCTTCTCCACGAACTCCTCGCTATCCATTTGCGAGCGACGCATCGTCGTTGCGTCGGCAGTACGTTCGCGCTCCTCGGACGTTGCGCTTTCGCCCGTCGTTCGGCTACGCGATGCATCGGGTTGCTGCGCCAGTGACATCGAACTTGCCAGCAAGCAAGTACTGATCGCAGAGGCAATCAAGGTCATTTTTTTCATGATCGATCTCCTCGCAGTGAGTTTGAAAGACTCATAGCGAACGGCGCATCGCCTACGCGTGTTCCCTCCTCGCCCGAGAGGTTGCAGCGCGTCAAGTCGTTCGGACCACACACATCTGAAATCACTTACGGCTTCGCGCTGACGCAGCGCAATAACTACACAGCCGACGCGCGATCAGTCGTCGTGCAGATGCGTTTCAATCTTGGCGCCCGCCTTCAACGTCAACGTCACGGGCGTTCTTTCCGCGATCTCGAGCAAGCGATCACGCTGCTCCGAACTCAGATCGCCTTGAAGCTGCAGCACCCGATTAATGCGTGCGTCCGCCCCACCCTTGTCGATTTGCAAATCGACGACGACACCGAGCAGCGGCCACTGTTTTCGTTTGGCGTACATGCGCAGCGTAATGGCCGTGCATGCACCCAGACTCGCCAACAACAAGTCATAGGGCGACGGTCCAGCGTCTTGCCCGCCAAGACTCGGCGGCTCATCACCCACCCACGAGTGCGTACCCGCCGTGATCTTCACGGCATAGTCGGTCGTACCCATCGTCGTTTTTACATGCGACATGACTGCCTCCCCTTCGTTAACTCACACTGCGATGTGGCGTGAGATCGCACTAACATCGACGGTTCATTCCTGCTGCGGTGAACCTCTTACTGATGCTTGATCTCGAGACGCGCTATTTCGGACTGACCGTGGTCACTTGGGCGACTGGATTGCTGGCGATCGTCTTGGTCGCAATCGCACACATTGCGCTGCGTTGGTGGATTCGCAGACGCGCCCGTAGCGATGCATCCGAACCAACGACGCCCACGGACACCCCGACTGTACGCTACTGGATCACGCGCGGCATCGCAGAGGCGGTACCGCCGCTAGCTTGCTTGCTTTGGATCCAAGGTCTGCATTTCGCGCTGACGACGCTTGCGAGCAATCTCTCGAACGAGGACGTTGCGCGAGATGTGCTACACGCACTTTCTCTCATTCATGGCATCGCAACCATAGCGGCACTTGCGTGGCTGCTCGCGCGCGTCGCCCGCACACTGGACGCGCTGCTCAAGTCGCTCGCGCGGGAAAGCGGCAGCTCCTGGGATGATGTATTTGCACCCTTTGCAGGGCGAGCGCTGCGGATCGTCATGCCGCTGGTTGCCATCATTCTGGGGCTACCCGCGCTGCCATTTTCCAGCCAAGCAGAACAAGTTCTGCAAAACGCCGTCAGCCTGCTGCTCATCGGCGTCATCGCATTCATCCTGTTGCAGTTCGTCAGCGCGTTTGCGAAGTTCGTCGTGCGACGCCATCGCATCGATGTTGCCGACAATCGCGATGCGCGTGCGATCTATACGCAAGTCACGGTGTTGAAGCGGATCACTGGACTCATCATCGTTGTGTTCACCATCGCCTCGATGCTGATGGTGTTCGAATCCGTGCGCCAATTCGGTACCGCCATCATCGCCTCTGCAGGCGTTGCCGGCATCATCGTCGGCTTCGCTGCGCAAAAGAGCATCGCCACATTGCTCGCCGGATTTCAGATCGCGATCACACAACCCATTCGCATCGATGATGTCGTGATCGTCGAAGGTGAATGGGGTCGCATCGAGGAAATCACTCTCACCTATGTGGTCGTGAAAATCTGGGATCTGCGGCGGCTGGTGGTGCCAATTACGTACTTCATCGAGCAACCGTTCCAGAACTGGACCCGCAGCTCAGCCGATCTGCTCGGCACGGTATTTTTATATCTCGACTACACCGTGCCCATGTCCGAACTGCGCACTGAGCTCAAGCGCATTCTCAGTGGGTCGCCTCTGTGGGATGAAAAGGTTGCCGTCATGCAGGTTACGGATACGAAGGAGCGCACGATCGAAGTGCGTGCGCTCATGAGTGCGCGCGATGCAGGTCAAGCGTTCGAATTGCGTTGCGAAGTCCGCGAGAAGTTGATCGACTTCCTGCAGCGCAATTATCCGCACAGCTTGCCGCGCGTACGGGCGAACCTCGATCGTGTCGAGGGCGCAAAGCTCAAGTTCGAGCGCGAGCGCGGCGGCGAGTTGCAGGCATCGCGATAGCTTGTCGGCGCGCGCGCGGCAGTTTCGGCGTGAAGCCTGGCGGTTTGACGATCAACAGATCGCAATGTGTCTCGTAGATCAAGCGCTCGGCGGTATTGCCAAACACGAAACCTTTCAACCAGCGACGGCTGAGTGCACCCAGCACGAGCGCTTGCGCACCGAGTTGCGAGACGAGTTCAGGAAGCACGATTTCGGGAAGGCCGTCGAGCACATGACTCTTGTGTGCATCGACGCCCGCGCGTCCGAGGATACGCCTTAAGCGATCGTCGGCCTCGCGCTTGGCGCTCTGACGCGCTTTCGCTGTCACAGGCCCGAGCGGATAAGCGCTGTCAGGAATGCAGTGGACGACGTGTATTGCAGTATCGAGCCCCGCAGCAAGTGTTTGGGCATTCTTGGCGAGCTCGATATCGAGCGCACCCGGCTTGTCGTGAGCGTGCGTCGGATCCAGCGCAACGACGACCGGCCCCTCGCTCTTTACGCGTTTGTTGCGCACGATCATCAGCGGCCGCGCAGAGTGGCGCATCAATTCCCAGTCGTTCTGCTTCAACACCGGCGTGCGATTCGCGCGCGGACGGTGCGTGCCGATGACGATCAAATCAGCATTGTCGCGAATCGCTGCCCGCAGTACGGCGGCGTAAGCCGGTTCTTCCCAGACGACTGCAGAACGTGCATCGATGCCACGCCGCTGCAATCGGGTACACGCCTTTTCCAGGATTTCGAGACGGGTCGCGACCAGTTCTCCGCGTGACTTGGTGAGACGCGCGGAATCAAAGAAGGGCCGACCGCTCAAGTACGGCTCAAAGGCGGCATGAAACAGAATGAGCCGCGCACGCAGTGCCAGCGCAAGCACAGCCGCGTGTTCGATCGCCGGCTGCGCGCGCTCCTCGGGCGATGCGATACCGACGAGAATCGTACGAATTTTTGTGGCTGCCATGATTTTCCGGGCGCGTTTGAACGAAGGGCGAACATAGCCGCAAATGCGCGTGCGGCGCTACTGATGCAGCGTTTGCGCTGCTCTGCTCGCGTGCGATGTCACTCGAGCAGCGGCTCGGCGCCTGCCGCGTGGATCATCGCGGTGATTTTCTCCGTCACTTCATTCAAGAGCGCGACATCCGTCGAACGCGCCACCAATGTGGTACCGAAGCGCCCGTCGCGTTGAAACGGATAGCTGCCGATCTCAACGCTCGGATAAGCCTCCTGGATCGTCGTGAGTGCTGCTGCAATTGCGCTTTCGCCCAAGTAAACCCCGACCGAATGCGAGTGGACGATGGCGCCGCCGACCAGGTGACCCTGCAGCGATGCGAGCATCGCTCGCATGACGAACGGAATGCCGGCCAGCACGTATACATTGCCGATCGCAAATCCGGGTGGGCCGCCTGTCGTGTTTGGCACGAGCTGTGCGCCTTCCGGCACGAGCGCCATCCGCATTCTCGCTGCCACTACGTCCGGCGCACCACCGCGCTCGCGGATCATCGCGGCGATTTGCGGATGTTCGACCAGCGGTATGCCGAAGGCGCGCGCGAGTGACTGCGCCGTGATGTCATCATGCGTCGGACCGATACCGCCGGTCGTAAGTACGTAGTCGTACTTTGCACGTAGTTCATTGACGACCGCTGCAATCGTTTCCTCGTCATCCGGGATGACGCGCGCCTCTGCGATACGAATCCCCCAACCGCCCAGCGTGAGCGCGATATCGCGCAGATTCGCATCTTGCGTGCGGCCCGAGAGCAATTCATTGCCGATGAGGATGACGGCGGCGGTGACGATGCGTGAACTCATGAGCAGACCTCATCGCGAAGAAGCGAGGAGTATGCCGCACAAGTGGGTTGGCGGTTGACGGTTGACAGTTGACGGCAGAAATCGGCAGGCACGACGCACACCATCGGCGTGTTCTGACCATGGCCCGTTGGCCTTCGGCCGTCCGCCGTAGACCGATCACCGTTGGCCGTAACTCTCGACGGCTCGTCGCTACTTCTTCCGGTACTTCCCGTAGAGCAACTCCTCCACGAACTCGACGCATTTGAAGTCGAGCAGCTGCATGTGCTGATCGAGCCTTCGATAGATCGGCAGGCTGATCTTCCAGGGGCGGGTGAATGTATCCGCGTCCGTGATCGTCGCTTCGTACATCAGGACATTTGCGCCTTGCGGCGTATAACGCTCCGTCACTGTCATCGACGGCCCATGAAAATTGCCGGCGCTGTCGAACCAGGTGTCTTCCATTTGACCGGTGACATCGATGACGAGCGTATCGCCCTCCCATCGCCCCAGGTTGTAACCCATCCAGCTATCGACCGGCGCTTCGGTACCAGGCTTATCGAAATGAACGATGCGATCGGCGCCAGCGAACTCGTAGGTGATCAACATCTTCTGCGGTCCCTGCACGATCTGAAATGGAAACGGCAGGTACGTTGCGCGTGGCACACCCGGCAACTTGCATTTCACGAGCGGGTCGAGTTCGAGCCAGTTCTTCTTATTCTCTGCGCGTTTTTGCAAGGCGTCCGGCGTGTACGGGATGCGTCCGCCTTCGACAACGCCAAGTCCGCCCGGGATCGCACCTAATGCACCCATGGCGACGATGGGGCCTGCCTCGGCATTGTGCGGCTCGAGATTCCAGTGCGCCGAACCCATCGTTTGCCAAATGCCGTTCAAGTCGGGCTTGCCATCGCCAGCACGCGGGACGGTGTCGTGGGAGACAGCCACAGCGTTGGTGAGTGCAGCAGCGAAGGCGCAAGCAACGATGAGTGGTTTACGAAAGTGCATGACTGAGATCCTGTCGGTGCGTCGCCCCTCCGACCCCTCCCGGTTTCGCAGGGAGGGACTCAAGAGTGGTGCAGCGTTGTGTTTTTCTATCTCTGCGCTTCGACTGCAGAGGTCGTCGCGACATCAGTGGGCTTGGCGGCTGCTTCGCGTTCCTCTTGGCGGGCGCCTTGCAGAATATTGACCATGCCGTAGTTGCCTTCGTGGCACGCGTATTCGAAGAGTTCGCCGTCGGCTCGCACCATGGGCACCAGCACGGTGAATGGCTTGGTGTAGGTTTTCGGCGCTTCGATCGTGAACTCGTAGTTCACTTGATCGGGACCGATGCGCGTAAAGCGCTCGATCAATTTCATGTCGGTACCATCGCCGGCACCGCGAAAGACATTCGTCTTATCCGTGAAGTTCGTCGTCTCGACGATGAGCGTATCGCCTTCCCAGCGACCTCGCGAGTCACCCGACCATTGCCTGAGCGCCGGATCGAGATGCGGACGTCCATCGAGCGGAACGATACGCGCGTCGTGAATCATTTCAGTCATGATCGCGACGTGTGTGGGCGACTGAAAGATCTGCACATTGTTGTTGTACATGCTCGGCACGAAGGGCGGGCCGGAGTTGAAGCCCATCAAGCATCGCTCCGAGAGTCCGCGGTCTTCCGGGCCATCTTTGCGCACACCGCCGACGCGAAAGCGCACCGGACGTTGCCCACCTGTATCGGGACCCAAACCGCCGTTTTCGGCTTTCACACCCGGCTGCAGCGGAGGCAATCTTCCATCCGGCGGATCAACTACCAGCGAGGTGCGCAAATTGGCCCCTTGATCGCCGCTTTCCACCCAGAATTGGTTGTAGCCACCCACGCCGCCATTGCCGCCGAGCGAGTTGTCCTGCGCCTCGGCGCGCGCCTGCACTTGCGCTTGCATCTGCGCGTACTCTTCCTTCGTCATGAATTCGCGGCCTTGGAAACGCGCCGGCCGCTCGAAGGGCGTGTTGGAACTGAAGTTCCATACGCCGCGCAGATCCGGATGCCCGAACTCGGTTTTCGGCGGTTGATACGCGTGGTCGTCCGCCACGGCGCTTGCACAGGCCGTTATCGCACCGATCATCAATAGATGAGTCAACGGTTTCATCCGCACTCGCACCATCACGACACCCCTTCTATGGAGCGGCGGCATGGTGTCTGCGGCGATGGATCGCGGTCAACTGGGTTCGGGTGAAGATGGGTCAAAGCGGGTGATGGGTGATGGGTGATGGGTGATGGGTGATGGGTGATGGGTGATGGGTGATCAGTGTCCAGACAGGTACATCGTTTACAGAAGTGTCCAGGTACATGGTTTACACCGGGACCAGCCGATCATGTTGGAGGATCTGTAATGGTGTTCGGCTAGACTGCCGCGGCATTTTTCAGCTAAATCCTCATGGAACTTCATGCATCGTTATCGGCTCGTTATTTTCGACTTCGACGGCACGCTTGCGGACAGCGGGGATTGGATGATCCGGACGCTGAATGAGGTGGCCGAGCAATTTGGCTTGCGGCGTGTTTCGGATGAGGAGATCGCGATGCTGCGTGGACGCAGCAGCGCGGACATCATTCGGTACTTGCGCGTACCCGTATGGAAGTTGCCGGGAATCGCCGCGGAGATGCGTCGACGAGTGGCGCGCAATCTCGATCAGATAAAACTGTTCGACGGCGTCGACCCACTGCTCAAGACACTGCACTCCGCTGGCATACGACTCGCCGTCGCCAGTTCGAACAGTGAGGATAACGTGCGCACACTACTCGGCCCGGCAAACGCCGCTTGCATCGATGCGTTTGAATGCAGCGCCTCCATGTTCGGCAAGGCGCACAAGCTGCGCGCCGTTATGCAACGCCTGAAGGTCGCACCAGGCCAAACACTGTGCATCGGCGATGAAACTCGCGACATCGAAGCCGCCCGCGAGGTGGGCGTGGACTCCGGTGCCGTCACTTGGGGTTATGCCACCGCTGACATTCTGCGCCAAAGCAAGCCCACTCATGTGTTCGAGTCGCTCGCGCAAATTGCAGAAATTGTCAGCGAAGCACACTCATCGGAATGAACGCCTCCTGAGCGAGTTCTTTCTGAATACCGCTCGTCGAAGCACGCTTCAACTCAACTTGATTAGACCGAAGGGATCGGCTTCGACTCCACTTAAGGCGTCGCATCGCGACTCATCGCCCTTTCCACTGCGGCTTACGCTTTTCGGCAAACGCTCGCAGCCCTTCGTGACGATCCTCGGCTTCGAGCGCGCGTTTCGCGTAGTTCATTTGTTCGCGCCACGCTTGTTCGTCCGTCCAGTCGCCCGAGCGCTGAATGATTTCTTTGGAGGCGCTGAGCGCTGTCGGGCCATTCGCAAGCAAGCGCTCGGCGAATTCGAGCGCGGCGTCCAGCGCACCGCTCGGTTCGGCTAATCGATTGACGACGCCGAGCCGATGAAAGAACTCAGCATCACGAAATTCGCCGGTCAAGGCCAACTCCATCACCAAGTGATAGGGCATCCGTCGCGGCAAACGAAACAAGGCGCCGCCGATGGCGACGACGTTATGACGAACTTCAGGCAATCCGAACTTGGCATTGCGAGCCGCGACGATCAGATCGCATGCCAGACACAACTCCAATCCGCCCCCCACGGCATAGCCTTCAACGGCAGCGATGAGCGGTTTGCGCGGCGGCTTGGCGAAGACGCCAAACCCACCCCGCGGCAATGGTTCGCGCTTGGCGCCGCTGGCCGCCTCTTTCAAATCCGCCCCGGCGGAAAACGTCCCGCCAGCACCCGTGATGACGCCGACGAACAATCCCTCCTCACGCTCGAACTCATCCATTGCCGCGTTCATCGCGGCAGACGTCGTCGCATCGAACGCGTTCTTCGCCTCCGGGCGATTGATCGTCACGACGAAGATCGGACCGCGGCGTTCAGTGAGGATGCGTGGGTGGGAGGACATGGCGGGAGGAAACCTTTGTTCAGGGATTACGGGTTACGAAGCTCACACTTTCCGCTCGCGTCCCGCCCAGTACGGTTCGCGCAACTCGCGCTTCAGGACCTTCCCCATCGTATTGCGTGGGAGCTCAACGACGAACTCGATCGACTTCGGCCGCTTGTACGATGCCAAGCGTTCGGCAGCGAAACTCATGAGATCGCTCGTGCTGACTTCATGCCCTGGTTTGCGCTCGCAAATCGCTTTGACTTGCTCGCCGAACTCATCATCTGGAATCCCGATTACCGCCACATCGAGCAGCGCTGGATGCTCGAGCAATACGCGTTCGATTTCTGCGGGGTAAATGTTCACACCACCCGAGATGATCAAATCCTTCGCACGATCGGTGATGTACAGAAATCCCTCTGCATCCAGATAACCCACATCCCCGACGCGAAAAAAGCCGCGCGCATCCATTTGATCGTCGCCGAGTTCGCCGCCATTCAAATATCGGCCGAGCGTCGTCGGTGTGCGAATCCACAGCTCACCGGTTTGACCCGGCGGCAACACATTGCCATCGGCATCGCGCGCTTCGATCGACACGTGCTTGTACGGTGTGCCGCTCGAACCGGGCTTCGCTCGCTGCATATCTGGTGTCAGCCGCGTGACCATGCCGGTTTCGGTCGAGCCATACCCTTCGCTCAACACGCCTTCGCCGAAGTAGTCGATGACCCATTCTTTGAGCGAGTACGGCACCGGCGCGGCGCCGACGCTGACGTGCTTGAGCGAGCTGACGTCGTACTTGCGCAGGACTTCTGGCGGCAACGCGGCAATGCGCTTCAACATCGTCGGCACCGAGCCCCAATCGGTTACCCGGTGGCGATTGATCAATGCAAGCGCGGCTTCTGGATCGAATCGACGCAATAAAATGATTTTCCGACCGCCCGCTCGCGCTCCCCACATCTGCGCCGGCCCCGAGCCGTGATGCATCGGCATCGTCACGAGCGATACGCCGCGCCCGCTGCTCGCCGCTGAGCGCCGCGACTGACGCACATCGCGCTGATACTCCGCGACTTGCTCAACAGTGAAATGCGGCGAGCGCCGTCCCATGACCACGCCCTTCGGCAAACCCGTCGTCCCGGAGGTGTAGACGATCAGCGGCGGATCTTTCACTGCGAAACGCGGCGTTGCCTCGGCGTTCAGCAGCGACTCCAGCGTGATGAAGCCTTGTGCCTGGACATCGATTGACACCTTCACCTTGAGCGGCAGTTCCGTCATTGCGGCAGCCAATTGCGCAGGATCGGTGTCATCACAGAGCAACGCATGCGCGCCGCTATTGGTCAGCACGTAGCGCACTTCAGCGGGGGTGAGCCGCCAATTCAAACCAAGCAGCGAGCAACCGAGCTTGGCGAGAGCAGCCGACAGAATCGCCCACTCGATTCGAATATGCGTGCGCACGACGACGATGTCGCCTGCGATGATTCCCTGCGCGGCAAGGCCGTTCGCGACGCGATTTGCCGCATCATTCCACTCGCGATAGGTCATCGAGCGCTCGCCTTCGACGATCGCCACCTCATCCGGGCTGGTCTCCGCCCAGTGTTCGCAACTTCCGTGCACTGCGGTCATGGCGCTAACGAACGTCGTAGATCGTCGAGCAGCGTATTCTTGAGCGCTTCCAGATCGACGCCCTCAGGATCGAGCAGCCACTGACTCATCACGCCTCTCAACATGGCGAGCAGCAGCGTCGCATGCGCTTTGGAATCGATGTCGGCACGTATCGCGCCGCGCTGGATGCACGCGTCGAGCCCACGCTTGAGCCCACCCACTGATTCGCGATTGACGCGAACGATGGTTTCAGCGAGCTGCGGATGCGAAGGTCCTGCGCCGAGCACAGCGTGAAATGCACGCAATTGCAGCGGGCGACTGCGTCCGCTATCGATGTAGAACTCAACGGCGGACAGAAATCCCTCGAGCCCTTTGCGCCCGCGCGAACCGCCGCGCGAGCGCGCCGCGTAATCCGCGACGATGTGACTGGCGATCGCGGCGATCAACGCATCCTTCGAACCGAAGTAATGCGCTGCGAGCCCGCGGCTGTAGCCCGCAGCCTCGCCGCATTCAGCGAGGGTCAAATCATCCAACCCGCGCTGCGCAACGATACGCACCGCCGCATCGAGCATGCGCTGCTCCGCTTCTTCGCGACGTTCTGCATGCGTCCGTCGCGGCTTGGATGACAAGTTCGCGACTGTCGTGTCGCTTAACGTATCGCGTCGAGATGATTGAGCGTTCGACATGAGTGGATGCTTGCCCAATGACGGCGAGCGACATTAGGATGGCTTTATTTGTTCGTCAACAAATAAAACATTCGTTTGCATGTCCGATTTATCTGCTTCATTGCTCGAGCCATCGCTCTACGAATGAGACATTTTTATTAGCACCCGAGGTCGCAATGAAACTCTTCTGGATTCCCATCTCGCCTTACGCGCGCAAAGTCTTGATCGCCGCACGCGAACATCGGATTGCCGAACGCATCGAGATCCTCGAGACGAAGGTTACGCCGCCGAATGAAGCGCTGATGCAGCACAATCCGCTGAACAAAGCGCCGACGCTGCTGCTCGATGATGGCAGCGCGCTCTATGACTCCGTCGTGATTTGTGAGTACTTCGATTCCATCGGGCAGGGGCCGAAGCTCTTTCCAGCCGCCGGCCCCGCCCGCTGGGATGCGCTGCGCCGTCACGCACTCGGCAATGGCTTCGCAGATCTGCTGATTGCCTGGCGAGTGGAGATCACTCAGCCGCCTGAGATGCAATCGAGCGAGCGCATCGACAAACACGTTCTGAAGACGAAGCGCATTCTGGAAACGCTCGAGCGCGAGGCACGCAACGCACCCAGCGCTTTCGACATCGGCGATCTTGCGATCGGTTGCGCGCTCGGTTACTTGCAACTGCGCTTCCCGCAATTCGCTCCCGCACCGAACAGCGCGCTGCATGAGTGGCTCACCGCGTTCAATGCGCGACCGAGCGTTGC